>JADKCZ010000001.1:627274-940911 GCA_016718565.1 Anaeromyxobacter sp. | reverse complement strand
TTCTTGAAGGGGTTGAGGATCTCCACCGGGACCCCGGCGCGCGCCTCCAGCACCTTGAAGAGCGCCGGGATGCGGGCCGTGCCGCCGGACAGGTAGACCCGGGCGATGCGGCTGTCGGCGGCGGTGGCGGCGTAGAAGTCGAGCGAGCGCTGGATCTCGCCGGCCAGCTGCTCGGCCACGCCCTGGATGACCCGCTCCACCTCCTGGGGCACCACCGCGTCGGTCTCGCCCTGCCCGCCCACCTTGAGCGCCTCGGCCTCGTCGTAGGAGATGTTGAGCTGCTTCTGGATCTCCTCGGTGAAGGCGTTGCCGCCCATGGTGATGTCGCGGGTGAAGGTGGTGGTCCCCCGGGAGAGGATGTTGATGTTGGCCACCGCCGCGCCCACGTTGATGAGCACCACCGTCTCGGTGGGCGACAGCTCGTAGTTGGCCTCGTAGGCGTTCTGCACCGCGAAGGCGTCCACGTCGACCACCGTGGCGGTCAGGCCGGCCTCGGCGCACACCGAGGTGTAGTCGTTGATCATGTCCTTCTTGGCGGCCACCAGGAGCACGTCCATCTGGCCGGCGGCGTCGCCCTCGGGCGTCAGGATCTGGGTGTCGATGTTGACGTCCTTCACGTCGAAGGGGATGTACTGCTCCGCCTCCCACTGGATGGACTCGTCCAGCTCCTCCTGCGTCATGCGCGGCAGCTGGATCTTCTTGATGATGACCGAGTGGCCCCGCACCCCGATGGCCACCTCGCGGGTCTTGACCTTCTGCTGGGCCACCAGCTCCTGGATGGCCGCCACGATGGCGGCCGAGTTCATCAGGGCGCCGTCCACGATGGCCTCGGGCGGCAGCGGCGCGGTGCCGAAGGCCTGCAGGGCGTAGCCGCCCTTGCGCTCCTTCAGCTGGATCAGCTTGACGCCGGACGACCCGATGTCCAGGCCGACGGCGAGCTTGCTCTTCGCCATTAGGGCCGCCCTCCCCTCTTGCCGCCGCCGAATACCTTGGCCCGGTCGACCGGGGTGAGCCCCAGCGCCAGGATGATCTTCCGCTTGGTGTCCACGCGGCACTCCTGGCCGGACTCGATGCGGGCCACGGTGAGCGGGGACACCCCCGCCTTGCGCGCCAGCTCGGCCTTGGTGAGCAGCTGGTCCTCGCGGAGCCGCTGCACGTTGTTGGGCGCGAGGCGCGAGGCCTCGACGCTGGTGGCGCTCTTCACGGGACGGGGAGCCATGCGGGGGTCACGCTACGCGATCGCTCGCGCCGGGATCAAGAAAGCGGACGGCCTCGATATCAGGCCATGTAGGTGAGTGATGCCTCTTTGATAGCTCACTACGTGTCATGAACCGTCTGTGGATGATCAGCCAGCCTCGCCGGGACCTACTCCACCCCGTAGTCCTTGATCTTGTAGAGGAGCGCCCGATAGGAGAGCTCGAGCAGCTCGGCGGCCCGCCGGCGGTTGCCGCCGGTGCGGGCCAGCGCCTCCCGGATCAGCCGGTCCTCCAGCGCCCGTGTCCCACGCTTCACCGACAGGTCGCCGGCCGGCGGCGCCGCGCCCCCGGCGGCGGGGGCCCGCACCGCGTCGGGCAGGTCCTCCTCGCGGATCTCCGGCCCCTCGGCCAGCACCACCGCCCGCTCCACCGCGTGCAGGAGCTCGCGCACGTTGCCGGGCCAGCGGTGGGCCTCCAGCGCCGCCAGCGCCTCGGCGGTGAAGCGCAGGCCCATCAGGTCGGGGCGCAGCGGGGCGAAGCGGCCCAGGAAGTGGCCGGCCAGCGCCGCCGCGTCGCCCGGCCGCTCCCGGAGCGGGGGCAGCCGCACCCCCACCACCGCCAGCCGCCAGTAGAGGTCCTCGCGGAACTGCCCGGCCCGGACGCTCTCCGGCAGGTCGCGCGCCGTGGCCGCCACCACCCGCACGTCCACCTTCACCGAGCGGGTGTCGCCCACCGGCCGCACCTCCTCCTCCTGCAGGAAGCGCAAGAGCTTCACCTGCAGCGGCAGGGGCAGCTCGCCGATCTCGTCGAGGAACAGGGTGCCGCCGTCGGCCTCCAGGGCCAGCCCCTTCTTGGCGCGCACCGCGTCGGTGAAGGCGCCGCGGACGTGGCCGAAGAGCTCCGACTCGAGCAGCTCGCCGGGGATGGCGCCGCAGTTGACCGCCACGAAGGGGGCGGCGGCCCGCGGCGAGAGGTCGTGCAGGGCGCGCGCCACCAGCTCCTTGCCGGTGCCCGACTCGCCGGTGACCAGCACGGTGGTCTTCTGCGGCGCCACCTTGCGCACCTGGCGCAGCGCCGCCTGCAGCGCCTCCGAGGCGCCCACCACCGCGTCGGCGCCCACCTGGCCGGAGAGCTCGGCCCGCAGCCGGCGGTTCTCCTGCGCCAGCCGCTGCCGCTCCTCGGCCTTGCGCAGGCAGAGCAGGACGTCGTCGGGGCGGAAGGGCTTGGGCAGGAAGTCGTAGGCGCCGGCCTTCATGGCCTCCAGGGCCGCCTGGTGCGAGCCGTAGGCGCTCATGACGATGACGGTGGCGCCGGGCTGCCGCTCCTGGATGGCCCGGGTCAGGGCGATGCCGTCCATGTGCGGCATGCGCACGTCGGTGAGCACCAGGTCGTACTCGCGGGCCGAGAGCTCCTTGAGCGCGTCCTCGGCGCTGGCGACGGCGCGCGCCTGGTAGCCGCGATCGGTGAGGATCACGGTGAGCAGGTGGCGCATCGACGCTTCATCGTCGACGACGAGGACGGCCCGGAACACGGCGGCACCTTACCGCGGGGTCGGGCCCACCGCGACGAACCGGCCGGCGCGCACCGCCGCCTCCGGCACCTGCTGCGCCGCCGGCGGCGCCCCGGGCACCAGGAGCCGCCCCTCCGCGGTGGTCACGCTGGCGGTGGCCAGCCCGGTCGGCAGCGGCACGGTCAGCGCCCAGCGCCCGTCCGGCCCGGCGTCCGCCCAGGCCCGCCAGGTGTGGGCCCGGCCGCGCGCCGTGAGCGGGATCTCCAGCACCACCCGGGCTCCCGGGGGCGCCTGGCCGGCCAGCCGGGCGCCGGCCACCCGCTCGTAGCCCCACAGCACCGGGATGGTCCGCTCGATGCCCACCACCGTCCGGGTGGCGGCGAAGCGCGCCAGCAGGTGCTCGGCGTGGCGCACCGAGAGCGCCGGCACCCCCGACCCGGCGATGAGCAGCGGCGCCGAGGGGGCGCTGGCCAGCCAGGCCAGGTTGTAGCCCCGCTTCTCGAACGGGATGGCGGCGGCGGCGCTGGTCACCCGGCCGAAGAGGTTGGCGGCCCCGGCGAAGACCACGCCCACCCGGCGGCGCGAGAGCAGCTCGAGGAGCTCGGGCTCGGCCACCCGGAAGGCGCGCTCGGCGTCCTCGAAGGCGCGCGGGTCCGGGTAGGAGCCGAAGCCGTTGGCCACCACCGGCCGGCCGGCGATCACCAGCGCCTGGTTGCCGAGGTCCCACGGGGCCAGCACGCCGGGCGCGGCCGGATCGACCGGCCAGCCCCGGAGGTCGAGCGCCGCCTCGACCGCGCCGTCGGGGAGCGGATCGGCCGGCTGGCGCGGCACCGCCGTCATGCGCGGGTCGATGAGCAGCAGCGCGGCGGCCGCCAGCGGCAGCCCCGCGGCCAGGCGCGGGTGGGCGCCGAGGCGCGCCCCGCCCCAGGCCAGCGCCAGCCCGAGGGCCACGCCGAGCCACGGGGCCGCCACCCGGCCGAAGCGGGCCTGCAGGAGCGCCAGGCCGAAGGCGGCCGCGAGGAGCCAGCCCACCCCGGCGGCGCGCCGCCACCCGGCGGGCGCCAGCGCCGCCACCGCCAGCGGCGCCGTGAGCGGCAGGAGCAGGCCAGGCGAGGCCAGGTAGCGGTAGACGGTGGCCGCGGTGGCGCCCGAGAGACCGCGCCACATGGGCTGGAACTCGTCCACCCGGGCCAGCCAGGGGTCGCGGCGCAGGAGCCAGCCGCCCAGGCCCGCCAGCCCCTCGCCCGTGAGGGCCGGGGCCAGGAGCGTGAGGCCGCCGGCCAGCACGCCGAGACCGCCCGCCACGCCGAGCCGCCGCCAGGGCGGGCCTGCCGGGACGAGCCGGGCCGAGAGGAGGCACGCCCCGAGCGCCAGCGCGGCCAGCAGCAGCAGCGCCGGCTGCAGCCAGGAGGGGAAGCCGAAGGACCAGGCCCGGCCGTGCTCCGCCACCAGCGGCGCGGTGCCGGCGGCCGCCAGCAGGGCGCCCAGGGCCAGCCCGGGCGCGCCCGAGCCGAGGAGCCGCGGCCGCGGGGTGGCCAGCACGGCGCCGGCCAGGAGGGGCAGCACCAGCGCCACGTAGAGCGGCGAGCCGCTGAAGCCCAGCACCGCGCCGCCGGCCAGCAGCGCCCCGGCGGCCTCGAAGCCGAGCCGCGCCCGGCGCGCCCGCCCCTCCCCGGGGTCGGCCAAGAGCGCCCACCAGCCCAGCCCGAGCAGCGCCAGCCCCTCGACCACGTGGTGGTCGACGATGCCGAGCACGCTCGAGGCCACCGCCGCCGGCGCCAGCGCCGCCACCAGCCCGGCGGCCAGCGCCGCCGCCACCCGGGTCGGCCCCTCCCCGGCCAGCCGCCAGGTCAGCTCGAAGGTGAGCGCCACCAGGAGCAGCGCCAGCCCGAGGTGGAGGAGGCTCACCGCCAGCGCCCCGCCGCCCGGGTGGACGGCCTCGCCGGCCATGAGCGCCACCGCCCCCAGGGCGTCGAAGCCCGCCGCCCAGGGGATGGCGCCGCCGTCCGGCCAGGCCAGCAGCGGGTCCACCGCCGGCGGCCGCGGCCAGCGCTCGGCCGTGAGGGCCATGCGCCTGAGGTGGTAGAGGGAGTCGCTCTCGGCCGGCAGGAAGGTGCCGGGGGTGAAGCCGTTCCCGGAGGCGGCCAGCCGGGCGCCGAGCGCCACGGCCAGCACCAGGGCGGCGGCCAGCCACTTCCCGAGGCGCGGCGCGGCGGGGCTCACGGCCCTGCCACCCCCAGCCGGAGGGTGAGGCGGGCGCCGCCGCCGGGCGCCTCGCCCGCCTCGATGGCCCCGCCGAAGGAGGCCATGATGCCGTGGCAGACCGCCAGCCCGAGGCCGGTGCCCTGCCCCGGCTCCTTGGTGGTGAAGAAGGGGTCGAAGACCTGGGCCCGCCGCTCGGCCGGGATGCCGGGCCCGCTGTCGTCGAGCGCCACCACCACCACCCGCCCCTCGAGGCGGGCCGACACCCGCACCCGCCCGCGCCCGCCGGTGGCGTCGCCGGCGTTGAGCAGGAGGTTGAGGAAGACCTGCGAGAGGCGCCGCTCGTCGGCCAGCACCGGCGGCAGGTCGGGCGCGAGGTCGCTGGCCAGGTCCACGTCGCGGAAGCGCTCCTGCACCCGCGCCAGGCGCACCGCCGCCGCCAGCGCGTCCGCCAGCGACACCGGCCCCAGGTCGAGCGCGGCCGGCCGGGCGAAGTCGAGCAGGTCGCGCACGATGGCGTCGATGCGCCCCGCCTCGGCCACGATGCGCGCCAGGTAGTCGTCCACCAGCGCCTGGTCGGCGCTGCCGTCGGCCTGCTTCATGCGCGCCAGCTCGGCGTAGCCGGCGATGGCGCCCAGCGGGTTGCCCACCTCGTGCGCCACCCCGGCCGCCAGCCTCCCCACCGTGGCCAGCTTCTCGGAGCGCAGCAGCCCCTCGCGCGCCTCGGCCAGCTGCCGGTTGGCGGCCTCCAGCTCGGCCACCTTGGCGGCCAGCCGGGCCCGCTCCTCGGAGAGGGCCGCCGCGGTCCGCTCGAAGGCCAGGGCGAAGCGGCCGAGGCCGCCCGAGGGGGGCTCGCCGTCGGGCCCCAGCGGCGACAGCCCGTCGCCGGCCGAGAGCCGTGTGGCGGCCTCCACCAGCCGGTCCAGCGGGCGCCCCACCGCGCGGAAGAGGAGCGCCGCGCCGCCCAGGGCGCTCAGGGTGGCGGCGCCGATGGCCAGCGCCACCAGCTGCCCCGGCCCCAGCGCGCGCGCGGCCAGGAGCGGCAGCCCGGCCACCAGCAGCGCCGCCAGCCCGGTGGCGGCGGCCGCCGCGGCGATGACCAAGAGGTGGAGCCTGAGCCGGAGCCGCACGCGCGCCTCAGGGCGGGAGGAAGACGGCCAGCCCCGGCACCCAGGCCGCGATGGGGCCGGCCAGGAGCAGCCACTGCAGCGCCGCCAGCGCCAGGAAGGGGCCGTAGGGGATGTGGTGCGGGTCGGGCGTCCAGTCGTCGTCGGCCTGCGGGGTCGGCTGGCGCGCGCCGAGCCGGCGGCGCCCCAGCAGGATCAGCCCCACCCCCACCGCGGCGCCCTGCAGCGAGGAGAGCAGGATGACCGGCAGGAGGCCGCGCCACCCCAGCCAGGCGCACAGCCCGCCCAGCAGCACCACGTCGCCGAAGCCCAGGGCCTCCTTCTTGAAGACCTTCTCGCCGACCAGGTGGATGGCGAGGAAGAGGCCGCCCCCGGCGCCGAGGCCGATGGCCGCGTCGCCGAGCGAGCCGGCCGGGGTGAGGCCGAGCGCGCTGGCCAGGAGGCCGAGCAGGGCCAGCGGGATGGTGAGGACGAAGGGCAGGAGCCAGGTGTCGAGGTCGATGAAGGCCAGCGCCACCAGCAGGGCCTCGAAGGTGAGCTCGGCCAGGGCCGCCGGCGAGAGACCGTGGCGCGCCACCGCCAGGCCGGCCAGCGCCGCCACCAGCGCCTCCACCAGCGGGTAGCGGGCGCTGATGGGGGCCTTGCAGCCGCGGCAGCGGGCGCGCAGCAGCACCCAGGAGAGGACCGGCACGTTGTCGTACCAGGCGATGAAGGCGCCGCAGCGCGGACAGGCCGAGCGCGGGTGGACCACCGAGCGCCCCTCCGGCACCCGGGCGATGACCACGTTGAGGAAGCTGCCCACCACGGCGCCGAGCAGGGCCCCCCAGCCGATGGCCAGGTCGCGGATGAGGGGGGTCTCGAGGGGGAGTTCCACGGGGGTCTCGCGCCGCGGCGGGCGGGCCGGCGGATGATCGGGCCCGCCGCCCCGGGTGTCAAAGTTCGCTCGCCGCCAGGCGCCGCCGCAGCCGGCGCGCCGCACCCTGGAGCCTCCCCGGCGACGGCCTCCCCCCAGATCCGGGGGTGGGCTGACAAAATTCGTCACCCGGCAGACCCTGCCTCCCCATCCTCGTCAGGTCGGACAACCCCCACCACGCGTCGATCCAGGCGGTTGCGGGATCGGCGGGCTGGCCCGCGCCGTGCATTTGGGCCGTCTCGAACGATGCCTGGCCGCCGGCCGGGCACAGACGCCGGCCGCCGCTTGCGGCGCTCCCGGCCCGACCGGAGGAATCACATGAAGAAGATCGCCAAGGGCTTCACCCTCATCGAGCTCATGATCGTGGTGGCCATCATCGGCATCCTCGCCGCCATCGCCATCCCGAACTTCGTGAAGTACCAGCTCCGGTCCAAGTTCTCGGAGGCCTCCTCCAACGTCGAGGGGCTCCGCAAGGCGCAGGAGGCGCTGCGCCAGGGTGAGCGCGGCGTGACCTTCGCCGGCGTGCTCGACGCGACCTACGTGGGCGGCTCGTACCACAACCTGGCCGGCACGCTGTTCCCCACCGTGGGCGCCATCGGCTCCGCCAAGATGCCCTGGCCGGCCGCCGACCTGCAGCTCACCACCGCCATCGACTGGCAGATCGAGGGCGCCACCTACTTCAACTACCAGATGAGCACCGCCGGCTGCGCCACCAGCACCGCCGCGGCCACCAACTCCGGCATCTGCTACTCCATCGGCGCGGCCGCCGACATCGACGGCGACGCCGCGGTCGGTGAGGTCATGCTGGTGAAGCAGTCGCTGGCCGCCGTCCCGGTCACCGCCACCATGCCCGGCAACGTCACGGCCTTCCCCGGCACCGGCCTCGGCAGCTGCGGCGCCGCCGGCACCGAGGTCTACGGCATGCCCTGCACCGGCACCGGCCCGGACGTCTTCTAGTCCCCGCTCGCCGTCACGCTTCACCTCGAAGGGCGCCGCCTGGCTGCGGCGCCCTTCGCCTTTTCACCCTCCGGCGCTATCCTCTCCCCCGCCCATGCTCCACCGCCGCACCCCCCTCCTCGCCCTGGCGCTCCTGGCCCTCCTCGCCACCGCGGCCGCCCGCACCTCGCTGGCGCCGGAGGCCTCGGCCCGCGGGATCATCCGCAACCCGGCCTGGCTGCCGAGCGGCCAGGCCCTGCGGGCCGCCGCCTTCGGGCAGCGCCTCCTGCTGGCCGACTACTACTGGCTCCAGGCGGTGCAGTACGTGGGCGAGACCATGCTGGCCAAGGCGCAGCGCTGGGAGGCGCTCGCCCCGCTGCTCGAGATCGTGACCGACCTCGACCCGCGCTACGGGTACGCCTACCAGATGGGCGGCTCCAACCTGGCCGGGCTGGCCCAGCGCTACGACGAGGCCGACCGCATCCTCCAGAAGGGCATGAAGGCCCTGCCGGAGCGCTGGAGCCTACCCTTCGTCTACGCCACCAACAAGTTCCTCTACCAGCAGGAGTACGCCGAGGCGGCCGAGTACGCCCGGCGCGCCGCCGCCATCGGCAAGCGGCCCCACCTGGCCCTGCTGGCGGCCAACCTGTCGGCGCTGGCCGACACCGACGACGAGTACCGCGCCGCCCTCGCCTTCCTCGACCAGATGCTGGAGCAGAGCGACACCCCGGAGCTGCGCCAGGAGCTCTTGCAGCGGCGGGTGAAGATCGAGACCTACCAGGCGCTGTCGGCGCTGGAGAAGGCGGTGGCCGCCTTCCGCGCCGAGCGCGGCCGCCTGCCCGCCCGGCTCGGCGAGCTGGTGCCCGGCCACCTCGGCGCCCTGCCCGACGATCCCGCGGGCGGGCGGCTGCTCTACGACCCGGCCACCGGCGCGGTGCGGAGCTCCGTGCTGGGGCCGCGCGCCCCGCTGCGCGTCACCCGCTAGGAGACCCCCCGGATGCCCGCCGCCACCCTGGCCATCGCCGCCACCACCGTCAAGGAGGCGCTGCGCGAGCGCCTGCTCTACAACCTGCTGGTCTTCGCGGTGCTGCTGGTGGTGGGGTCGCTCACCATCTCGCAGCTCACCCTGGGCGAGCAGTACCGCATCATCGCCAACATGGGCACCTCGGCCACCCAGGTCTTCGGCACGCTCATCGCCGTCTTCCTGGGGGTGGGGCTGGTGAGCCGCGAGATCGACCGGCGCACCTGCTACCCGGCGCTGGCCCGGCCGGTCTCGCGGGCCGGCTTCGTGGTGGGCAAGTACCTCGGGCTGCTGACGGTGCTGACCCTCAACGTGGCGCTCATGGCGGTGGCCACCGGCGCGGTGCTGCTCTTCTACCGCGGGGCGCCCTCCTTCCTGGACGGCGCCTTCGCCGCCACCTTCGCCCTCACCGCGGTGCAGCTGGCCATCTGCGGCGCCTTCGCGGTGCTCTTCTCCACCTTCACCACCGCCACCCTGGCCAGCATCTACACCCTCACGGTGGTGGGGGCCGGCTGGCTCTTCGGCGAGGTGCGGGTCTTCTGGCTGACGGCCCGACAGACCGAGCTGAAGGGGCTGGTGCAGGTGCTCGACTACCTCCTGCCCAACATGTCGCTCCTGGACCTCAAGGAGACCGTCACCTACGGCGACCCGGTGACGCTCGGCTCGGTGCTGGCGCGGGCCGCCTACGGCCTGGGCTACTCCGCCACCCTGATCCTGCTGGCCGCCGCCGTCTTCACCCGCCGGGACATCCGCTGACCGCCATGGCCGACCTCGCCATCTCCTGCAGCCGCCTCTCGAAGACCTACCGCCTGGGCCTGCGCGCCCGCAAGGTGGAGGCCCTGGCCGACCTCGACCTCGCCGTGGCGCCCGGCAGCGTCTACGGCTTCGTCGGCCCCAACGGCGCCGGCAAGTCCACCACCATCAAGGTGCTGGTGGGGCTGGTGAGGGCCAGCGCCGGCTCGGCCACCCTCTTCGGCACGCCGGTCGACGACCCGCGGGCCCGGCTCACGGTGGGCTACCTGCCGGAGAACCCCAGCTTCCACGACTTCATGCGGCCGCTGGAGGTGATGCGCTACCTGGGCCGGCTCTCCGGCCTGTCCGGCGCCGACCTGGATCGCCGGGCCCTGGCGCTGCTGGAGCGGGTCGGGCTGGGCCACGCCCTCGACCTGTCGGTGCGCAAGTTCTCCAAGGGCATGGTGCAGCGGCTCGGGCTGGCGCAGGCGCTGGTGCACGACCCCCCGCTGCTGGTGCTCGACGAGCCCATGAGCGGCCTCGACCCCATCGGCCGCAAGGAGGTCCGCGACCTGGTGGTCGAGCTGGGCCGCCAGGGCAAGACCATCTTCTTCTCCACCCACATCCTCTCCGACGTGGAGTCCATCTGCGATCGGGTGGGCATGCTGCTCAAGGGCCGGCTGGTGCGCGAGGGCACGCTCGGCTCGCTGCTCGACGGCACGGTGCGGGCGGTGGAGCTGCGCTGCGCCGGGCTCGACGCCGCGGCGGTGGCCGAGGTGCGGGCCCTGGCCCTGGACGGCGGGCCCTCGCCGGACGGCCAGGCCTTCACCTTCGCCACCCTGGAGGCCGCCAACGCCGGCGCCGCCCGGGTGCAGGCGCGCGGCGGGCAGGTGCTGCTGCTCTCGCCCCACCGGGAGACGCTGGAGGAGACCTTCGTCCGGCTGGCGCAGGCGGTCGGCGAGCGGGGGGGCTGAACCCCGGCGGCGGGACGCCCGCCCACCCTGGCCCACACCCCCTCCAGCGCACCGAGGTGCCAGGGTGTGAACTCTTTGCATGTGGGCGAGCGCCTGCGGCCGCCACCCGCCTGGACTCCCTGGGGATTTCCCGGGCCCGGCCGCGTCCGGGGCTTGCATGCTCCAGGGGTCGGGAGGTCCACGTGCGACGAGACCGGCGGGCCAGGGGCTTCACGCTCATCGAGATGATGGTGGTGGTGGCCCTGATCGGCATCCTGGCTGCGCTGGCCTACGCCGGCTTCGCCGGCCAGAAGCGCCGCCAGCGGCTCACCGGGACCACCGTGGAGTTCCAGGCCCTCCTGTTCGGCGCCCGCCAGACGGCGCTCGCCAATGGGACCCAGGTGGTGCTGATGGTCTTCCCGGACCACGTGAACACCCTCGGCGGGACCGGCCGCTTCGTCCTCTACGAGGACGCCGACCTCGACTTCTTCAGCGCCGCCGCAGGGGTCAACTTCGGCGGCTTCGATCCGGCCGCCCCCGCCGGCGCCGGCCCCCGCGGCGTGGTGCTCGAGACCTACGACCTGCCCGACGGGCTGGTGGTCGGCCCGCCCAGCGGGCTCGGGGTGGCGGCGGTCATGCCGGCCCCCTTCGCCGGCATCGCCGTCAACGTGGACTGCTCCTTCTGCACCGGCGCCGGGCGCCGCGGCGCCATCGCCTTCCAGCCGCTCGGCACCGCCAGCTTCCACGACGACAACGGCCCGCCGCTCGACCTGCCCTTCGGCGGCAGCTTCTCCTTCTACGCCGCCGACGCCGACGAGGTGCGCACCCTGGCGGTGGCCGCCTCCACCGGCGTCGTCCAGACCCTCACCCGGAAGCTCCTGGCCCCCTGACCCGGCCCCCGAGGTCCCGATGCGAACCACACGACGGCAGCGCGGCGCCACCCTCATCGAGTCCATGGCGGCCCTCGGCATCCTCATGATCGGCGCCACCGGCATGGTGGCGCTGACCCACCAGAGCACCTTCTTCATGGCCGACTCGCGCCGGGCCAGCCGGGCCGCCAGCTTCGGGCAGGACCTGGTGAGCCAGATCGAGCTGTGGGACTACACCGACCCCCGCCTCGCCAACGTCCAGACCGCCAACGACGGCGACGTGGGCGACTCGGCCTACGCCTTCCAGGGGTCGCAGGACCCGATCGCGGACGGGCTGGCCGATCACGGCGAGGCCGACCTCGGCGCCGACTTCGCCGGGCTGCCAGATGACCTGCTGAGGGTCAACTACGACATGCAGCGCTACTGGAACGTCACCAGCCTGGACGACTACAACGCCAACGGGGTGCCCGACGGGGTGCGCGTGGCGGTCATCATCCGCTGGCGGGTCGGCGGCGCCAACAACGCCGTCAGCTCCTGGCGGCGGGCCGTCTTCATGACCATGAAGATCAACACGGCGGACCTGCGGTGAGGGCCGGCGGCGCGGGCGCGCGACGCGGCTACACCCTCATCGAGCTGGTGGTGGCCCTGACCATCAGCGGCCTGACCGTGGCCGCGGCCATCTCGCTGCTGGTGCAGCAGCAGCGCAGCTACGCGGCCACCTCCAGCGACCGGGGCCAGCAGGAGGCCGGGCGGCTGGCCCTGCAGGACCTGCTGACCCGCCTGGAGCAGGCCGGCTACGGCGTGGACCCCAACCTGACCTTCGACTTCGGGGTGGTGGACCGGGCCCCGCGCACCGGCCTCATGCCGCCGGCCGCCTTCGTGATGCAGTCGAGCTACCTGTGCGACGACCCGGTCAACTGCCGCGACCGCGCCGACGGCTCCGACGAGCTGGTCTTCATCGCCCGCAGCCCCTGGTTCCGCCGCATCACCGACGGCGTCACCACCAGCGTCGTCACCATCGTCGGCGAGCTGAAGAAGCCGCTCTACCGCGGGCAGATCCTGCAGGTCTCCTGCCTGGGCGGCAGCCAGACCCGGGCCTACGTGACGGTGGCCCGCCACGTGCCCGCGGCCGCCACGCCGGACCCGCTGGCCACGGTGGACCTCCAGCTCGAGCCCGGCCAGCAGGCGGGTGGCCTGGACGTCTTCCCCTTCGAGAACGCCCAGCTGGTGGACGGCTGCTTCTCGGCCACCCTGGCGGGCACCGAGCCGGTGGTCACGCTGGTGGACCGCTCGCGCTTCTACGTGGGCTGGTACCTGGCCGGCGCCGAGGTGGCGGCCCAGACCGACGGCGCCCGCCCCTACCTGATGCTGGACCAGGGGCTGCGGGACGAGACCGGGGTGCCCATCCGGCTGCCGGTGGCGCCCGAGGTGGAGGACCTGCAGTTCACCTACCTCTACTCGCCGGCGGTGGCCGGCGGCCCGCCGCGCATCGTGGGCGGCACGGCGGGCGTCCCGGCCTCGGCCGACGCCTTCCCCATGACGGTGGGGGCGGTGGTCCCGCCGGCCATGCTGGACGTGGCCGACGACCCGACCCGCCTGACCGGCCACCCGGCCAACATCCAGGCCGTGCGGGTGGCGGTGACGGTGCGCCAGCCCTCCGCCGACGTGGGCATCCCGGACGCCGAGGGGGCCGTGCTCGGCGCCGCCGGCAACCGCCCGGCGCTGCCGGCCTCCCCCTACCGCCGCCGCTGGCTCTGGGAGACCACCGTGGTCCTCCGCAACCAGGCCAGCGCCTACTACGTCTACCCGGTCCTGTGACCCCAGCGCCGGGCTCGCCCGGCGGAGGCTCCACCCGATGCGCACCAGCGAACGCGGCAGCGCCCTCCTCATCGCCACCATCGTGGTCATGATCATCGCCGTCATCGGCGTCGGCATGGTCCGCTTCACCCAGCGGCAGGTGGCCGGCGCCACCGCCGGCCTGCGCGCCGACCTGGTGTCGGCCTGCGCCGACGCGGCCCGCAAGCTCCTGCAGAGCCGCTTCCACGCCCTGGGGCAGAACCCCACCGAGGTGGACGTGCTCGACGTGACCATGGACGGCCCCACCGGCCGGATGCGGGCGGTGGGCGGCCACATCGACAGCGACCCCAGCATGCCGGTGCTGACCGTCAAGCAGGTGGAGCACGTGCCCAACCTCATCGTGGACAAGGTGCGCGGCGACGACCTCTCGAACCGCGTCACCGACACCGGGGGCTTCGGCGGCGCGCCGTACCGCGTCACCGTCCACTGCCAGGAGGGGGATCTCTCGGACCCCACCAGCGGCCGCCAGATCGAGATCGAGTTCGCCGTCAAGTTCGGCCTCTAGGAGCCAGCCATGCGCGCCCGCCCCCTCTCGCTGCTCGCCGCCGCCCTGCTGCTGGCCTTCGTGCTCCCGCTCGTCAACGACGCGGCCGAGCCGGTGCCGGCCGCCTCCAGGGCCCCCTGCTGCAACACCTTCGACCAGGCGCCGCCGCCGGTGCCCACCGGCGACGAGGCCTTCTTCAACATCCCGGGCGGCGTGCCCAACCTGATGCTGCTGCTCGACAACTCGGGCTCGATGGGCGGCCTGCCGCGCGACCTGGTCGCCTACTCCAACGCCGCCTCCATCCCCACCTACACCTACCCGGGCGCGCCCACCGCCACCGGCGCGCCCGCCACCCACCGCTGGAGCACCGGCGGGACCTTCCGCGGCACCTGCGGCCTGGCCCAGCCGCTCTGGCTCAACGCCCGCACCCCCAAGACCACCACCGGCCTGCCGGACACCACCCGCGCCCCCTACGACAACGGCTACAACAACGACGGCGGCACCTACGAGACCGTCGACGACCCGCCCTGGGGGCTGAAGCGCTGCGAGGCCAAGCAGGCGCGCCCGGCCACCGACCGGACCCGCGACTACTGCCTCTTCCGCCCGGACAGCTTCTACAAGGTGGTCAACAACCCGGACAACGGCGGCCCGTGGGACGACACCTGGGCCACCGTCTACAACGCCAACCCCTGCGCGGCCGTCACCAGCGCCGGCGGCGCGCTGGTCCTCAACTACGACGGCACCATCACCCAGGCCGACAACCTGGCCGAGTGCCAGAGCTGCCTGGCCACCGAGGGCTTCTACGTCATGAACCCGCGCCAGCGCACCGGCGTCGCCAGCTACGCCAACACCGCCAACCAGGTGGTCTTCGCCGGCTGGTTCCTCAACGCCTACCCGCCCAAGTACGTGGCGGCCCGCAAGGTGGTGAAGGACATCGTGCGCTTCGACGCCACCTCGCGCCCCAACACCGACATGATCCGCTTCGGGCTCTCCACCTTCGCGGCCGCCAACGACACCGGCTACTCGGCCAGCCTGCGAGCCAACGACGGCGGCGCGCTGGTGGTGCCGCTCGGGCCCGACTGCGACAGCTCCTTCCCGGTGAGCCGCCCGGCCTTCGCCACCGCCCGCCAGGCCATCATCACCGCCATCAACGCCCAGGCCACCGGCGGCGCCGCCTGGGACTCCACCCGCTACGTCCAGTTCGGCACCACCACCCCGCTGTCCGAGTCGCTCTTCAACGTGGGGCAGTACTTCACCAACACCGGCACCGCGGCCCTCTACACCTCGCTCTTCGGCGCCGGCTGGGTGCGCGCCAGCTTCGCCGAGAACCAGCCCGGCACGGTGGGCACGGGCATCGCCACCTGGGCGGTGGCCGGAAAGAACCAGCGCTCCTTCTGCTGGGCCTGCCAGCAGTCGTCCATCGTGGTGGTCACCGACGGCGAGCCCAACCAGGACTCCAACCTGCCCTCCAGCACCGCGGCCAAGACCGCCCACTCCACCTTCAACGGCGACTTCCGCTACTGGTCGAACCCCACGGTGGACTGCGTGGCCTGCGGCTGCGACATGAACCGGAACACCAGCTGCCCGGTGGCCTCGCCGATGATCCCCAACGCCACCGCCACCGCCATCCCCAACGCCCTGCACAAGGTGGCCTACTTCCTCAAGCAGACCGACCTCCGGCCGGACCTCGTCAACGGCGCGCGGCCGCAGAACGTCTCGACCTACACCATCAGCTTCGGCATCGACACCACCATCGACGCCAAGGCCTACGCGGTGCTGCGCAAGACGGCCGAGCTGGGCACCGGCGACCCCAACAACTACATCGCCACCGCCGACCCGCAGGAGCTGGCCGCCGCCCTCGACCGGGTGGTCACCGACGTGGTGGCGCGCACCACCTCCTTCTCCTCGGCCAACGCCAACGCCCTGCAGACCTCCAAGACCACCAGCGCCGACGCCTACCTGGGGCGCTTCCGCCCGCTCAACGGGTCCATCTGGGAGGGCCACCTGTTCGCCGCCCAGATCTTCGACGAGTTCGGCGAGGGGTGCAGCGAGGCCTTCCCCACCGCCGGCCAGAAGCTCTTCGCCTGCGGCGCCTACGCCGACCGCAACCCCAACCTCGACGGCGACGAGTTCGCCAGCGGCATGGCCCGCTGCAGCTCGAGCTACGTGGTGGACAAGGACTGCGACCCGGTGGTGGAGGACTCCACCGGCAACTTCAAGAAGGCCCACTTCGACCCCACCACCCACCAGCTGCTCTCCGACCCGGACGACGCGGTGCTGCACTGGGACGCCGGCAAGGCCCTCTCGGATCCCTCGAACCCCGGCTACCGCTCGGCCGTGGAGGACCCGTCGGACCCCAGGCGGCGCGTCATCTACACCGTCATCGACCGGAACGCCGACGGCAAGTTCACCGCCGCCGACGGCCTGGTGGAGTTCACCGCCGACAACGCCGCCGCCATCGGCCCGCTCATGAACCTGCCGCTGCGGCCGCCGGTGGCGCCGGTGGCCGGCACCATCACCTGGAACTGCGCCACCTGGCTCAACCAGATCGGCATCTGCGGCTCTCGGACCGGGCTGGCCGCCTGCCCGGCCGGCGACGACGCGCTGCGCACCATGTGCGCCGCCCAGCTCATCCACTTCTACCGGGGCTGGGACGTGATGGACCAGGACGCCGACCACTGCGCCGGCCCGGGCAACTTCTACAACACCGGCGCCTGGGACGCCCCGGCCACCTGCGCCGCCAGCTCCGCCTGCGGCGGCACCGCCACCTGCGACGCGGTGACCAAGAAGTGCAAGACCACCGGCTGCCCGCTGGGCGAGCAGCGCGACCGCGTCAACGACTCGCGCGCCGCCGCCGCCCAGGAGTTCTGGAAGCTGGGCGACATCTTCCACTCCTCGCCGGTGCTGGTGCGGCCGCCGGTCTCCAAGTCCTACTGCCGCTCGGGCGCCTTCAACCAGTGCGTCCTGACCCTCTACTCCGGCACGGGCGCCTCCAAGGCCACCGCCACCCGGCTGGAGGCCTACGGCGTGAGCGACGCCTACGACGTGTGGCGCGACGAGCAGCTCGACCGCGACCAGTTCGTGGTGGTGGGCGCCAACGACGGCATGTTCCACGCCTTCGACGCCGGCACGGCCATCACCGCCGGCGCCCCGGTCCCCGAGGTCGGCTACCCCTTCACCTCCGGCACCGGCGCCGAGAAGTGGGCCTTCGTCCCGCCCGACCTCCTGCCCAAGCTGCGCTACGGCCTGGACGCCCACACCTACTTCGTGGACGGCAGCCCCATGGTGCGCGACGTCTGGGTCGACGGCACCGGCGGCCACGCCAAGGACGGCGTCAAGCAGAAGGGCGAGTTCCACACCGTGGCCATCCTCACCGAGCGCGGCGGCGGGCAGCGCTTCACCGCGCTCGACATCACCGATCCCAACGCGCCGGCCTTCCTCTGGACCTACCCGCAGCTCTGCTCGGAGGACTCCAAGCTGGTGGGCCAGAGCTGGTCCGACTTCCTGCCGCGCCCGCCCCCGGTGGGCCCGGTGCGGCTCAAGCTGCCCACCGGCAGCGGGCAGGACCCCATCGGCCGCGGCTTCGAGGAGCGCTGGGTGGCCATGCTGAACGGCGGCTACGATCCGGGCCTGGTGCGCGGCCGCGCCGTCTTCATGGTGGACGCCTGGACCGGCCTGCCGCTCTGGCGCTGGACCGACGCCGACTTCAAGACCCTGCGCGGTGACGCCAAGGCCAGCATGTTCCCGGTGGCCGCCTCCATCGCCATGATGGACATCGGCAAGGCGGACAGCTCCAGCGCCCGCGCCCCCGACCAGGACGGCTACTTCGACACCGCCACCTGGGGTGACCTGGGCGGCAACCTCTTCACCGCCCGCTTCCACGAGCCGGGCGAGGTGGACACCGGCACCGGCCTGGTCACCAACTGGTCGGCGGCCCGCTCCTTCGAGCAGGCCCGCAAGGCCGACGACACCCAGGGGGTGGCCGGGCGCGGCGAGTTCTTCTTCATGACCACCAACGTGCTGGACGGGCCGGCCCGGCTGATCACCATGACCGGCAGCGGCAACCGCGAGAAGCTCATGCAGCAGTCCAGCGCCTGCGGGCCCGACAACGTCATGGGCTGCTGCGCCTCCGGCTGCACGGTGGCCTCCTCCGCCACCGCCACCAGCTTCGGGGCCGGCTCCTGCAGCCAGGGCGGCACCTTCCAGTGCTCCGGCGGCCTGCTCACCTACACGCCGGCCGCCACCACCGGGTGCGGCGCCGGCTTCGCCTGCGGCGCCACCACCCAGACCGTCACGCTCAACTTCACCTGCGGGGCGGCCGGCGCCACCAGCGCCCCCAGCGTGCCCGTCACCGCCAGCCTCAGCTGCGGCGCCAACGGGGTCTGCACCAGCGAGAAGGTGGTCACCTCCAACAACGCCATCTCCACCTCCATCCTGGGCGTGGATCCGCAGCAGTACCGCATGGTGTCGGTCTGGTCCTACGGGGCGGTGCCCTCGCGGCTCTTCTCGACGCCGGCCGAGGCCAAGGCCTTCGACCAGAACCGGCTCACCGACGTGACCTTCTCCGGCTGCGCCGACATGCCCGGCACCTCCTGCAAGCTGGTGGAGACCGCGCCGGCCCAGGTGCGGACCTCCGGGCTGGGGCTGGCCACCACCTGCCGCGGCGGCGCCAGCAAGTGCACCGCCGGCAGCGAGGACCCGGGCTGGATGTACACCTACGGGACCTTCTGCCCGCTGGAGAGCTGCACCCCCGCCACCTGGAAGGACGAGCGCACCGGCGCCGGCGCCAACGCGCTGATGAGGTGCGCCGACTGGTCCACCTTCCGGCCCACCGGCTCGGCCTCCGGCACCGACCCCTGCACCGCCAGCACCGGCACGCCCTCCGAGCTCTCCTACCTGCTGGACGTGGTGACCGGGAACCCGCGCGAGGGCTGCGGCGTGGAGGACACCACCCCCACCCTGGGCTACCTGGCCGGCCGGCAGAAGAGCGCGTATGCGCCGCCGCAGAACGCCTCCATGCGCATCGTGGTCAACGAGCGCGGCCAGGTGAGCTACTCGACCCTCAAGATCGAGACCGGCGCGCCGGCCGAGAAGACCAGCCTGGGCACCCGCAACAGCCTCTCGGATCCGCTCTACTGGCTGGAGGTGCCGCGGCAGCTGCACACCTGCCGGCACGTCGATCCGACCACCTGCCCGTGAGCCGGGCCGGCGCCGCGGCGGCACCGCGCGGCGCCGG
The DNA here is from genome assembly GCA_016718565.1 of Anaeromyxobacter sp. Classification (NCBI taxonomy): domain Bacteria; kingdom Pseudomonadati; phylum Myxococcota; class Myxococcia; order Myxococcales; family Anaeromyxobacteraceae; genus Anaeromyxobacter; species Anaeromyxobacter sp. The sequence continues at coordinate 921,875 of JADKCZ010000001.1, read as the reverse complement.
CGCCTCCGCCGGGGGGCGCGTCGGGAGGGACCCGCCGCGGCCTCAGGGCTGCGGCGCGGGCCCCTCGCCGCCGATGCCGAACTTGGCCAGCCGGTAGCGCAGCGACCGGAAGGTGAGGCTGAGCAGGCGGGCCGCCTCGGTCTTGACGCCGCCGGTGCGGGCCAGCGCCTGCTCCAGGATGGACCGCTCCACCTCGTCGAGGTGGGCCTGCAGGTCGAGGCCGGCCTCCGGCAGCGGGGCCGGCTGGTCGGGCGCGCCCGCCACGGCGCCGGCCGGGCCGCGCATGGTGGGCGGCAGCACCGCGGGGCCGATGACCGGCCCCTCGGCCAGGGTCACCATCCGCTCCACCACGTTGGCCAGCTCGCGCACGTTGCCGGGGTAGTCCCAGCCGAGCAGGATGCGCTCGGCCTCGGGCGAGAGGCGCGGCTCGGGGCAGCCCTGCTCCTCGGCCACCCGGGTGAGGAAGTGGGCCAGGAAGAGCGGCAGGTCCTGGCGCCGCTCGCGCAGCGGCGGCAGGCGGAGCTGGATGACGTTGAGCCGGTAGAAGAGGTCCTCGCGGAAGCGCCCGGCCTTCACCTCGGCGGCCAGGTCGCGGTTGGTGGCGGCCACGATGCGGGCGGCCACCGCCAGGTCGCGGGTGCCGCCCACCCGGCGGATCTTGCGCTCCTGCAGGGCCCGCAGGAGCTTGACCTGCACCGGCGGCGGCAGCTCGCCCACCTCGTCGAGGAACAGGGTGCCGGCCCCGGCCACCTCGAAGAGGCCGCTGCGCGCCTCGCTGGCCCCGGTGAAGCTCCCCTTCTCGTGGCCGAAGAGCTCCGACTCGATGAGCCCCTCCGGGATGGCCCCGCAGTTGATGGCCACGAAGGGCGCGTCGGCCCGCCCGCCGCGGTCGTGGATGGCGCGCGCCACCACCTCCTTGCCGGTGCCGCTCTCCCCGGTCACCAGGATGGTGGTGCGGGCCGGCGCCACCTTGTCGACCAGGCGGCGCACCTCCTCGATGGCCGGCGAGGTGCCGATCAGCTGGCGGTCGCCGGGCGCGCCCAGGTGGTGGCGCAGCACCCGGTTCTCCGCCACCAGGGCGCGGTGCTCCAGCGCCTTCTCCACCACCAGCGACAGCTCGTCCACCTTGAAGGGCTTCTGGACGTAGTCGTAGGCCCCCAGCTTCATGGCCTGGATGGCGTTCTCGGTGGTGGCGAAGGCCGTCACCATGACCACCTCGGTGGCGGGCAGCTCGGCCTTGACGGCCCTGAGCACCTCCAGGCCGGAGCCGCGCCCCAGCCGGAGGTCGGTGATGACCAGGTCCAGGTCGCCCTGCGACAGGCGCGCCAGCGCGCCGGCCTCGTCGGCGGCGGTGGAGACCAGGTGCCCGCGCTTCTTCAGCAGGATCTCGAGGAACTCCCGCATCGACTGCTCGTCGTCGACCACGAGGATGGAGGCCATGGGTGCGGCATCCTACCCCGGGGCCGGCCCGGCCGCGCCGGGCAGGCGCACCGTGAAGCGCGCGCCGCGCCCCGGCTCGCCCTCCACCGCCACGGCCCCGCCGTGGGCGTCCACGATGCGGTGGATGGTGGCCAGCCCGAGGCCGGTGCCCTCCGGCTTGGTGGTGAAGAAGGGGGTGAAGAGGCGGGGCCGGTCCTCCGGGTCGATGCCCGGGCCGTCGTCGGCCACCGAGAGCAGCGCCCCGCCGCCCGGGGCGGGCCCGCAGGCCACCTCGATGCGGCCGCGCCCGCCGCCGGCCGACCCCGCCCCCAGCGCCTGGGCGGCGTTGACCAGCAGGTTCCACAGCACCTGGCGGAGCTGGTCGGCGTCGCCGCGGGTGGTGGCCGGCTCGAGGCGCCGCGCCAGCTCCAGCCCGGCCGCGGCCGGGTCGAAGGTGAAGGCCTCCAGGGTCTCGGCCGCCAGGGCCGCCAGGTCCACCGGCTCGCGCCGCGGCGGGGTGGGGCGGGCGAAGGCCAGGAACTCGGTGACCAGCTGGGCCAGCCGGCCGCCCTCGCGCAGCACGATGTCGAGCAGGCGGCGGTCGTCCTCGCCCAGGCTGGAGGCGCGCAGCAGCTCGACCGAGCCCATCATGGAGGCCAGCGGGTTGCGCAGCTCGTGGGCCAGGCCGGCCGCCAGCTGCCCCAGGTCGGCCAGCCGCTCGGAGCGCCCCAGCCTGACCTCCATGGCCCGGAGCTCGGTCAGGTCCTGGAAGATGACGGCCGTGCCGAGCGCCCGGCCGCTCCGCCCCAGGAGCGGGAAGGTGGAGTAGCCCAGCCGCAGCGCCGCGCCGCCGGCGGCGACCAGGTCGGTCTCGCCGCGGGCGGTGTCGGTGCGGAAGGCCGCGAACCAGCGCGCCGCCGGCTGGCCCACCACCTCGCGCCGGCCGAGCCCCATGATCTGCTCACCGGCCCGGTTGAGGAAGGTGACCCGCCCGGCCACGTCCAGGGTCACCAACCCGCTGGTCACCGACTGCACGATGGACTCGTGCAGGGCGGTGATGGCGGCCAGGTCGCTCTCGCGCTCGGCCAGCCGCTCGCCGGTGTGGCGCAGCTGCTCGGCCAGGTAGCCGGCCAGGGCGGCGGTGGCCGCGAAGGCGCCGGCGTGCACGAAGAGCAGCGGCCAGGGGGGCGCCCCGGCGGCGCGGGCCAGCAAGAGCTCCAGCCCCAGGTAGGTGAGCAGGGCCAGCAGCAGGGCGATCAGCGCGCCGCGCCGGTAGAGCAGGATGGCGCCGTTGACGATGGCCAGCGAGAACATGAAGACGAAGACGCTCTCGGCCCAGCCGGTGAAGCCCACCACCGCCGCCGCGGTGGCCACGTCGAAGGCGATCTGGGCGTAGGCCAGCGGGCGCAGCGCCCGGCCCAGGCGCAGCCACCAGGCCGAGGCCAGGGCCGCCAGGTAGGTGCCGATGACCAGGCCGTAGAGCGGCCCGGTGAACGAGGCCTTCTCCTCGGCGACGTTCCAGGAGACCGCCACCGTGCCGACCAGCAGCACGGTGACCGAGACCAGGCGGAAGAAGGTGAGCCAGACCAGCTTCTTGTGGAGCGCCGGGTCCGCCGGGGCGCCGGCCGTCTCCGCCATGCCTACTTGATGTTCCCGGCCATGGTGAAGATGGGCAGGTACATGGCGATCATGAAGTAGCCGACGGTGCCGCCCAGGAAGACCATCATGAGCGGCTCGATGGCGCTGGTGAGCGACTGCACCGCCACGTCCACCTCGTCGTCGTAGAAGTCGGCGATCTTGCCGAGCATCTGGTCCATGGCGCCGGTGGCCTCGCCCACGCCGATCATCTGCACCACCATGGGCGGGAAGACCTTGGTCTCGGCCAGCGGGCCGGCGATGTTCTTGCCCTCCGAGATCTTGGCCCGCACGTAGAGGATGGCGTGCTCGATGGTCTTGTTGCCGGCCGACTTGGCCACGATCTCCAGCGCGTCCAGGATGGGCACGCCCGAGGAGAGCATGGTGCCGAGGGTGCGGGTGAAGCGGGCCACCGCCACCTTGCGGATGAGCGGCCCGAACATGGGCGTCTTGAGCACGAAGCCGTGCCACAGCTCCTGCCCGCGCCCCCGGGAGATCCAGGCCTTGAAGCCGATGAAGAGCGCGGTCGGGATCCCGATGATGAGGTACCAGTTGTTGCGGAAGCCGTGCGAGATGTCGATGAGGATCTGGGTCGGCGCCGGCAGCGAGCCGCCCATGTCCTTGAACATCTTCTCGAAGGTCGGCACCACGTAGGCGATGAGCACCAGCACCACGCCCACCGCCACGCTGAGCACGATGACCGGGTAGACCATGGCGCCCTTGACGCGCCGCTTCAGCTTCTCGTTCTTCTCGATGTAGGCGCCGAGCCGCTGCAGGATGGTGTCGAGGATGCCGCCGATCTCGCCGGCCCGGACCAGCTGGGTGAAGAGCTCGTCGAAGACCTTGGGGTGCTCGGCCAGGGCGTCGGCGAAGGTGGAGCCGGCCTCGACCCGGGACTTGATGGCCAGGAGGACGGAGCGGAAGGCCGGGTTGTCGTTCTGGGTGCCGATGATGTCGAGGGCCTGCACCAGCGGCAGGCCGGCGTCGATCATCACCGAGAACTGCCGGGTGAAGATGAGGATGTCCTTGGTGCCGACCCCGCCCATGCCGGGGATCTTGAGGTGGAGCTCCTTGGGCTTCTTCTTGACCTTGACCGGCTCGATGCCCATCTGGCGCAGCCGCTGCTCCACCGCCGCGGCGTCCTGGGCCTCGATCTCGCCGGACTTGACCTCGCCCTGCTTGGTCTTGCCCGACCACTTCCAGACCGGGGTCTTCTTCACCACCACCTGGGCGGGCTTGGTCTTCTGGGTTGCGGCTGCGGCCTGGGCCATGTGCGCCTCGTGAGGGTCCGAAGGTCGATGCTAGCGTGCGGTGGGGCGGTGGTCGAATCCGCGGCGCTCAGCGCGCCGGCGGCCCGGCCGGCCGCACCGCCCCCACGCCGGTGGAGATGAGGTTCTTGAGCTCGTCCTGGTCGGAGGAGCGGCCCAGCGCCTCCTCCAGGGTGATGGTGCGCCGGGCCAGCGCCTGCACCAGGCTCTGGTTGAAGGTCTGCATGCCGAACTTGTTCTGGCCCACCTGCATCTGCGAGTAGACCTGGTGCACCTTGTCCTCGCGGATGAGGTTGCGGATGGCGGGGTTGGGCACCATCACCTCCACCACCAGGACGCGCCCGGGGGCGCCGGCGCGCGGCAGCAGGTTCTGGGTCAGCACCCCCTCCAGCACGAAGGAGAGCTGGGCGCGCACCTGCGGCTGCTGGTAGGGCGGGAAGACGTCCAGGATGCGGTTGATGGTCTGCACCGCGCTGTTGGTGTGCAGGGTGGCGAAGGCCAGGTGGCCGGTCTCGGAGATCACCAGGGCCGCCTCGACCGTCTCCAGGTCGCGCATCTCGCCGATCAGCACCACGTCCGGGTCCTGGCGCAGGATGTACTTGAGCGCCTTCTTGAAGGACTGGGTGTCGGCCCCCACCTCGCGCTGGTTGACCAGGCAGTTCTTGTGCGGGTGCAGGTACTCGATGGGGTCCTCGACCGTGAGGATGTGCTCGTGCCGGTCGGTGTTGATCTTGTCGATGATGGAGGCCAGCGTGGTGGACTTGCCCGAGCCGGTGGGGCCGGTCACCAGCACCAGGCCGCGCGGCTTCTTGGTCAGCTCGGTGACGATGGCCGGCAGGCCCAGCTCCTGGAAGGTCAGGATCTTGAAGGGGATGGTGCGGAAGGCCCCGGCCACCGCGCCGCGCTGCATGAAGACGTTGGCGCGGAAGCGCGACAGCCCCTTCACGCCGAAGGAGAGGTCCAGCTCGTTCTCCTCCTCGAACTTGTGCTTCTGGGCGTCGGTCAGGATGGAGTAGCAGAGCTGCTTGGTGTCCACCGGCGAGAGCGGCTGGGTCTTGAGCGGCACCAGCTTGCCGTCGATGCGCAGCTGCGGCGGCGAGCCGGTGGTGATGTGCAGGTCGCTCGCCCCCTTCTCGACCATCGCCTTGAGGAGCTGGTGCAGGTTGGCCACGTCGTCACTCCGTGGGCCGCCGCCGCGCCGGGGCGCGGGGCCGGGCCCTCAGTCAGGGATCAGAACTTGTCGGGGGCGGTGTTGCCGACCGCCTCGGCCAGCGTGGTGACGCCCAGCTTCACCTTGGACAGGGCGCTCATGCGCAGGGTCCGGAAGCCCAGGCGGATGGCCTCCTGCTTCAGCTCGGCGGTGGAGCAGCCCTGGATGATGAGCTCCTTCAGGCCGTCCCAGATGGGCATCACCTCGTAGACGGCCACGCGGCCCTTGAAGCCGCGGTCGTTGCAGTTCTTGCAGCCGACCTTCTCGAAGACCTGGAAGGTGCCGAGCTCCTCGGGGGCGAAGCCGGCGTCGAGCAGCGCCTGCTCCTCCACCGCCACCGCCCGCTTGCACTCCGGGCAGAGGCGGCGGCAGAGCCGCTGGGCCACGATGGCGTTCAGCGAGGCGGTCACCAGGAAGGGCTCGATGCCCATGTTGAGGAGGCGCGAGACCGTGCCCGGGGCGTCGTTGGTGTGCAGCGTGGAGAGCACCAGGTGGCCGGTGAGCGCCGCCTTGACGCCGATCTCGGCGGTCTCGAAGTCGCGGATCTCGCCGACCATGATGATGTCCGGGTCCTGGCGCAGGAAGCTGCGCAGGGCGGCCGCGAAGTTCAGGCCGATGTCCTCGTGCATCTGGACCTGGTTGATGCCGAAGAAGTTGAACTCGACCGGGTCCTCGGCGGTGGAGATGTTCCAGGACACCTCGTTGAGCTTGGAGAGCGCCGAGTAGAGCGTGGTGGTCTTGCCGGAGCCGGTCGGGCCGGTCACCAGCACCATGCCGTAGGGCCGGTCGATGGCCTCCATGAACTCCTTGAGCTGGGCCTCCTCGAAGCCCAGCTTGGTCATGTCGAGCTGGAGGTTCGACTTGTCGAGGAGGCGCATCACCACCTTCTCGCCGAACAGCGTCGGGCAGACCGAGACGCGGAAGTCCATCTCCTTGCCCTTGCCCAGCTTGAGCTTGATGCGGCCGTCCTGCGGCAGCCGGCGCTCCGAGATGTCCAGCTCGGCCATGATCTTGAGGCGCGAGATGATGGCGTTCTTCAGCTTCATCGGCGGCTTCATCACCTCGTAGAGGTTGCCGTCGATGCGGAAGCGGACCCGGAAGTCCTTCTCGTAGGGCTCCACGTGGATGTCGCTGGCGCCCTTCTTGATGGCGTCGAGCAGGATCAGGTTCACCAGCTTGACGACCGGCGCCTCGGCGGCGCTGTTCTGCAGGTCGACGGCGTTGATGTCCTCCTCGCCGCCGTCGACGATGGCCACCTCCGAGTCGTCGAAGCCGGTCATGATCTCGTCGAGATCCGGCCCCTTCTCGGCGTAGTAGCGCTCGATGGCCTCCTTGATGGCCTGCTCCGAGGCCACCACCACCTCGACGTTGTAGGAGGTGAGGAACTTGATGTCGTCGATGGCGAAGATGTTGGACGGGTCGCTCATGGCGATGATGAGCGACGAGCCGGCGCGGTTGACCGGCACCACCTGGTGCTTCTCGGCGGTGGCCCTGGGGATGAGCTTCAGGACGTCGGGGTCGATGTCGAAGTCCTTGAGGCTGATGGCCGGGACCCCGTACTGCTTGCTCAGGAAGCCGGTCAGGTCGGACTCGGCGATCGAGCCCTGCTTCACCAGCAGGGAGCCGATGCGTCCACCCGTCTTGCGCTGCTCCTCCTGGGCCTTCTGCAGCTGCTGCAGGGAGATGAGGTTCTCCCGGACCAGCAGTTCGCCGAGCCGTCCCGACATGTCTCAAGATCCCCGCTGTGGTGCCTGGAAGAGGTGGGCAGCGCCACCGACAGTAGCAGGGGGTTCGCGGGGGGGTCAAGGAACCGACCGCGCCAGAACCCCCGGATTTCCAGGGAAAATCGCCTCAGGGGGCCGCGGCGCGCAGCAGCGCGCGGGCCCGCCCGGCGTCGTCGGCGATCTGGGCCGTGAGGGCCTCCAGCGAGGGGAAGCGCCGCTCGTCCCGCAGGCGGGCCAGGAAGGCCACCCGGATGGCGGCCCCGTAGAGGTCGTGCCCGGGGAAGTCGAGCAGGTGCACCTCGGCGGTCACCCGTCCGGCGGCCTCCACGGTCGGCTTCACCCCCACGTTGCAGACGCCGCCCTGGAGCGGGCCGTCGGCCAGGGGCGCGCCGGGCCCACCCGGCCCGGCCGGCGGGCCCAGCCGGACCCGCACCGCGTAGACCCCGTTCTGCGGGAGCAGGCCGTCGCCGAGCAGGTTGGCGGTGGCGAACCCCAGGCCCCGCCCGCGGCCGGCGCCCGGCACCACCCGGCCGTCCACGTCGTGGGGGCGGGTCAGCAGCAGCGCCGCCGCCTCCACCTTCCCCTCCAGCAGGAACTCGCGGATCTTGGTGGAGGAGACGGTCAGCCCGCCCTCGGCCACCGGCTCGACCACGCCGAGGGTGAGGCCGTGCGCCAGGAGCAGCGGGCGCAGCGCCGCCACGCGGGCTCGCTCGTGACCAGCGGTGAAGTCCCAGCCGACCACCACGTCGGCCACCCGGAGCGCGCCGGCCAGGTCGCGGGAGACGAAGCCCTCGGCGCTGGTGGCGGCGTAGCCCAGGTCGAAGGGCTGCACCACCACGGCGTCGAGGCCGGCCTGGGCCAGCAGCTCGAGCTTGCGCGGCAGCGGGGTGAGGAGGGGCGGGGCCAGCTGCGGCCGGAGGGCCCGCACCGGGTGGGGCTCGAAGGTGAGCACCCCGGCCCGGGCGCCGCGGGCGCGGGCCAGCTCGAGGGCGCGGGCCACCAGCGCCTGGTGGCCCAGGTGGACCCCGTCGAAGTTGCCGATGGCCACCGCGCCGCCGGCGAGCAGCCCGGAGGCCGCGGCCTCGGCCAGTGAGGTGAAGACCTGCATGCGGGACAACGGATAGGCCCGAGGCGGCGGCGGCGTCAATCGGGCGCGGCGGGCGAGAGCCGAACGGAGGCGCGACCCCGACCCTGACCGCGACCCCGACCCGGGCCCAGGTGCCCCCTCACCCCGGCCCTCTCCCCCAGCCAGCTGGGGGAGAGGGTGAGCAGAGCGCCCTGACCCCGACCCTGACCTCGACCCCACCCGCCGTCCGCCGCCGGTTTCTTGCGCCGGGCGCGCCCCGCCCCTAGAAGCGCACCCCATGACGCTCCACACCGCCCTGGCCGCCTCGGCGGTCCTCGCCGCCGGCTGGCTCTTCTTCACCGCGGGCGCCCGCGCCCTGCCCCTGGTGGCCCTGCTGGCCGCCGGCGCCGAGGTGGCGCTGGCGGAGCGCTGGTTCCGGGTGGCGCTGCCCGGGCCCACCCTGGCCCTGGCCCTGGGCGCGGGCATCGCGGTGCCCGGGGTGGCGCTCTGGTGGCGCGCCGGCGGCAAGGGGCCGCTCACGGCGGCCTCCATCCTGGCCTTCGTGGGGCTGCTGCAGGTGGCGCTGGCGCTGCTGCTCCGGCTGTGAGGCGCGGGCCGGGCCCCGCCCTCACATGAGCTGGCGGAGCACGTACGGCAGGATGCCGCCGTGGCGCAGGTACTCCACCTCCACCGGGGTGTCGACGCGCAGCGTGACCGGCACGTCCTCCACCGCCCCGCCCCGGCGGGTCACCCGGAGCGCCAGCCGCTGGCGCGGGACCAGCGGGCCCTCGGCGCCCGGCAGGTCGTAGGTCTCGGTGCCGTCGAGCCCCAGGGTGAGCGCGCTCACCCCGTCGGCCAGCTGCAGGGGGAGCACCCCCATGCCCACCAGGTTGGCGCGGTGGATGCGCTCGAAGGAGCGGGCCACCACCATCCGCACGCCCAGCAGGCGGGTGCCCTTGGCCGCCCAGTCGCGCGACGAGCCGGTGCCGTACTCCTGCCCGGCGATCACCAGGAGCGGCGTCCCCTCGGCCCGGTAGCGCTCGGCGGCGTCGAAGATGGCCAGCCGCTCGCCGGAGGGCTGGTGCGCGGTGACGCCACCCTCCACCCCGGGCACCATCAGGTTCTTGAGCCGCACGTTGGCGAAGGTGCCGCGCACCATCACCTCGTGGTGGCCGCGCCGGGCGCCGTAGGAGTTGTAGTCGGCGTAGGCCACGCCGCGGCCGGTGAGCCAGCGGCCGGCCGGCGAGGTGGCGGCGATGGTGCCGGCCGGGCTGATGTGGTCGGTGGTGACCGAGTCGCCCAGGATGGCCAGCGCCCGGGCGCCCTGGATCCCGCTGGTGGCCCCGGGCGTCAGGTCGAACCCCTCGAACCAGGGGGCCTCGGCGATGTAGGTCGAGCCGGCGTCCCAGTCCGGCACCGCGCCGGTGGGGGCCTCGAGCGCCTTCCAGGCCGGGTTGGCGCCGGCCAGGTCGGCGTAGGTGGCCTGGTAGACCTCGGGCCGGGTGGCCTGCAGCAGCAGCGCGTCGACCTCCGCCGCCGAGGGCCAGACGTCGGCCAGGAAGACCGGCGCGCCGCGGGCGTCGCGCCCGAGCGGCTCGCTGGCGAGATCGATGTCGACCCGCCCGGCCAGCGCGAACGCCACCACCAGGGGCGGGCTCATCAGGAAGTTGGCCTTCACCGCCGGGTGGACCCGCGCCTCGAAGTTGCGGTTGCCGGAGAGGACGCTGGCCACCACCAGGTCCTGGCCGCCGATCAGCGCCTCCAGGCGCGGGTCGAGCGGCCCGGAGTTGCCGATGCAGGTGGTGCAGCCGTAGCCCACCACCTGGAAGCCCAGGGCGTCGAGGTCGGCCTGCAGCCCGGTGTTCGCCAGGTAGTCGGAGACCACCCGCGAGCCGGGGGCCAGCGAGGTCTTCACCCAGGGCGCCGGGTGGAGGCCGCGGGCGCGGGCCTTGCGGGCCAGCAGGCCGGCCGCCAGCATGACCGAGGGGTTGGAGGTGTTGGTGCAGGAGGTGATGGCGGCGATGACCACGTCGCCGTGGCGCAGCGAGAGCGACGCGGTGGGCACCGCGCGCAGGCCCGGCACGGCGGGGGCCGCCGGGGCGGCGGCGCTGGCCGGGGTGGGGGCCGGCGCCGAGGCGGGGTGGCGCACCGAGAGGCCGGCCTCCTCCTTCCCGAAGCCCTCCGGCGCCGGCTGCTCGAAGAGCGCGAGGAAGCGGCGCTTCAGGCTGGAGAGCGCCACCCGGTCCTGCGGCCGCTTCGGCCCGGCCACCGACGGCTCCACCGTGGAGAGGTCGAGCCGCAGCACCTGCGTGTAGTCCACCTCGCCCTCGCGCGGGATGCCGAAGAGCCCCTGCGCCTGGTAGTAGGCGCGCACCGCCGCCACCTGCGCGGCGCTCCGGCCGGTGGCCGCCAGGTACTCGAGCGTCTTCTCGTCGGTGGGGAAGAAGCCCATGGTGGCGCCGTACTCCGGCGCCATGTTGGCGAGGGTGGCCCGGGTGGCGGCCGTCAGCGAGGCGGCCCCCTCGCCGAAGAACTCGACGAACTTGCCCACCACCTTGGCCGCCCGCAGCAGCTCGGTGACGGTCAGCACCAGGTCGGTGGCGGTGACGCCCTCGGCGACCGCGCCGGAGAGGTGCAGGCCCACCACGTCGGGGGTGAGGAAGGCGGAGGGCTGCCCCAGCATGGCCGCCTCGGCCTCGATGCCGCCCACGCCCCAGCCCACGATCCCCAGGCCGTTGATCATGGTGGTGTGCGAGTCGGTGCCCACCAGCGTGTCCGGGTACCACAGGCCGCCCTGCTCGAAGACGCCGCGCGCCAGGTGCTCCAGGTTCACCTGGTGGCAGATGCCGAAGCCGGGCGGGACGATGCGGAAGGTGCTGAAGGCCTGCGTGCCCCACTTGAGGAAGCGGTAGCGCTGCAGGTTGCGCGCGAACTCCAGGTCCATGTTGGCGGTGAGGGCCAGGCTGGTGCCCCAGGCGTCCACCTGCACCGAGTGGTCCACCACCAGGTCCACCGGCACGATGGGCTCGATGCGCCCGGGCGCCCGGCCCAGGCGGGCCGCGGCGGCGCGCATGGCCGCCAGGTCCACCAGCAGCGGCACGCCGGTGAAGTCCTGCAGCAGCACCCTGGCCACCACGAAGGGGACCTCGCGGGTGCGCTCCGCGTTCGGCCGCCAGCCGGCCAGGGCCCGCACGTCCTCCTCGGTGACCCGCTGGCCATCGGCGTTGCGGGCCAGGGACTCCAGCACCACCCGCAGCGAGACCGGCAGCCGCGAGACCGGCCCGAAGCCGCGCCGCTCCAGCTCGGGCAGCGAGACCAGCCGCCCGGTGCGGCCGCTTCCGACGTCGAACGGGAGGGTGAGGCCGAGGTGGTCGCGCACGGAGGGCTCCTGGCGGGGCGAGGGGAGGCCCAAGTGTAGGCGCGGCCGGGCGGCCGGGCCACCGCGGCGAGGGTGCTGCGGCGCCGCGTCGCTGCTACAACCCGGGTGAGGTCCCATGCCCGTCCCCTCCGCGCTCTACCGCCCCTCGCTGGCGCTGCTCACCGACTTCTACGAGCTCACCATGGCCTGCGCCGCCTGGCGGAGCGGCGCGGCCGCCAGGCAGGCCTCCTTCACGCTGGCCTTCCGGCGCCACCCGTTCCAGGGCGGCTTCACCGTGGCGGCCGGGCTGGAGCAGGCCATCGACCTGGTCGAGCACCTGCGCTTCGCGCCCGACGACCTGGCCTTCCTGGCCCTGCAGCTGGGCGCCGACGGCGAGCCGCTCTTCGACGCCGGCTTCCTGGAGATGCTGGGCCGGCTGGAGCTCGACCTGGACGTGGACGCGGTGCCGGAGGGCACGGTGGTCTTCCCGCAGGAGCCGGTGGTGCGGGTGGAGGGGCCGGTCATCCCGGCCCTCCTGCTGGAGTCGGCGCTGCTGGCGGTGGTCAACTTCCAGTCGCTGGTGGCCACCAAGGCCGCCCGGCTGGCGCTGGCGGCCCGCGGCGCGCCGGTGCTGGAGTTCGGGCTGCGCCGCGCCCAGGGCATCGACGGCGCGCTCTCGGCCAGCCGGGCCGCCTACCTGGGCGGCTGCGCCGCCACCTCCAACACGCTGGCCGGCAAGCTCTACGGCATCCCGGTGCGCGGCACCCACGCCCACGCCTGGGTCATGCTGCACGACGACGAGCAGGCCGCCTTCCAGGCCTACGCCGAGGCGCTGCCCGGCAACTGCGTCTTCCTGGTGGACACCTACGCCACGCTCGACGGGGTGCGCCACGCCATCGAGGTGGGGCGCTGGCTCCGGGCGCGCGGCAAGCCGCTGGTGGGGGTGCGGCTCGACTCGGGCGATCTCGCCTGGCTCTCCATCGAGGCCAGGCGCCTGCTCGACGAGGCCGGCTTCCCCGAGGCGGTGGTGATGGCCTCCAACGAGCTCGACGAGACCATCATGCAGAGCCTGGTGGACCAGGGGGCGCGCATCGCGGTCTGGGGGGTGGGCACCCGCCTGGTGACCGGGGCCGAGGACGGCTCGCTGGGGGGCGTCTACAAGCTGGGCGCGGTGCGCGACCACCCCGGCGCGCCCTGGCGGCCCCGGCTCAAGGTCTCCGAGGCGGCCGGCAAGACCACCGTGCCGGGTCGGCTGCAGGTGCGCCGCTTCGCCGGGCCCTCCGGCTTCCTGGCCGACGCCATCTACGACCTCGACCTGGGGCTGCCGGCCGCGCCGGTGATCGTGGACCCGCTGGACGTGACGCGCCGGCGCCAGCTGCCGGAGGGCGGCCAGTCCGAGGACCTGCTGGTGCCCGTCTTCCGCGGCGGGCGCCGGGTCTACACGCCGCCGCCGCTGGAGGCCTGCCGCACCCGGGCCCGCCTGCAGGTGGCCTCGCTGCACGCCGGGGTGCGGCGCTTCGTCAACCCGCACCAGTTCCCGGTGGGGCTGGAGCGGCGGCTCTCCGACCTGCGGGTGGAGCTGACCCTGGCGGCGCGGCGGTCGCCCCGCTAGCGGCCCGGCCTACCGGGCGGCGGGCCCGGTCAGAAGCTGAACCGGTCCACCACCCCGCGCGACCACTCCAGGATGGTGGGCCAGCCCACCACCGCGTCGAGGGCCCGCTCGGCCTCGCCGAGGTCCACCCGCTGCTCCACCACGCTGGCCGAGCAGGCCACCAGGCGGGCGCCCAGCGCCCGCGCCTGCTGCAGCAGCGCGCCGGGCTCGTCGGGGTCGGCGTCGAAGGCGGCCACCAGCGCCGGCACGGCCGGACCGGTGAGGAAGACGTCCACCCGGTCCTCCAGGGAGACGGCCGCCAGGGCGCAGGACCCGGCGCTGCGGAGCGCGTCCGGGTCGGCGTGGGCGAGGAAGATGACGGTGCGGCCCGGCATGGCCGGGTTGTAGCCCACGCGGCGCCGGCGCGTCACGGCCGGCGCGCCCCTCCCCGCGCCATTTCGCGTGTGCTATGCCACCCCCGCCCATGACCGACGAGAAGAAGCCCGCAGGCCCCGTGGTGATCCGCAAGGGGCACGTCAAGCCGCCGCCGCCCGGCACCCCCCTCGAGGTGCCGGTGGTGGAGTCCCTCGACGCCGCCCCCGCCCGGACCGAGAAGCCGGACGGACGGCCGCTCTGGCAGCGCCTGGCCGATCAGAAGAAGGCCGAGCTGGGCGGGGCCGCGCCGGCGCCCGCCTCCCCGGAGGCCGCGCTCCCCTCGGGGGCGCCCGCCGCCCCGCCGGCCGCGCCCGCCCGCGAGGGCGCCGGCGGCGTGCAGCCCCGCTTCCAGGGCGCCCGCGGACCGGGCGGCGGCCGCGGCGGCCCGCCCGGGCGCGGCCCAGGCGGCCCAGGCGGCGAGCGGCGCGGCCCGCGCGGCGAGCGCGACAAGCCGCGCTTCCCGAAGTTCGACCACGACGCCGGCCAGCCCGGCCAGTCCAGCGCGCCCGGCCTGCCCGCCGGCGAGCCGCCGCCCGCCCCCGAGGCGGCCGTGGCGGACGAGGGCTCCTTCGCCGACCTGCTGGCCGGCGCCGCCGGCGCCAGCCAGAAGCGCCGCCGCTTCCAGGCGGGCGAGAAGGTGGCCGGCAAGATCATCCAGATCGGCCAGGAGACCACCTTCCTCGACCTGGGCAGCGGCCTGGCCGACGGCATGATCGAGACCATCGAGCTGCAGGACGCCGAGGGCACCGTCACCTCCCGGGTGGGCGACATCCTCGACGCCGTGGTGGTGAAGGGCGGCGACCGCGGGGTGCAGGTCAGCATCGGCCGCGCCAGCGCCACCTCGCGCGACCACGCCCGGGAGGCCGTCATCGAGGCGGCCCACACCGGCCTGCCGGTCGAGGGGCTGGTCAAGGCCGTCAACAAGGGCGGCCTCGAGGTGGAGGTCCAGGGCGTGCGGGCCTTCTGCCCCATGTCGCACATCGACGTCCGCTTCGTGGGCGACGCCACCACCCTGATCGGCCAGAAGCTGCAGTTCCGGGTCACCAAGGCCGACGACCGCGACGTGGTGCTGTCGCGCCGCGTGCTGCTGGAGGCCGAGCGGGCCGAGAAGGCGGCGCTCACCCGGCAGCGGCTCCAGGCCGGGGCGGTCTTCGAGGGCACCGTCACCAGCGTGCAGGACTACGGCGCGTTCGTGGACCTGGGCGGCGTGGAGGGGCTGGTGCACGTCTCCGAGCTGGCCTGGGACCGGGTGTCGAAGCCCCAGGACCTGCTGAAGAGCGGCGACGCCGTCACCGTGACGGTGCTGCGCATCGACGAGGACCCGAAGAAGGGCGAGCGCATCGCCCTCTCCGTGAAGGCGCTGACGCCCCGCCCCGAGCCCAAGCCGGTGGCGCCCGGCGCCGAGCGGCCGGCCCGCCCCGCCCCGCCGCCGCCCCCCAAGGCCGGCGACGTGGTGGAGGCCGCGGTGGACAAGATCGAGTCCTTCGGCCTCTTCGTGAAGTTCGCCGGCGGGCGCGGCCTGGTGCCCGCCTCCGAGACCGGCACGCCGCACGGCACCGACCTGCGCCGCGCCTTCAAGGCGGGCGATGCCTTCCCGGCCCTGGTCCTGCAGATCGACGAGCAGGGGCGCTTCCGGCTCTCCAAGACCGGCGCGGTGGACGCCGCCGAGCGGGCCGACGCCCGCGCCTACATGGAGACGCAGAAGCCCAAGGGCGGCGGCAAGGGCTTCGGCACCCTGGGCGACCTGCTCAAGGCCAAGCTCGGAAAGTCCTAGGACCACGGGTACAGTCGGCCCGCGCCGGGCGGGCTGGTCGCGCCGCGGCCCGCCCGCCTCGGCGACGGCGTGGCGCGCCTCGCTCCACGGGCCCGATCGCAATTCCTGCGCCGCGGGGCGGCCTGGAGGCGTGCCCCGCGCCCCGCCTGCGACGGTTTGAGGACTGGATCGCGCGGTTGGGGGTGCGCTAGCGTGTCTCCCCCGCAGACCCGCTGGACCTAGGGGCCTTTTCCCTCAATTCCGAAGAACGAGGATCCCGCTGATGGCCACCACCGCACCGACCACCCACGCCGCCCTGCTCCGCTGGGTCGACGAGACCGCCAAGCTCACCAAGCCGGACAAGATCGTCTGGTGCGACGGGAGCGACGCGGAGAAGAAGCGCTTCACCGAGGAGGCGGTCGCCGCCAAGATCCTCATCCCGCTCGACCAGAAGAAGTGGCCCGGCTGCCACTACCACCACTCCAACGTCAACGACGTGGCCCGCGTCGAGCACCTCACGGTCATCTGCACCCCGACCAAGGAGGAGGCCGGCCCCACCAACAACTGGATGGCGCCCGCCGAGGCCTACGCCAAGCTCTCCGCCATCTACGACGGCTGCATGAAGGGCCGCACCATGTACGTGGTGCCCTACATCATGGGCCCGGCCACCTCGCCCTTCTCCAAGGTGGGCATCGAGATCACCGACTCGGTCTACGTGGCCCTCAACATGGGCATCATGACGCGCATGGGGAAGGTCGCCCTGGATCGCCTCGGCGCGGACGGCGAGTTCAACAAGGGGCTGCACGCGGTGGCCGACTGCAACGTGGACCGCCGCTGGATCTGCCACTTCCCCCAGGACAACGCCATCTGGTCGGTCGGCTCGGGCTACGGCGGCAACGCGCTGCTCGGGAAGAAGTGCCTGGCCCTGCGCATCGGCAGCTACCTGGCCAAGAAGGAGGGCTGGCTGGCCGAGCACATGCTCATCCTCGAGGCCGAGGCGCCGACCGGCGAGGTCAGCTACGTGGCGGCGGCCTTCCCGTCGGCCTGCGGCAAGACCAACTTCGCCATGATGATCCCGCCCAAGACCTTCGACGGCTGGAAGATCCGCACCGTGGGCGACGACATCGCCTGGATGCGCGTCGGCGAGAACGGGCAGCTCTGGGCCGTCAACCCCGAGAACGGCTACTTCGGCGTGGCCCCCGGCACCAACCGCAAGACCAACCCGAACGCCATGGACAGCGTCCGCAAGGACTCGCTCTTCACCAACGTGGCCCGCACCAAGGACGGCGACATCTGGTGGGAGGGCTGGGACACCGAGGCCCCGGACGAGCTCATCGACTGGAAGGGCGAGGCCTGGAAGAAGGGCTCCAAGGACAAGGCGGCCCACCCGAACAGCCGCTTCACCGCGCCGGCCGCCAACAACCCGGCCCTCTCCTCCAAGGTGGACGATCCGGCCGGCGTGCCCATCTCGGCCATCATCTTCGGCGGCCGCCGCTCCACCACCGTGCCGCTGGTGCTGGAGGCCTTCAACTGGACCCACGGCGTCTTCATGGGCGCCACCATGGGCTCGGAGACCACCGCCGCCGCGGTGGGGCTCAAGGAGGGCGTGCGCCGTGACCCCATGGCCATGCTGCCCTTCATCGGCTACGACGCCGGCACCTACCTGGGCCACTGGCTGGAGATGCAGGGGAAGATCCCCAACCCGCCCAAGGTCTTCATGGTGAACTGGTTCCGCAAGGACGCCGCCGGCAAGTTCATGTGGCCGGGCTACGGCGACAACATGCGGGTCCTCAAGTGGATCCTGGACCGGAGCCACGGCCGCGTCACCGCCAAGGAGACGCTGGTGGGCAACGTGCCCCGCCCCGAGGACATCAACCTCTCCGGCCTCGACCTGACGCCGGAGGACGCCCGCAAGGTGATGGACGTCGATCTCGCCGACTGGGAGACCGAGCTGGAGAGCCAGCAGGAGTGGTTCGACAAGCTCGGCAAGACCCTGCCGAAGCCCATCTCGCTGCAGCGCGACCTGCTCCTCGAGCGGGTCAAGGCCGCCCGGAAGGCCACCTAGCGCCCCCCGCACCAGGCGGTCCGCACCACCAGATGGGCCCGGCCGGTCGGCCGGGCCCGTCGTCGTTCCAGGGGCCCGCGGCCGGGGACGGGACGCGGCGCCCGGACCGCGCTACAACCGGACCATGTGCACCCTCGCCGTGGCGCTCGGCGCCGATCGCCGCTGGCCCGTGGTGGTGGCCGCCAACCGCGACGAGCGGCTGGGCCGGGCCGCCGAGGGCTGGGCCCTGCGGGAGGGGCCCGGCGGCCTGCGCTACGCGGCCCCGCGCGACGCCCTGGCCGGCGGCACCTGGATGGGCGTCTCGGCGCGCGGGGTGGTGGCGGCGCTCACCAACTTCCACGCCCCCTTCGCCTGGTACCCGGACCCGGCGCGCCGCTCGCGCGGCGAGCTGGTGCCGCTGGCGCTGGCCGCCGGCGGCCTGGCCGAGGCCCGCGCCGCCCTGGCGGCGCTCGACCCCTCGGCCTGGAACCCCTTCCACCTGCTGGTGGCCGACGCCGGCGGCGGCCTGCTGCTCTGGTACGACGGCGAGGCCAGCCAGCTCGAGCCGCTCAGCCAGGGGCTGCACCTGGTCACCGAGACCTCTCCGCACGGCGTGGGGGCCCGCGGCGAGCTGCTGCGCGCCCGCTGGCCGGTGGACCCCTCGCCGGACCGGCTGCGCCGCCTGCTCACGCTGCACGCCCCGGAGCACCCCGCCCCCACCTGCGTGCACCGCGACCCCTTCTACGGCACCCGCTCCGCGGCGGTGCTCCGCCTGGCGCCCGACCTGGCCCACTCCGAGCTGCTGGCCGCCGACGGCCGCCCCTGCCAGGCGCCGCTGGAGGACCGCTCGGCCCTGCTGGTGGCGCTGGCCGCCGCCAGCCGTTCACCTTGACGGGGGCGCGGCGGCGGGGCAGATCCCGCCCACCATGGGACTCCTCGACCGCATCGCCTTCAAGCAGACCGCCTCCGAGCCGCCCGAGACCATCGACGTCAACGCCCGGCAGGAGATCGTCATCCGCTGGCCCGGCCAGCCCGAGGTGGCCATCCCGTCCAAGGCGCTGCGCGACCTGTGCCCGTGCGCTGGCTGCATCGAGGAGTTCACCGGCCGCAAGCTGCTCGACCCGGCCACCATCCCCGACGACATCCACCCGACCCGCATCGACCCGGTGGGCAACTACGCCATCCAGTTCCACTGGTCGGACGGCCACTCCAGCGGCCTCTACACCTGGCAGACCCTGCGCACCGCGAGCGGTCCGCGCTGACCCCTCCCCAGACGGGTACGTGTCGATTCGTCGCACCTTCAACCTCGCGCCACGCCTGGGTACATCGCAAGCCGCCGCTTGGAACCTCCGGCGGCTCATGCTACTCGCGCACATCCTGCGTATCTGTAGGTCCCGGTCTCCCGCCCCCCGCGGAGCGCCGGCCTCGTTCTCCCCGGAGGCGTGCATGGACATGTCGACTCGAGGTCGTTCCCTGTCGTGGTCGCTCACTGCGGTGCTGCTGGCCACGGCCTGCAGCAGCCAGCCCGCCAGCGAGCCGGGCGCCGCTCGCACCGCGCTCCTGTCCACCGCCTCCGGCAGCGCGCAGCGCGCCCCCGTCGGCCGCGACGCCGCCCCCATCCACGCCCTGGTGCAGCTCACCGAGCGGGCCACCGCGCTGCAGTTCCGCAGCCGGCTCTCCGGCCTCTCCACCACCGACACGACCACCGACGCCACCACCGAGGCCACCCTGGCGGCCGTGGCCCAGCTGCGGGTGGTGGAGACCGAGCAGGCGGCCTTCGCCGACCGCGTCCAGGCCGCGCAGGTCCCTGGCACCACCGAGGTCTACCGGCTGCAGCGCATCTACAACGGCATCGTCTACGTGACCGACGCGGCCGGCCTGGCCCGGCTGCGCGGCATCCCGGGCGCGCGCGCCGTGCACGTCCTCGGCACCCACCAGGTGGAGAACTCCCTGGGCGTGCCCTTCATCGGCGTGCCCCAGCTCTGGTCGCTCGGGGTGCCGCTGCACGGCGAGAACGTCCGGGTGGGCGTCATCGACACCGGCGTGGACTACACCCACGCCAACTTCGGCGGGCCGGGCACCACGGCCGCCTACGCCGCCAACGACCCCGACCAGGTCGAGGCGGGCACCTTCCCCACCGCCAAGGTGGTGGGCGGCTGGGACTTCGCCGGCTTCTCCTACGACGCCCGCGGCGCCGCCACCGCCTTCCCCATGCCCGACGCCGACCCGCTCGACGGCGCCGGCCACGGCTCCCACGTCACCGGCACCATCGCCGGCCTGGGCGTGAACGCCGACGGCACCCCCTACGCGGGCCCATACGACCTGAGCCTCGATCCGGCCACGCTGCGCATCGGCCCGGGCGCCGCCCCGGCCGCCTCCATCTACGCCCTCAAGGTCTTCGGCGACCTGGGCGGCTCCACCTCGCTGTCCGCGCTGGCGATGGAGTGGGCCACCGACCCGAACGGCGACGGCAACTTCGCCGACCACCTGGACGTGGTGAACCTGTCGCTCGGCTCGGCCTACGGCAGCTCGTCCGACACCGAGTCCGCCTTCTACACCAACGCCGTCAACGCGGGCGTGGTGGTGGTGGCCTCGGCCGGCAACTCCAACGACGTCTACTTCATCACCGGCGCGCCGGGCGCCACCCCCTCGGTGCTGAGCGTGGCCGCCACCAGCGTGGGCGAGTTCCCCGGCCTCAGGGTCAACGCGCCCGCCGACCTGGCCGGCGTCAAGCCGGTCGGCACGGCGGCCTTCGGCCCGCCCATCATCACCCCCATCACCGGTGACGTGGCGCTGGGCGCCCTGGCCTCCAACCCGGCCGACCTGCTCGGCTGCGGCGCCATGTCCCCCGACGTGGCCGGCAAGATCGCCATCGTCCGCCGCGGCACCTGCACCTTCCTGGTCAAGACCCAGAACGCCGCCGCCGCCGGCGCCATCGCCGCCCTCATCGTCAACAACGCGCCGGGTGATCCGGCCGGCATGGCCGGCGTCGACCCGGCCCTCCTCATCACCGGCCGCATGCTGAGCCTGGCCGACGGCAACGCCGTCATCGCCAAGCTGCAGGCGGTCCCGGCCGAGGTGGTCAACGTCACCCTCGACGACTCCATCAACTTCCAGGACCTGACCAAGGCCGACACCATCGCCAGCTTCAGCTCGCGCGGCCCGAGCCGGCTGCTCGGCCAGGTGATGCTCAAGCCGGACCTCGCGGCCCCGGGCGTCAACGTGGTCTCCACCTCCGCGGGCTCGGGCTTCCTCGGCGAGAGCCTGAGCGGCACCTCCATGGCGGCCCCCCTCACCGCCGGCGCCATGGCGCTGCTCCGCCAGCTGCACCCCACCTGGACGCCGGCCGAGCTCAAGGCCCTGGCCATGAACACCGCCGGCCACGACGTCTTCGACCTGCCCACCACCTCGGCCACCCGCCGCCGGATCGGCCCCGGCCGCCAGGGCGCCGGGCGCATCGACGTGCTGGCCGCCAGCGGCTCCTCGGTGGTGGCCTACGACCTGGCCGCCCCGGAGCGCGTCAGCGTCTCCTTCGCCACCGCCGACGTGGCCACGGTCAGCAACGAGACCCGCACCGTCCAGCTCAAGAACAAGGGCGCCGCCGACGTGACCTACGACGTGACGGTGGACGCCGTGGTGACGCCGCCGGGCACGCTGGTCAGCGCCGGGGTCCCCACCGTGACGGTGGCGGCCGGCGCCACGGCCGGCGTCCCGCTGCTGCTGGCCGCCGATCCGGCTGCCATGGTGCGGGCGCGCGACCTGACCGTCCCCGCCACCTCGGCGGCCGGCGGCAACCAGCCGCGCTCCTGGCTCTCCGAGGCCTCCGGCTACCTGGTGCTCACGCCCCAGGGGGGCGGCGCGGTGCTGCGCGTCCCGTACTACGCGGCGCCCACCCCGGCCTCCGCCATGGCCACCACCGCCCCGCTGGGCACCACCGGCGCGGTGGGCCTCTCCGACCTGACGCTGGCCGGCACCGGGGTGGACACCCTGGCGCTGGCCGTGGCGCCGCAGCAGGGCGTGCTCTCGCTGGTGACGCCCTTCGAGCTGTCCTACGCCAGCCCCAAGGCGGCCCCGGTGGGCGGCCAGCTGCCCATCGGCTACGCCCAGGCCGAGACCGACCTCGCCAACCTGCGCTACGTCGGCGTGACCAGCAACGTCACCGACCTCGGCGGTGACCCGGCCTCGGCCGAGCTCTACTTCGGCATCACCACCTGGGGCCGCTGGGGCACGCCCAGCGACGTGGAGTTCGACATCTACCTGCGCCAGGCCGGCGCGCCCGACTGGGAGTTCGTGCTCTTCAACAGCGACCTGGGCCGCTCCTCCACGGTGCCCGGCACCGACGTGCAGGTCTCCCGGCTGCTCAACCTGGCCACCGGCACGGTCGTGACCCAGGACTTCGTCAACGGCATCACCGCCGCGCAGGCGCACGTGCCCATGTTCCTGACCGACGCCATGGTCCTGCCGGTCTACGCCGCCGACCTGTTCCCCGGCGCCACCACCGACCTCGAGTTCCAGGTGGTCTCCTTCTCGTCCGCGCTCGGGGCCCCGGTGGACGTCACCCCGGTGCTCCGCTACGACCTGCTGGCGCCGGCCTTCGCCACCGAGATCGACCCGCTGCTCACCACCCTGGGCCCCGGCTACACGCCGTTCCGCGTCGACGCGCCGGGCGCCACCATCTCGGTGGCCTACGACCTGGGCCGCGCCCGGGCCACCCAGGTGGGCTCGCTGATGCTGCTGCACCACCACAACGCGGCCGGGCTGCGCGCCGAGGTGGTCCAGGTGGCCGGGCTCTCCTGCACCGTGAACGCCGACTGCGCCACCAGCCCGGCCACGCCGGTCTGCGACGCGGCCAGCGGGGCCTGCGTGGGCTGCACCAGCAACGCCGACTGCTCCGGCCTGGGCGCCTCCTGCGACACCTTCGAGACCCGGACCTGCCTGAGCGCCGACTGCCGCCGCCCCGGCGCGCCGGCCTGCGCCGCCCACTACAGCTGCAGCGCCGATCTCGGCACCTGCAACCCCAACCAGGCCATGGTCCTGCCGCTGGTCGTGCCGCCCAACACCTTCTGCCCGGCCGGCGGCCTCCAGGTGAACACCGGCTTCGACGACGACCACAGCGGGGCCCTCGACGCCTTCGAGGTGCAGACCACCAACTACGTCTGCAACGGCCTCTCCGC
The DNA here is from genome assembly GCA_016718565.1 of Anaeromyxobacter sp. Lineage (NCBI taxonomy): Bacteria > Pseudomonadati > Myxococcota > Myxococcia > Myxococcales > Anaeromyxobacteraceae > Anaeromyxobacter > Anaeromyxobacter sp. Next base: position 899,198 of record JADKCZ010000001.1, on the reverse strand, counting down.
CACCGTGGCCACCGAGGCGGCCGGGGCCAACTGCGCCAACGGCGGCGTCCGGGTCAGCGTCGGCAGCGGCGCCCCGACCTACGTCTGCAACGGCGCCACCGGCGCCACCGGGGCCACCGGCGCGGCCGGTGAGAGCGCCACCGTGACGCCCGAGCCGGCCGGGACCAACTGCGCCAGCGGCGGCCTCCGGGTCAGCGTCGGCAGCGGCGCCCCGACCTACGTCTGCAACGGCGCCACCGGCGCCGCCGGCGAGGGCGCCACCGTGACGCCCGAGCCGGCCGGGACCAACTGCGCCAACGGCGGCCTCCGGGTCAGCGTCGGCGCGGGCACCCCGGCCTACGTGTGCACCGGCGCCACCGGGTCCACCGGGGCCACCGGCGCGGCCGGCGAGAGCGCCACCGTGACGCCCGAGCCCGCCGGCGCGAACTGCGCCACCGGCGGCCTCCGGGTCCAGGTGGGCACCGCCGCCCCGACCTACGTCTGCAACGGGGCGAACGGCACCGACGGGACGGATGGCCCCACCGGGCCGACCGGGCCCTCCGGCCCCACCGGCGGCACCGGCCCGACCGGGCCCACCGGTCCCACCGGGCCGAAGGGCTCGAGCGGCTGCAGCAGCGTGGGCGGCGGCTCGTCGGCCTTCTCGCTGCTCGGCCTCGGCCTGCTGCTGTGGCGGCGCCGCCGCACCGCGACGGCCGCGCGCTAGCCCTCGAGTGACGGCCAGGGCGGCCCACGCCGCCCTGGCCTGACCCGGAGGACCACGAGACACCGAGGGCCCCGCTGGCGACCGCCGGCGGGGCCCTGCCACGTCCAGGCCAGGCGCTCGGAGGCGGTGAGGGGATCCCCGGAGCCGCTCAGCCGCCGGGCGGGTCCGGCGCGGCCTGCGGCACCGACACCGACGTGTGCCGGTTCACCTCCGGCACCTGTCCCCCGCGGTGGCCGCCGAAGGTCACGGCGCGCGGATCGCCGCGCCCGCCGCGCAGCGCGTGCACCAGCAGCTTCACCGTGTTGGCGTCGGCGGTGCCCGCCCGGGCCTCGTCCACCAGCAGGTCGGCGGCGGCGCGCACGTCGTAGGGCTCGGAGCGGAAGGGGCGCGGCTGGGTCAGCGCGGCGAAGGCGCTGGCCACCGCCACCACCTCCACCGAGCGCGACGGGGCCCCGGCCAGGTGCGGGTAGCCCTGACCGCAGCGCCAGTGGTGGCCGTGCGCCGCGCCCACCGCCGGGTGGACCCCCAGCACCCGCGCCAGGTGGTAGGCGCCGGTGAGGGGGTGGGCCGCCACCTCGGCCGCCTCCTGCCGGGAGAGCCGGTCGCGGTTGCGCACCAGGCGCATGGGCACGTGGCGCATGCCGAGGTCGTGCAGCAGCGCGGCGGCCGCCAGGTCCGGCACGCCCTTCAGGTCGCCCACCGCCGCCAGCAGCATGCGCACCGCCACCGCCGCGGTGGCCAGCCCGTGGCGGTAGAGCCCCGGGTTGGCGCGCTGCACGCCGGTCAGCTCCTCGAAGAGGATCTCCGGCAGGCGCACCTCGAGCAGCGCCCGCTCCACCACCCCGCGCACCGCGGCGTCGCCGAAGAGGTGCTTGTAGGCCGGGTCCTCCAGCGGGCCGCTCACCTCGCCCCGGTGGGCCGTCTCGGCCAGCCCCCGCCGCGCCGCGGCCGGGGTCCGCCGGGCCGCCTCGCCGATGGCCTGCGGGGAGAGCACGAAGCCGGCGGAGGCCAGGGTGGCGCCGCGGCAGTCGATGAGGTCGTGCTGGAGGGTGATCCGGTCGTACATGGCCCGTCCGGGGAGGAGCCTACACGGACGGCGGGACGGTGCCCACCGATCCCCGCGAGGGAGCGGCCGGAGCTGGCGCGGGGAGGGGCGCGCCTCAGCGGCCCTGGCGCTTGCGGCCCCGGCCCAGCTCCCGGTCCATCTCGCGCTTCGACTCGCGCTCGGCGATGGCGCCGCGCCGATCCTGGTGGGTGCGCCCCTTGGCGAGCGCCAGCTCCACCTTGGCCCAGCCGTCGCGGAAGTGGAGCTGCGTGGGGACGATGGTGTACCCGGCCCGCTCCACCTTGCTGATGAGCTTGTCGAGCTGGGCGCGCCCCACCAGCAGCTTGCGGTCGCGCAGCGGCAGGTGGCCGAAGAGCCCCGCCTTGTCGTACTCGCCGATGCGGCAGTTCATGAGGAAGAGCTCGCCCTTGACCGGGCGGGCATAGGCGTCGGCCAGGTTGGCGTTGCCGGCGCGCAGCGACTTCACCTCGCTGCCCTGCAGCACCAGCCCGGCCTCGAAGCGCTCCTCGAGGTCGAAGTCGAAGCCGGCCTTCTTGTTGCGCGCCACCACCGTGAGGCCCTCCTCGGCCCCGCCGCCCCTCTTGGCCCCACCCGCCTTCTTGCTCACGGCCCGCCCCCGCGCCCAGGCCGCCTCACGGCAGCACCAGGTTGTCGATGAGCCGGGTCTTGCCCACGAAGGCCGCCAGCAGCAGCACCGCCCCGGGCGTGGCCTCGGCCAGCGGCGCCAGCGTCTCCGGGTGCACCAGCGCCACGTAGTCCACCCGCGCCCCGGCCTCCGAGAGGCGCCGCCGGGCCCGCTCCGTCAGCGCCGCCGCCGCCCGCCGCCCGGCCAGCACCTCCTGGCGCGCCTCGAGGAGCGCCCGCGACAGCGCCAGCGCCCGGCCGCGCTCCTCCGCCGACAGGTAGGCGTTGCGCGAGGACATGGCCAGCCCGTCCGGCTCCCGCACGATGGGCATCCCCACCACCTCCAGCCCCAGGTCCAGGTCCAGCGCCATGGCCCGGATGACCGCCAGCTGCTGCCAGTCCTTCTCGCCGAAGAGCGCCAGGTGCGGCCGGGTCAGGTTGAGGAGCTTCAGGACCACCGTGGCCACGCCGCGGAAGTGGCCCGGGCGCGAGGCGCCGCACAGCCCCTGGCTGGCCTGCTCCACCGTCACCCAGGTCTGGTGGCCGGGCCGGAAGACCTGCCCCGGGTCGGGCGGGGCCAGCACCCAGTCCACCCCGGCCGCGGCGCAGGTGGCGAGATCGCCGCCGAGGTCGCGCGGGTAGCGCGACAGGTCCTCGCCGGGCCCGAACTGGGTGGGGTTGACGAAGATGGTGGCCAGCGCCAGGCCGCGGCGGCCGCCCGCGTCGGCGCGGCGGCGCGCCTCGGCCAGCAGCGAGGCGTGGCCGGCGTGCAGGGAGCCCATGGTGGGCACCAGCGCCAGGCGCACGCCCTGGTCGCGGGCCGCGAGGCAGCGCGCCTGCCAGGCGGCCGGGTCGGTGACGAGCTCGGGGGTGGTCACGGGGTCCCGGCGTCCGCCTCGCTAGACCGGCGCGCCCATGACGCCCGGGAGGTCCTCGCGCCCCTCCTCCTCGTCGGCCACCGGCACCAGCCGGACCGAGGAGGAGTGGAAGACGTGCTCGTCGGCCGGGAAGGCGCGGGCCTTCACCTCGGCCACGTAGCGCCCCACCGCGCCGCGCACCTCGCCGCCCAGCTCGGCGTAGCGCTTGACGAACCTGGGGGTGAAGGCCTCGTCGAGGCCCAGCAGGTCGTTGAGGACCAGCACCTGGCCGTCGCAGCTCGGGCCGGCGCCGATGCCGATGGTGGGCACGCCGACCTGCCCGGTGATGACCCGCGCCAGCTCGGTGGGGATGCACTCCAGCACGATGGCGTAGCAGCCGGCCGACTCCAGGGCGCGGGCGTCGCGCAGCAGCGCCTGGGCGCGCTCGGCGTCCTTGCCCTGCACCACGTAGCCGCCCAGCTTGTGCACCGACTGGGGGGTCAGCCCGATGTGGCCCATGACCGGCACGCCGGCCCGCACCATGCGCCGGATCACCTCGGCGTAGTCGGCGCCGCCCTCCAGCTTGACCGCCTCGACGCCGCCCTCCGACACCAGCCGCATGGCCGCCTTGACCGCCTCGTCCTGGCTGGCCTGGTAGCTGCCGAAGGGCAGGTCGCCCACCAGGTGGGCCCGGGCGCCGGCGCGGGTGAGGCCGCGCCGCACCATGGCCGAGTGGTAGATCATGTGCTCGAGGGTGACCGGCAGGGTGGACTCGTGCCCCTGCACCACCATGCCGAGCGAGTCGCCCACCAGCACCACGTCGACGCCGGCCTCGCCGACCAGGCGGGCGGCGGTGGCGTCGTAGGCCGTGACCACGGCGATCTTCTCGCCGCGCTCCTTCAGCCGCCGGAGCTCGTGGATGGTGATGCGGCGCGGTGCGCCGGTCTGCGTGGACATGCCGACCTCCGGTGTAGGCCCCTCGCGGGGTCCCGCCCATTGGAAGGGAGAAGGACGATCTAAGCCGAAGGGGAGGCGCCTGTCACCTGTCCTGCGCGCCCGCCCTCCCCGGGGCTAGCGCCCGGTGGCCATGGGGACGTAGTGCTGGACGCCCTTGCGGTGGCGCCGGATGACCGCCGCCAGCGCCTCCAGGTCGGCCTCGCTGCCGACCAGGTCGATGTCGCTGGTGTTCACCACCAGCAGCGGCGTCTCCTCGTAGTGGAAGAAGTAGCCGGCGTAGGCGGTGGCCAGCGCCTCGACGTAGGCCGGGTCGATGTCCCGCTCGTAGGGCCGACCGCGCCGGGTGATGCGCTTGAGCAGCACCTCGTTGCGCGCCTGCAGGTAGACGACCAGGTCGGGCTTCACCACCCGCGGGCCCAGCACCTCGTAGAGCCGGTCGTAGAGGGCCAGCTCGTTCTGGTCGAGGGTCAGCGAGGCGAAGATGCGGTCCTTGGCGAAGAGGTAGTCGGAGACCGTGCTCTGGGTGAAGAGGTCCTGCTGGAAGAGCTGCTGCTGCTGCTGGAACCGCGAGAGCAGGAAGAAGAGCTGGGTCTGGAAGGCGTGGGTGCGGGCGTCCTCGTAGAAGGCCGGCAGGAAGGGGTTCTCCTCCACCGGCTCGAGCACCAGCCGCCCACCGAGCCGCTCGGCCAGGAGCTGCGCCAGCGTGGTCTTCCCCACGCCGATGGGCCCTTCGATGGCGATGTAGCGGGGGCGCTCCGGAGGCCGTTCCATGGATCCTTGTCTGGTGGCGAGGGGCGGAGATTGCCAAAAGGCGGGGCCGGTGTAAACGCGGCCGGCCCGGGCCTGCAGCCTGGTCCGTCGGGCCCGGGCGTGGGGTGGGGGCGATCGACGGAGCCATGACAGATGGATCGTGGCCACCATGATCTATGGATCAGGGCCATCGAGAGGGCGACCAGCGGCCGCCGCACGTTTCATAAATGATTTCAGGCCATTGCGGTCCTGATTGACACTGCATGACACGACACGTATCGTCACGCTTCAATTTTCCACGCAGCCGCTGGCTTGGGGGTCACCGAGGATGCCGTCTCGCAAGGTGGGGGTGAAGGCCGTGTCGCCCAGGGCCCGCGCGGTCGCGCCGGCCACCCGCACGGTCGTGGACGAGGTCGACCCCGCCTTCCACCGGGCCATCCTCAAGATCGCGCTCGAGCTCAAGAAGCCGAGCGCCCGCCGCTACGACGAGATCGTGGACGCCACCATCTCGGGCCTGCGGCTGGACGCGGCCGCCTTCCGCCGGTACCTCGGCGAGAACGGCGCCCGCAACATGAGCCTCCTGCTGGCGACGGCCCGGTCCCCAGGGACCTGAGCCGCCAAGGGTTGTCACGGGCGCCCGGCCACGGGGTCGTTTGAAGGGGTCGGGGCGGGCATCATCGGGTTGGAGGACGGGCGTCCGTGGCCCTGTTGCAGGATGACGAGCCGGATCAGCGCGGCGGCCCCTGCCTGGGGCCGCCGTCGTCGTCTCTGCCGGGCGCGCCGCCGGGCGGCAGCCGCCCCGGCCCGGCCGGCGGCGGACCGCGACGCTCCGTCGGCGCGCGGAGCCTTGACTCCGGGTACGACTTTTTGCTCTCATGGTGAACCCCCAGGAGGAGGGCCCCATGAACCAGGCGGATCAGGACGTGGTGGGCGCGGACGAGGTCGAGCCGGTGGCGCAGGCCAGGCAGGCGGCCGAGGCGGCGCAGCACGAGGTGCGCTACGCGCGCCGCGAGTTCATGAAGCGCTTCGGCCTGGGCGGCGCCGCGCTGGCGGCGGCCGGCCCCGCGCTGGCCGGCGAGGCGGCGCCCCGGCCCCCTCCCCCGGCGGGCAGCCCCTACGCCTCGGCCTGGCAGTTCGCGCCCGGGCTCCTCTACATGAACCTCGGCACCACCGGCGCCTCGCCGCGGCAGGTGGTGGAGGACCACGCCGCCGACTACCAGGCCCTGGCCGAGAACCCCACCGCCTACTTCTTCGGGCAGCAGGCCTGGCGCAACGCCATCGCGCCCGGGTTCGGCTGCGATCCCTACGAGCTGGTGATGAGCTTCAACACCACCGACGGGCTCTTCCGCATCGCGCTCGGCCTGGAGTGGGAGCGCGGCGACGAGCTCATCACCACCAACATGGAGGAGAGCGCCGGCATCGCGGTGGCCTCGCTGCTGGCGGACCGCTACGGCGTGGTGGTGCGGAAGGTGGCCATCCCCACCGGCGACGCCTACTCCGACGCCGAGGTGATGCGCAGGGTCCAGGCGGCGCTGTCGCCGCGGACCAAGGCCATCCTCTTCTCCTCGCCCATCTACCTGACGGGCACCCGGCTGCAGGAGCGCGACCTGTGCCTGTGGGCGGCGCGCCACGGGCTCATCTCCATCGTGGACGGGGCCCACCTGCCCGGCATGATCGCGCTCGACCTGCACGACATGGGCTGCGACTTCTTCTCCGGCGCCGGCCACAAGTGGCAGTGCGGGCCGGGCCAGACCGGCTTCATGTACCTGCGCAACGGCCGGGACCCGCGCCCCTACGTGCGCCAGGCGCCCGTCAGCGACTTCGGCTTCCTGGTGCCGGGCCTGCCGACGGTGGACGTGCCGGTGCCGGGCTACGCCAACACCGGGCCGCTGCCGACCTACTGGCCCACCAACACCCTCCTGTACGGCGCCGAGAACGGCAGCTCCATCCTGCTCAACGGCCGACGCTCGCCCGACCACAACGTGGCGGCGCTGCTGCAGCTGGTGGGCAACGGCAGCCGCCCCTCGCAGAAGGCGCTCTTCGAGTGCTGCCAGCTGTGGGACGGCTGGGGGCGGCCGGCCATCGAGGCCTACCTGGTGTCGCTGGCCCGCTACCTGCGGGCCCGCCTGGTGGACGTCTGGGGGCCGCGCGCGCTCTCCTTCCCCGCCACGCCGCGCCACGCCAACGTGGGCCGCATCGGCCTGACCTCGTTCAACCCCTTCTCGCCCGGCTTCGACTACAACGCCGACCTGACCGTGGCGCAGTCGACCGCCCAGGCGGCCCAGGCCGCCGCCGCGCTGGCCGACCTGCGGGCCGCCTTCGGCATCGTGCTGCGCACCACCACCGTGCCGCACACGCTGCGCAGCGACCGGCGCGCCAGCGCGGTGGCGGCCGGCCCGGGCAAGACCGCCTCCACCCCGCTGCGGATCTCGACCCACCTCTTCCACTCCACCGCCGACGTGGACCGGCTGGTCGACGCCCTGCTCAGCCTGGTGCCGCACCCGTAGCGCCGCCCCTTTCACCCCGACCCTCGAGAGCTGCCGCCATGATCCACCCCGGACTCGCACTGGCGGCCGCGCTGCTCACCGCGGCCGCGCCCGACCTCCCGCCGCCCCAGGCCGCCCCGCCGGCCGGGGCCGCGGAACCCGCGGCGATCGCCGCGCCCCCGACCCGGGAGCCCGGCGGCGCCGCCGTGCCCCTGGCTGCACCGACCGCCCCTGGCGTCTACCTCGGGGCCGGGTTCGGGGCCGAGGCCTACACCAGCGCGGGGTCGTCGCCGGGCCAGCTCCTGCGGCTGCGGCTCGGCGTGGCCCGCTCGCGCCGGCTCCTCATCGGGCTCGAGGGTGGCCTCATCGGCACCGGCCCCCATCGGCTGGTCTTCCAGGACGTCGGCGCCACCTTCTTCCCCCGGGAGACCGGCTTCTTCGTGCGGGGCGCGCTCGGCGTCACCTTGCGGGCGCAGGGGACCGCCGACCCGGAGCAGGGTCCGAACCTGCTGGCCGGCCTGGGCTACGCCTTCGGCGGGCGGTCAGGGCCCGGCCTGTCGCTCAACCTGGAGGCGCAGCACCACGCCAGGAGCCTCGTGTCGAACTCCACCGGTGGTCTGACGACCGTCACGGCCTGGCTCGGGCTCGACTGGTACTGAGCGGGGCTGAGCTGGCCGAGGCGGACCGCCCGGCCAGGGCGTGGGCCGGCCGGCGCGCGCGTGGGGCCGCCCCGCACCCTGCGGGGGCGGCCTCTTGCACGGGTGGCGCCGCCGCCACAGGTTCCTGCGGCGCACCCCGCCTCCCGCGGGACCCGCCGCGATCACCCGGAGGAGCACCCCATGGCAGGCTACGTCGACGGCTTCGTCATCCCCATCCAGAAGCGGAAGGTGAAGGCCTACCTCAAGCAGGCCAGGCTCGGCGCCAAGCTCTGGAAGGAGCACGGCGCCCTCGGCTACTGCGAGTGCCTGGCCGAGGACCTGGCCATCCCCTTCGGCCTGGGCTTCAAGAAGCTGGCCGGGCTCAAGGCCGGCGAGACGGTGGTCTTCGCCTGGATCCTCTACAAGTCGCGCGCCCACCGCGACCGGGTCAACGCCAAGGTCATGAAGGACCCGCGCATGCACGGCTCCGACATGATGGGGGCCATGCCCTTCGACCCGAAGCGCTTCGCCATGGCGGGCTTCGAGGTGCTGGTGGGGTGGTGAGGCCCGCGGCCGGCGACGCCTGACCCGCCGGCCCGCGGCCCGCCTACTCGCGGGCCGGTCCCAGCGCCCGCTCCAGCGCCGCCCACTCCTCGATGGTCAGGGTCTCGCCGCGCCGGCCCGGGTCGATGCCGGTGACCGCCAGCGCCGCCGCCAGGGCCTCGGGCGGCGCCACCGCGCCGGCCTCCAGGGCGTTCTTGAGCGTCTTGCGCCGCTGGGCGAAGCCGGCCTTCACCAGCTTGCGGAAGCGGGCGGCGTCCAGCACCGCCGCGCCGGGCGCCGGCGGCCGGAAGGCCACGTGGATGACCGCCGAGTGGACCTTGGGCGGCGGGAAGAAGGCGCCCGGCGGCACGATCCGCTCCACCGACACCTCGGCCTCGCGCTGCAGGAAGACCGAGAGCACGCCCCAGTCCTTCTGCCCGGGCGAGGCCGCCAGCCGCTCCGCCACCTCGCGCTGCAGCAGGAACACCGCGGCGCTCACGTGGCCCACCTGGTCGAGCAGGCCGAAGAGGATGGGCGAGGTCAGGTGGTAGGGCAGGTTGCCCACCACCACCAGGGGCCGGCCGGCCGCCAGCGCGGCGTAGTCGAGGCGGGCGGCGTCGGCCTCCAGGAGCGTGATGCGGTCGCCCAGCTCCCCGCGCAGCACCAGGGCCATGTCGCGGTCGCGCTCCACCGCGGTGACCTCGGCGCCGCGGGCCAGCAGGCGGGCCGTCAGGTGGCCCAGCCCGGCGCCCAGCTCCAGCACCCGCACCCCCGGCCGCGGGGCCGCCAGCCGCGCGATGTCGTCGAGGATGTGCTCGTCGCCCAGGAAGTTCTGCCCCCAGCTCTTCTTGGCCCGGAGGTCGTACTTGTCGAGCAGCGCCCGCGGGCTGGGGTAGCCGGCGCTCACTGCAGCCGCCAGGCCGGGTCGGCGTTGAGGTCGGGCCCGGCGCGCAGGCCGCGCTCCAGCGCGTGGGTGCCGGCCACCGCGATCATGGCGGCGTTGTCGGTGCAGAGCCGGGCCGCCGGGACCACCACCCGCAGGTCCTGGTAGCCGGCGGCGGCCTCCAGGGCGGCGGCGCGCAGCCGGCTGTTGGCGGCCACGCCGCCCGCCAGCACCAGGGTGGGGAGCTGGAAGCGGCGCGCCGCCCGCACCGCCTTCTGCACCAGCGCCCCCACGATGGCCTCCTGGTAGCTGGCGCACAGGTCGGCCAGCCCCTGCCCGGCCGGCACGCCGTGCTTCTTCACGTGGTGCAGCAGCGCGGTCTTGAGCCCCGAGAAGCTGAAGTCGAGGTCGGCGCCCTTGACCACCGCCCGGGGGAACTTCACGGCGCGTGGATCGCCGGTCCTGGCCAGCCGATCGATGGCCACGCCGCCCGGGTAGGGCAGCCCGAGCAGCTTGGCCCCCTTGTCGAAGGCCTCGCCGGCCGCGTCGTCGCGGGTGCGGCCCAGCAGGAGGTAGTCGCCGAAGCCGCGCGCCTGGTAGAGCGAGGTGTGGCCGCCCGAGACCACCAGGCCGAGGAAGGGGAAGGTGGGCGGGTCGTCGCCCAGGAAGGCCGCCAGCAGGTGGCCCTCCAGGTGGTTCACCCCCACCAGCGGCTTGTCCCAGGCGGCCGCCAGCGCCTTGGCCACCTGCACGCCCACCAGCAGCGCGCCCACCAGGCCCGGGCCGCTGGTGACCGCGATGGCGTCCACCACCCCGGGGCCGCCGGCCAGGGTCACCGCCTCCTCCACCACCGGCATCACCTGCACCACGTGGTTGCGGCTGGCCAGCTCCGGCACCACGCCGCCCCAGCGCCGGTGGATCTCGATCTGCGTCGAGACCACGTCGGAGAGCGCGCGGCGCCCGTCCTCCACCACGGCGGCGGCGGTCTCGTCGCAGCTGGTCTCGAGCCCGAGGACCCTCACCGGAGCGGCTGCTCCAGGATCTGGCGGACCTCGGCCGCCTCGCGGCCGGTGGGGCTGAGCTCGAGGAAGCGCTGGTAGGCGGCGCGCGCCGCGTCGCTGCGCCCCTGGCCCTGGTGGATCACGCCCCGCAGCAGCCAGGCGGGCGCGCTGCGCGCGTCGAGCCTGAGGGCCGCGTCGAGCGACCGGAGCGCCTCGGCCGCGTTGGCCGGGCTGGCGTCGTAGAGCGCCCGGGCCAGGCCGACGTGGGCCGGCGCGCTGGGGAGGGCCGCCAGGGCCCGCCGGTACTCCGCCGCGGCGCGCTCGAAGCGCGAGGCGAGGTAGAGCCGGTCGGCGGAGGCCAGCAGGCGGGCGGCCTGGGTAGCCGCCGGGTCGGAGGCAGGAGGCTCGGTGCCCCTCACCCCGGCCCTCTCCCCGGGGGGGAGAGGGAGGTCTGAACCCGAGGGCTCGGTCGCGATCGCGGTCGGGGCCGCGATCGGGGCCGCGATCGGGGTCGGGGTCGGGGTCGCGGTCGCGGTCGGGGTCGGGGTCGGGGTCGGGGTCGCGGTCGGGGTCGCGGTCGGGGTCGGGGTCGGGGTCGGGGTCGCGGTCGGGTCGGGGCCGCGGGGCCGCGGTCGGGGTCGCGGTCGGGGTCGGGGTCGGGGTCGCCTCGGCGGCGGCACCCACGGCAGCGACCGGGCTCACCGCTTCCGGCGTGCCCGGCGGCCTCGCCCAGAGAGACCACCCTCCGGCGGCCAGCCCGGCGGCGGCCACCAGGCCCGCGGCGGCCCAGGCGATCCAGCCCCGCCTGGCCGGCCGAGGCGGTACGGGCAGCTCCACCCGTCGCTCCGGCGCCAGCTCCGGATCCTCGTCCTCGGGCGCTGCGGGGTCCGGCACGGCCTCCGGGGCGGCCGGCTCGACCGCCAGCTCGACCGCCGCGACCTCGCCCACCATCGGCACCGCCTCCACCGCCGCGGCCTCCGGGGCCGGCGGCGCCCCGGGCACCTCGAACGGATCGCCGCCGTCGTCCGGCCCGCCCGATCCGGCCAGCGCCCCCTCGGGCGCGTCCGGCTCGCGCACCAGGTCGGCGGCGCCGAAGGTCCTCGGCCCGCCGAAGGAGGGCGGCGGCGGGACCGAGCCCGGCAGCGGCAGGGGCATGGAGAACCGGGTCGGTGGCCGGAAGGACGGGACGTCGAGGCTGGCCGGCGGCAGGGGCGAGGGCGGCGGGGCGTCGGCCGACGAGGAGCCAGGCGGCGGCGCCTCCGGCGACCTCACCAGCGGCTCGCGCCGGTGGTCCCCGAAGCGCAGCACGCTGGGCGGCGCGTCGTCCCCCGCGGTCGGCGGCCCGGCCGCGCCCACCGGACCGGCGGCGGGCGCCTCCCGCGGCGCCTCCGCGGGGGAGGTGGGGCCGGCGAACCAGTCCACCGCGCCGGACTCGGCGTGGGCCGCCGCCGGCGGCTGCGCCGGGCCGGCCTCCGGCTCGGCGGCGGCCGGGGGCACCGCCGGCGCCGCCACCGCCACCGCGCTGAAGGCCTCGAAGGCGCCCGGCAGAGGCGTCAGCGCCGGCAGCGATCCCGGGACCGGCGTCAGCGCCGGCAGCGACCCGGGCGGCGGGGTCAGCGCCGGCGCGGCCGCCACCTCCCGGATGAGCCCCTCGAAGAAGAGCTTGGCGATGACCCCGGCGGCGGCCAGGTCGTCGTAGTCCGCCTCCGCGATGATCCGCTCCAGCGTCCGCTGCCCGTCGAAGAGCCGCAGGAGCGCGTTGACGTCGTCGGGGATCTCGGCGAGCCGCTCGGCCAGCAGCGGGTAGTCGAGCTCGAAGACCCGGTCCAGCGCCGGCAGCTGCTCGGCGATGCGGCCCCACTCGTCGATGCGGCGCATGCCCTCCATGAGCAGGCCCTGCGTCGAGAGGGGGATGCGCTCCTCCCGCTCGATGGGCCTGAACTCGATGGCGAACTCGCCCTCCTGCCAGTTGAGGAGCCGGTAGAAGGCGTTCTCGCCGGCCACCCGGCCCAGCTCGCAGTCGAGGATGCGCCCGTCGCGGAACCAGCAGACGGCGGCGGCGCCGGCCGGGTTGGTGATGTGCAGGGCGCCCGACTTCTTGCCCATCTCCAGGGTCTGCACCAGGTCCACCACCCCCATGTCGGAGAGGTGGCCGCTGAAGCTGGCCTTCAGGTCCCGCTTCTCGATCCGCTCCCGCTCCCGCTTCTGCAGCAGGATCTTCACCCGGGTGACGATCTCCTTGATGTAGATGGGCTTCGTCAGGTAGTCCTCGACGCCCAGCTCGAGCCCCTTCACCTTGAACTCCACCGACTTCTGGCCGGTCAGGAAGATGAAGGGCGTGGCGCGGAACCGCTCGTCCTGCTTGAGCCGGCGGCACAGCTCGAAGCCGTCCAGCTCCGGCATCTTGGTGTCGGAGAGGATCAGGTCCGGCGGCGAGACCTCGCAGCGCTCCAGCGCGTCGCGCCCGTTGACGGCGGTGGTCACCGTGAAGCCGGCCTTCTTCAGGCTGACCTCCATGACCCGCAGCGACTTGGGATCGCCGTCGACGAGGAGCAGGTGCTGCTTGGCCACGTGCCGTGCCTTTCCGCGCCCTACTGGCGCCGCATGGCGCGCCGCCCCTCGACCTGCTTGAGCTCCCGCAGGGCGTCGGCGTGGCGCGGGTTGGCGGCCACCGCGGCGCGGAAGCAGCGCTCGGCCTCGCCCTCGTTCCCCTCGTCGCGCGCCACGATGCCGGCCACGTAGAGGGCCCGGTCGCAGGCGCCGTCCCGCAGCGCCTCCACCAGCAGGGCCTTGGCCTTGGCCAGGTCCTTGCCGGAGGGGTCCACCAGGTAGGTCCAGGCCAGCGCCGCCTGGTACTCGGCGCGGGTGTCGGCCCGCAGCGCCGACTCCAGGAAGCCGCGGGCCCGGGCGAAGTCGCGGGTGCGGATGCAGGCCTCGCCCTTCTGGTAGTCGACCCGGGCCGCCTCGGCGCGCTGCGGGTTGGAGGAGCCGCCGCGCACCGCCGCCTGGTACTCGGCGCGCTTGCGGTCGTCGGAGAGCACCTCGTAGGCCGAGTTGACCGAGGCGAAGAAGTCGCTGACCTCGCCCTTCAGGTCGGCCAGCGACGGCGAGGCGAAGCGGTCCGGGTGGAACTGGCGGGCGATCTGCAGGAAGGCCCGCTTCACCTCGTCCTTGGGCGCGCCGTCGGCCAGGCCGAGCCGCGTGAAGAGGTTCCGCTCGCGGGCCCGCGGGGCCACCTCGAGCAGGGCCTGCCGGAGCGCCGCCTCGGCGGAGCCGGGGGCGGCGCGGGCCGGCGCCGGGGGCTGGCCCGCCGCGGTCGGCGGCACGGCGGGGTGGCTGCCCGGGGCCGGCGTGGCGGTGGGCCGGGCCACGAAGGGGCCGACCCCCATGTTCTGCATGGCCTTGGCGAGCAGGCGCTGGCGGCGGGCCCGCGCCTCGGCCGGGTCGGAGCGGCGCAGCGGCACGGCCGGCGAGGCGGCCGGCGCGTGGGCCTGGGCCTCGGCGGCCACCGCGGCGGCCACGCCCTCGGCGTCCAGCGCCATGCCGAAGACGGTGTCGCCGCTGGGCGAGGCCCGCTCGGCCGCCGGCACCGCCAGCCCCAGCAGCAGGAGGGACGCCAGCACGGCCCGCGCCCGCTCCGGGGCCACCCCCTCCTGCGGGGTGAAGAAGACCTCCAGCGACACCGGCCGCTCCAGCCGCTCCACCAGCCCACGCTCGGGCGCCGACCAGCGGAAGCTGCCGGCCGCCTCGGGGTAGCCCGAGGCCAGCCGCGCCCCGCCCTGCGCCACCGGCTGCAGCGCCGACATCACCAGGGCGCCGGCCTGCGGCCGCTCCAGCGCGTCCACGATGGTCCGCAGCGGCGAGAGCTTGCAGCCCCGGGTCCACTCCGGCACCGGCGGGGAGCGGTCGAAGGCGTACCCGCCGGCGTCCAGGGCGGCGATGAGGGCGAAGTAGCCGGCCTGCTGGTCGGCCAGCGCCTGGTCCACCTCGGCCCGCGAGACGGCGCCCAGCTCCACCAGCAGCTCGCCCTGCGGGCGGCCGGTGGAGGCCATCTCCGCCAGGCTGCGCGACAGCGCGTCCACGTCGATCTTGCCGGCCTGCAGCAGCATGTGGCCGAGGGGCCGGAAGCCGGTGAAGACCTGGGCCCCCACCGGCTGGCCGGCCCGGAGCCACAGGCGCGAGGTGCCGCCGCCGTGCTCGACCGCCAGCACCCCGTCGGCGCGGAGGTTGAGCGCCTCCAGCAGGATGGCGGCCAGGGGCGTTCGCGACAGGTCGCCCGGCTCGTCGAGGAAGCTCATCGGGGGGCCATCTTACCCCGGGGCCCGCGGGATCACGATTCCCCGGCCGCCTCCCCCACCAGGGCCCCGGCCGACCCCAGCGCCGTGTAGACCGCCACCCCCACCGCCACCGCCAGGTTGAGGCTGCGCATCCCCGCACGCATCGGGATGGCCACCTGGCGCCCCGGCCAGGCCTCCAGCAGGCCGGGCGGCAGGCCGCGCTCCTCCTGCCCGAAGACCAGGAAGTCGCCTGGGGCGAAACGGACCTGCGCCAGGCCCCGGGTGGCCCGGCCGGTGAAGAGGTGGAGCTTTTCGATTTGACCGCCGAGCGCGCGCGCCTCAAATTCCTGCCAGTCGCGGTGGACCTGCGGCGCCAGCTCGGCCCAGTAGTCCAGGCCGGCCCGGCGCAGGTAGCGGTCCTCGAGGGAGAAGCCGAGCGGTCCCACGAGGTGCAGGCGGGTGCCGGTCACGGCGCAGGTCCGGCCGACGTTGCCGGTGTTGGGCGGGATCTGCGGGTTGACCAGCACCACCTGGAAGGGCGGCTCGACGGGGCGCAGGATGGGCATGGGCGGGATCGGCATCGTGAACAACCCGCGCGCGGCGCGCAACCGCCGCCACCCGGAGACCCGGGAGCGCCTGGCGCGCCTGCTCGGGGACGAGGGGCAGCTGCACGACGCCTCCACCCCCGAGGAGCTGGACCGGGCGGTGGCCGCCCTGCGCGCCGCCGGGGTGGACACCCTGGGGATCTGCGGCGGCGACGGCACCAACCGCCGGGTCCTGACGGCGGCGGCGGCGGCCTGGGGGGGCGGCTCCCTGCCGCGCCTGCTGGTGCTGCGCGGCGGCACCATGAACGTGCTGTCCGCCAACCACGGCCCGCCGGCCGAGCCCGAGGCCATGCTCTCGGCCGAGCTGGCCCGGCGGCGCGCCGGCCAGCCCGCCGAGGTGGACGAGCGCGACCTGCTCCGGATCGAGGCCGACGGGCAGCCGCCCGGCTACGGCTTCCTCTTCGGCACCGGCGCCGCGGTGGCCTTCCTGGAGCGCTTCGACGCCTCCCGCTGGCGCAGCCCGGCCGGGGCCGGCTGGCTGCTGGCGCGCGCCGCCCTCTCGGCCCTGGGCAACGGCCCGCTGGCCCGGGCGCTGACCAGCCGCGAGCCGCTGCGGGTGGAGGCCGACGGCGACGAGTGGCCGGACCAGAGCTACCTCACGGTGCTGGCCGGCACGGTGCCGTCGCTGGGGCTGGGCATGCGCGCCCTGGCACGCTGCGAGGAGCAGCCGGGCTTCTTCCACGCCGTGGGGGTGCACGGCTCGCTGCCGCAGGTGGCCCGGCTCCTGCCGCGGGTCCACCGGGGCGCGCCGTGGCGCCGCCGCGCCGCGCTCGACGCCGTCTGCCGGACGCTGCAGCTGGACGGCGAGGGGGTGCGCTACATGGTGGACGGCGACCTGCTCGGGCCGGCCCGGGCGCTGCGGCTCTCCACCGGCCCGGCGGTGCAGCTGCTCCGGCCGGCCTGGCGCACCGGCGGGGCCCGCCGCGTTTGACCCCAGGTGGGGGGACTACTAGGCTGGCCGCCCCCGGGGGAGAGCTCACCCGCATGCGCCTCAATGTCGCCGGCTCGACCGACGTCGGCCTCAAGCGAACCCACAACGAGGACGCCTTCCTCCTGCTCCCGGAGGAGCAGCTCTACTGCGTGGCCGACGGCATGGGTGGCCACGCCTCGGGCGAGGTGGCGGCGCGCATCGCCGTCGAGGAGATGGCCGAGTTCTTCCGGCTCACCGGGCGCGACGAGGAGGCCACCTGGCCCTTCCCCGAGGACCCGGCCCGGCGCCACGACGAGAACCGCGTGGCCACCGCCGTCAAGCTGGCCAACCTGCGCATCTTCGAGCGGGCCCGCACCGACGAGCGGCTGCGCGGCATGGGCACCACCCTGGTGTGCGCCCACTTCGAGCGCGGGGCCGGGGCGGTCATCGTGGGCCACGTGGGCGACTCGCGCGCCTACCTGTGGCGCGGCGGCACCCTGCTGCAGCTCACCGAGGACCACTCGCTCCTCAACGACTACCTCAAGGCCAAGCGGCTCACCCCAGAGGAGGTCGAGAGCTTCCCGCACAAGAACGTCATCGTGCGCGCCCTCGGGATGAAGGACACGGTGGACGTGGACCTGGCCCGGGTGAGCCTGCAGGAGGGCGACGTGGTGCTGCTCTGCTGCGACGGGCTGTCCGGCATGGTGACCGACCCGGAGGCGGCCGAGCTCATCCGGCAGCACCGCGGCGACCTGAAGGCCGCGGCCCAGGCGCTGGTGGACGCCGCCAACCAGGCTGGCGGCGTGGACAACATCACCTGCGTGCTGGCGCAGGTGCAGGCCTGACGGGAGGGTCGATGAGCGAGCCGCTCTGGTACTACGAGGAGGCCGGCAAGCAGGCCGGACCGGTGAGCCAGGCCGGCCTGGCCGAGGCCATCCGGCTGGGGCGGCTGGCCGCCGGCATGCGCGTCTGGCGGGCCGGCCTGGCTGGCTGGCTGCCCTGGGAGCAGGTGCCGGAGCTGGCCGCGCTGGCCGCCCCGCCGCCGCTGGCCGGGCCGCCGCCGCTGGCCTCGGCCCCGCCCGCCCCGCCCGCCGCGCCCGCCTGGGGCCAGCCGACGGCCGCGCCCCCGTCCCCCTGGGCCTCCCCCGGCGCGGCGCCTGGCCAGGGCCCCGGGGCCCGCCCCTTCGAGGAGGTCTCGGTGGCGGCGGTGCTGCTGCTGTCCTTCGTCACCATCGGGATCTACGGGATGGTGAAGTTCTACCAGACGGGCGTGGGCTACGAGCGGGCCGCGCAGCGCACCAGCAAGTTCACCGGCAACTTCTGGATCTACGTCGGGCTCCTCCTCGGCGCGCTCTTCCTCAACCTGGTCACCGGGTTCGTCGGCTACCTGCTGATCCCGGTGGTCATCGTCTACCAGTACCTGACGCTCAACGAGGCGCTCACGCTCCGGGCGGCGGCGATGGAGCGGCTCGGCGTCGCGGTCCAGGTCAACTCCGACTCGAACCACCGGACCTTCCTCCTGCTCGGCGCCATCCTCTCCTACGTCGTCGTCGGGGTCGTCTTCACCATCCTGCAGACCGTCAGGTGGTTCGAGGACTGGAACGCCATCGGCCGCGCCGCGGGCGGCCGGCTCCAGTAGCCGCCGGGCCGGCGGCTCAGGCGGCCGCCACCCGGAGGTCGCCGGCGGCCACGGCGTCCTCCAGCACCTCGCCGGGGGCGAGCGCCGTGCCGGGCCACAGGACGGCCCGCTCCACCCGCGCGCCGGCCGGCACCCGGCAGCCCGCGCCCAGCACCACCTGCCGGCCGACGTGGGCGCCGGGCTCCACCACCGCGTCGCCGGCCCACCGCGCCACCGCCCCGGGCGCGGCCAGGCCGAACCGCCCGAGCGGCACCCGGCCGGCCGCCACGTCCAGGTTGGCCTGCAGGTACCGGTCCGGCTGGCCCAGGTCGTTCCAGTAGCCGCTCGCGATCACGCCGCGGACCAGGCCCTCCGCC
Source organism: Anaeromyxobacter sp. (assembly GCA_016718565.1). Lineage (NCBI taxonomy): Bacteria > Pseudomonadati > Myxococcota > Myxococcia > Myxococcales > Anaeromyxobacteraceae > Anaeromyxobacter > Anaeromyxobacter sp. The sequence continues at coordinate 880,903 of JADKCZ010000001.1, read as the reverse complement.
ATGAGCGGCGGGTAGGCGTGGCGGTTCACGTCCAGCTCGAAGGGGGCCGCCGGCAGGCGCGCCAGCAGCTCCTGCGAGACCACGTGCACGCCGGGGAAGTGCCAGGGGGTGAGCCCCTGGCCTCCCGGGCCGAAGCGTCCGGCGATGCGCCGCACCCGCCCGCCCTCGTCGAGCTCCACCGCGGCGTAGCTCGCGCCCGCGGGCATGGCCATCAGCACCATGGTGGCCAGCGCCCCGGAGGCGGCGTGGGCGGCCAGCGCGCCGCCCAGGTCCAGGTCGAAGAGCACGTCGCCGTTCACCACCACCACCGCGTCGGCAGCGGCCAGCAGCGGCCGCGCCTCCCGCAGCGCCCCGCCGGTGCCGGCGATGACCGGCTCGTGCGACACCGCGAGCTCCAGCCCCAGCTCCGCGGCGGCGGCGCGCGCCGCGGCCGCCATCACCTCCGGCAGGTGGTGGACGTTCACCACCGCCCGGCGGACCCCGGCCCCGGCCAGCAGCCCCAGGGCGTAGCGGATCAGCGGCACGCCGCACACCGGGACGGCGGGCTTGGGGAGGAGGGAGGTGAGCGGGCGGAGCCGGGTTCCGAGCCCGGCGCACAGGACCATCCCGGCGACCGTCATGGTACACGCACCCTACCAGATGGCCCTCGCCTGGCGGCTGCGCCTCCTCTACTTCCTCTACTACGGGGCCGTCGGCTCGCTGCTCCCCTACCTGGCGCCCTACCTGCGCGGGCTGGGCTTCAGCGGCACCGAGATCGGCGCGGTCCAGCTGGTGGGCCCGCTGGTGGGGCCGGTGGCCGGGCTCGCCTGGGCCGCCGCCGCCGATCGCAGCGGCCAGCCCGGGCGCACCCTCGGCCGCGCCACCGCGCTGGCCTTCCTGGCTGCCGCCCTGCTGCCCTTCGCCCGCACCCCGCTGCAGGTCGGGGCGGTGCTGCTGCTCACGGCGCTGGGCGACCGGGCGGTGGTGCCGCTCCTCGACTCCCTCACCCTGGAGCAGGTGCGCCTGCAGCCCGGCCTGACCTACGCGCGCGTCCGCCTGGGCGGCTCGCTGGGCTTCGCGGCGCTGGCGCTGCTCCTGGGCGGCGTCCTGGCGGCGCGCGGGGACCGCACCGCCGACCCGCTGGTGCCCGTGACGGTGGCGGTGCTGGTGGGCGGCTACGCCCTGGCCGCCCGCGGGCTGCCCGCCGCCGGGCCACGCGCCTGGCCGCGCCCGGGCTGGCCGGAGGTGCGCGCGCTGCTCTCCGACCGCCGGCTCATGGGCCTGCTGGCCGCCTGCGCCCTGCACTGGCTGGCCTGCGCCCCGTTCCACCTCTTCTTCGGCCTGCTGGTGCGCGAGCGGGGCCTGCCGTCGGTGGTCACCGGCCTGGGCATGGGCGCCGGCGTGGCCGCCGAGGTGGCGGCCCTGCTCTGGTTCCCGCGGCTGGAGGGCCGCTTCCGCCTGCGGACGCTGCTGGCGGTGGCCTTCGCCGGCTCGGCGCTGCGCTGGTTCGCGCTGGCCCGCGCCGAGGGGGCGCCCGCGGTGGTGGCCCTGCAGCTGCTGCACGGCCTCACCTTCGGCCTCTTCTGGGGGAGCGCCGTGGCCGCGCTGGTGCGGCTGATCCCGGCGCCGCTGCGATCCACGGGGCAGGCGGTCTTCAGCGCGGTGGTGTTCGGCGGGGGCAACGCGTTCGGGTACCAGCTCTCGGGCATCGCCTATGACCACTTTGGCCGTGTGGGCCCGATCTTCGACCTCGCGGGGCTCATCGAAATGGTCCCCCTCTTGGGTGTACTTCTTCCGCGGGTACTTGGGCGGATGCGAGGTCGGACCCCGAGGGTGTAAGTTAAAATTTCTTTAACAGCTGGGCGCTTTTTCATTTTGCGGACCCATGAAGCCGTTTTTCCGGATCAGGGCGCCCGCCGATGCACCGTTTGCACGCACCGACTGCATGGCGCACGCGGGACTTGCGCAACTCACTTGTAAGGGTTCCTGCGTCCATGGTAGGGAATTTTACCTGATCACCCCGCCGCCCCCCTCGTACTCTCCCCCCGGAGGAAACACGCATGGCTGAAGCGAACGTGGCACCGGCCCCTGGCAAGGGCACTGGAATTACCAAAGAAGAGCGGATGGTTATCTTCGCTTCTTCCCTTGGTACCGTCTTCGAGTGGTACGACTTCTATCTGTACGGCTCGCTGGCTGCCATCATCTCGGCCCAGTTCTTCAAGGCCGTGAACGAGACCACCTCGTTCATCTTCGCCCTCCTCGCTTTCGCCGCCGGCTTCTTCGTCCGCCCGTTCGGCGCCATCGTGTTCGGCCGCATCGGCGACCTGATCGGCCGCAAGTACACCTTCCTCGTCACCATCCTCCTGATGGGCGGCGCCACGGTCATCGTGGGCCTGCTGCCCAACTACGACAGCATCGGCATCGCCGCCCCCATCATCCTCATCACCATGCGCATCCTGCAGGGGCTCGCGCTCGGCGGTGAGTACGGCGGCGCCGCCACCTACGTGGCCGAGCACGCCCCCAACGGCAAGCGCGGCTTCTTCACGGCCTTCATCCAGACCACCGCCACGCTGGGCCTCTTCCTCTCGCTCATCGTGATCCTCACCTGCCGCATCGTCATCGGCAAGGAGGGCTTCGAGGCCTGGGGCTGGCGCATCCCGTTCCTGCTCTCCGCCATCCTGGTGGGCATCTCCGTCTGGATCCGGCTCCAGCTGAACGAGTCGCCGATCTTCAAGAAGATGAAGGAGGAGGGCAAGGTCACCCGCGCGCCGCTGACGGAGTCGTTCCTCCGCTGGGGCAACCTCAAGATCGTGCTCCTGGTCCTCTTCGGCGGCGTGGCCGGCCAGGGCGTGGTCTGGTACACGGGCATGTTCTACGAGCTCTTCTTCCTGCTCCAGATCCTCAAGCTGGAGAGCCAGGCCGCCAACCTCATCGTGGCCTTCTCGCTGATCATCGGCACGCCGTTCTTCATCATCTTCGGCGCCCTGTCCGACAAGGTCGGCCGCAAGTGGATCATCATGGCGGGCTGCCTCATCGCCGCCCTGACCTACTTCCCCATCTTCAAGGCCCTGACCCACTACGCCAACCCGGGCCTCGAGGAGGCGCAGATCGCCAACCCGGTGACCGTGGTGGCCGACCCGGCCGACTGCGCCTTCCAGTTCGACCCCATCGGCAAGAAGACCTTCAAGTCCTCCTGCGACCAGGTGAAGTCGATCCTCGCCAAGAAGGCCATCCCGTACCTGAACGAGGCCGCTCCGGCCGGCACCATCGCCTCGGTGCGCGTCGGCGCCACGGTGGTCCAGAGCTTCAACGGCAACGAGCCGGGCATCGACTACAAGGCCAAGAACGGCGAGCTCGCCAAGGCGCTCACCGAGGCCACCAAGATGTACCCGGCCAAGGCCGACATGAGCCGCGTCAACACGCCCATGGTGATCCTGCTGCTGGTCATCCTGGTCATCTACGTGACCATGGTGTACGCGCCCATCGGCGCCTGGCTGGTCGAGCTCTTCCCGGCTCGCATCCGCTACACCTCGATGTCGCTGCCGTACCACATCGGCAACGGCTGGTTCGGCGGCTTCCTGCCGACCATCGCCTTCGCCCTGGTGGCCGCCACCGGCGACATCTACTACGGCCTCTGGTACCCCATCGTCATCGCGCTCATGACCTTCGTGGTCGGCTCCCTCTTCATGAAGGACACCGACACCCAGGCCTCGATCGCGCACATCGACTGAGGTCGGCCTCCCCGCAGTGACGCGGCCCCCGACGCCCAGGCGTCGGGGGCCGTTCCTTCTCGTGCTACATTTCCGCACCTTCCACCCGCGGCGGCTCCGCAGTCAGGCACCGGCCGCATCCATGAGGAGCTTCGAGATGACGAAGTCCGTTGCCGTGCGCAGCCTCGCCGCGACCGCCACCTGGGCCGCCTCTCTCACCCTGGCCCTGGCCAGCGAGGGCCCGGAGGGCATGGGGGAGATGGACGGCATCATGCCCCTGCTCTACCTGGTGGGCGGCGTGTCCGCCATGGGCGTGGTGATCTGGCTGATGCTGAAGGTGATGAACCGCAAGTAGTCCGCTGGCCGTGGCGCGGGGGGCCCTCCTCCCGCGCCCGCGCCGTGGTCGGGCCGCGCCTGGCCTGGGCACACCGCACCGCCGCGCCCGCAGGCCCTCACCCGGCCGCGCGCGGCCGCACCACCGTCACCGAGCAGCCCGCCTCCGCCGCCACCCGCGTCGAGACGAAGGTCCCCTTGAGCGGCACGTCGGAGGGCGGGGCGCCGATGACCAGGTGCTCCACCTGGTTCACCTTGGCGTACTCCAGCAGGGCCGCGGCCGGGTCGCTCGACTCGATGACGTGGTAGGAGAGCCGCTCCGGCGGCAGGCCCAGCGGCTCGGCCCAGTGGCGCAGCAGCACCAGGTGCCGGATGCGCAGGCTGGTGCCGGAGTCCTCCTCGCGGCCGCCGCCGAACTCGGAGGCGGGGTGGATCACCGAGACGCAGGTGAGCCGCCGATCGCCGTCCACCGCCATGAGCCGCTGCACCACCTCGCGCAGGGCCTGGAAGCGCTGCTCGTTCTTGTGCTGCGTGGCCACCGCCGCCAGCACGATGGAGGCCGAGACCAGGTGCTGGCTGGGCCGGTCCAGCGGCGAGGGCTCGTAGCCGGCCGCCATGATCCAGCGCTTCAGCAGCGTGCCCAGGCCGGGGCGGCGCAGCCGCCGCCCGCGCTCCCCCACGGTCACCTGCTCCGGGTGGGTGAGGTCGCTGGCCACCTGCGCCGCCGAGGCGTAGCGCTGGGCCGCCTGCGCCTCCAGGCAGCGCAGCGTCACCTCCTGCAGCCACTCCGGCAGGTCCGGGCGCAGCTTGCGCGGCGAGGCGGGCATGTGCCAGAGGCGGCGCCGCAGGCCGGCCTGGGTGGTGGGCGCGCCGTGCGGGTACTCGCCGGTGGACAGCTGGTAGAGGATGACGCCCAGGGCGAAGAGGTCGCTGCGCGGGTCCCAGCGCACGCCCAGCACCTGCTCCGGGGAGATGTAGGGGCCCGAGCCCATGGGGTGGCGGAACTCCTCCGCCAGCAGGTCGGGGAAGTGGGCGTGGCGCGCCAGCCCGAGGTCCACCAGCACCGCGGTCCCGTCCGGCCGGATGATGACGTTGGCCGGCTTGAGGTCGAGGTGCACCACCTCCTGGGCGTGCAGGGCGTGCACCGCGGTGGCGATGGCCGCCCCCAGCGCCGCCACCTCCTCGGCCGGCAGCGGCGCGCGCTCCGCCCAGTCCTTGAGCGACTGCCCCTCGATGCGCTCCATCACCAGGTAGGGCTGGCGCGCCAGGTCGCCCGAGGCCACGAAGCGCGGCAGGTGCGGGCCGACCACCGCGGCGTGGACCGTCTGCTCCACCTCGTAGGTGACCACCGTCTCGGAGGGCTCGCCGGGGCCGAGCCGCGGCACCTTGATGAGCAGCGGGAAGTCGAGGTCGGGCCGGTCGGGGGGCGGCGCGCAGGCGTAGATGACCCCCTGCCCGCCGGCGTGCAGCTTCTCGCCCACGGTGAAGCCGTCGATGACGTCGCCGGGCTGCAGTCCGCTCACGCGCTCACTCCCCCCGCTCCAGCCGCCGCGCCAGGCCTTCCGGCAGCCCGGCCGCCCGGATGCGGGCGGCCGCCTTGGACCACTGGTAGGGCACCCGGTGGAAGGTCAGGGTCCGCCGGGTGGTGTCGAGCAGGGCGTAGGCGGCGGCGGTGTTGCCGTCGCGCGGCTGGCCGGCCGAGCCCACGATGGCCAGCCAGCGCCGGTGGGCCGGCACCGGGATGGCCACGCCGGCCACCGGCCGGAAGGCCACCGGCCGGCCGCCGCCCGCCATGTAGTAGAGCATCGGCTCGTGCACGTGGCCGGAGAAGACGTAGGTGGCGCTGGTGGCGTCCAGGCTCTGGCCGGCCCGCAGCGGATCCGAGACGTAGGTCCAGTCGGCCGGCCGGTCGGCGCTGGCGTGCACGTAGAGCACGTCGTCCTGGCGCGCCGTCAGCGGCAGCCCGGCCAGGAAGGCCCGCTGGCCCTCGTCGAGCTGGCCGCGGGTCCACTCCACCGCCGCCTCGGCGCTCTTGTTCATGGTGTCCGAGCCGCTGTCGAGGATGGCGGCGTCGTGGTTGCCGCGCACCACCGGGGCGCCCTCGGCCGCCAGGCCCCGCACCAGCTCCAGCACCGCCGCCGGGTCCCCGCCGTAGCCCACCAGGTCGCCCACGAAGGCGTACCCGTCCGCCCCGTGCTCGCGGGCGTGCTCCAGGCAGGCGGTCAGCCCCTCCAGGTTGGCGTGGATGTCGGCGATGAGGGCGCGCTTCATGGCGGGGTGGGCGGCTAGAGGTCCCGGAGGGTCTTGGCGTGCAGCGCCTCGCGCAGCACCAGGAAGAGCTCGGCGGTGGCGATGGCGTCGGTGAGCGCGTCGTGGGCCTGGTAGTCGGGCAGGCCGTGGCGGCGGCGGGTCTCGGAGAGGTTGGTGCTGGGGACGTCGGGCTGGGCGTCGGCCGGCCGGATGAAGCGGGTCTTGCGGTCCAGCTTGTGGATCAGCTCCACCGTGTCCACCACCGGCGGCTTGGGCCAGGTGCGCCCCAGCCGGGCGTAGGCCCGCTTGAGGAACACCACGTCGATGGCCTGGTGGTGCACCAGCAGCGCCCCCTCGCGCAGGCGGCGGTCCACCTCCAGCAGCACGTCGCCCAGCGCGGGGGCGGCGTCCACCTCACCCTGCACCAGCTGGTGGGCCCGCACCGACTCGGGCTTGATGACCCGCCCCGCCTCCGGGCGGATCAGCGACTGGTAGGCCTCGCCCAGCCTGAGGATGCCGGCGCGCACCGGGAGCATGCCCACGGCGAGGATGGGGTCCCGCTTGGCGTCCAGGCCGCCGGTCTCGATGTCGAGGGACCAGTAGACGACCGAGTCCCAGGCGGGCGAGTGGAAGAGCACGGCGCCATCCTACCCCGCGGGCGCGGGGCCGGCTCAGAAGCTGGCCTGGTAGTGGTAGGCGGCCATCTCCTGCCAGGCCTTGACGGCGCGGAAGGAGTCCTTGAGGCGGCTCCGCTCGATGCCGGAGAGGTCGGTGAGGGCCACCTTGTTCACCGCCGGCTTCCCCTCCGCCAGCAGGCGCAGCTGCATGCGGAGCCGCAGCCCGAGCAGGAACTTGTAGGCCTCCGAGATGGTGCCGAAGACCTCCTGGCTCATCAGCCCGGCCTTGACGGCCGCCTCCAGCCGGCCGCGGGTGTTGCGCTCGCGCGAGCCGATCTCCAGGCCGTAGCAGCGCGCCAGGCAGACGATGGGGGAGAGCCCCTGCATCTTGAGGTCCAGCTCGGCCGACTCGCGCAGCCGCATCATGAGCGAGCCGGGCGTCCTCAGGTCCAGCGCGGCGCGGGCCAGGAAGCGCAGGAAGACCGGGTGCTGGGCCGTGTGGCTGAGCGCCTCCTCCAGCGGCTCCAGGTCCAGCTCACCGGCCACCCGCCGGATGTCGAAGAAGGTGGAGGCCTCCAGCAGCTCCTGCGGCTTGCGCGCCTCGAACCAGCCGGCGAAGCGCTGCACCCACTCGGAGAGGGTGCCGTTCCAGGCGGAGGCCATGTAGCCGCCGCTGCAGCGGGGGAAGCCGGCCGCCTCCAGGTCGGCGTTGACGCGCTCGGCCAGCGACTGGAACCAGGCCCGGTGCGGCTCGCCCTCGTCGTCGAAGACCAGCGCGTTGTCCTGGTCGGTCAGCAGGGTCTGCTCCATGCGCCCCTCCGAGCCCATGACCAGCCAGGCGTAGGGGGCCGGCGGCGGGCCCAGATCGGCCTCGGCGAAGGCCAGCACCCGGCGCACCAGGGCGTCGTTGAGGCGCGCCACGTAGCCGGCGATGACGTCGGCCTCCAGGCCGCCGGCCAGCAGCGCCGAGGCCATCTCGGTGACCTTGATGCCGTAGCCGGGCAGCGCGGAGCGGTCGGAGAGCCGCTCGACCCGCCGCAGCACCGCCACCGGCCCGGGCGCGTGGCACTTGAGGAGGTCGGTGGAGGTGAGCACCCCCACGATGGCCTCGCCGCGCCGCACCGGCAGGTGGTGGCCGCCCGAGTCGAGCAGGCTGGTCCAGGCGGCCGAGATGGGCGTGGCGCCGTCCACCGTGCGGATGGGACGCGACAGCACGGCGGTGAGCGGCGTGTCCGGCCCCAGGCCGGCGGCCAGCACCCGGTTGCGGAAGTCCCGGTCGGTGACGATGCCGGGCGGGTCGGTGCGCACCAGCACCGAGCTGATGCGCTGGTCGCGCATGACCTGGGCGGCCTGGCCCACCGTGGCGTCGGCCTCCACCCAGACGGCCGGCCGCCGCACCAGCTGCTGCACCTCGAGGTGCAGGTCGGCCTTGAAGGTGGTGACCGGCGAGTGCTCCAGGCTGCTGCGCAGCCGCTGCGACAGCCCCACCGCGAAGTGGCCGGCGAACTGCGCGTTGGAGAGCAGGCGCTGGAACTCCTCCGCCGGCAGCCGGTAGGCCAGCAGGTCGTCCTCCACCACCACGTCGATGGTGGCCTTGCCGGTGAGCAGCGAGGTGTAGCCGAAGGTCTCGCCCTCCTCCAGCACCTGCAGCAGCTGCCCCTCGCGCTCCAGGCGCACCGAGCCCTTGCGGATGACGTAGAGGTGGCCGAGCGGCGCGGCGCCGACCCGCACCAGGGTGCTGCCGGCCGGGTAGTAGCCCACCTCCAGCGCCCGGGCCGCCTCGTCGAAGAGCGCCGGCGGCAGGGCGTGGAAGGGGGGCGTGGCGCGCAGGTACGCGACGGGGTCGAGCGAGGCCATGGGTCCGGGCAGGATACGCCACCACCCGCCGCCGGGCGAGGCGGCGGGGCCCCCGGCGACGCCCGCTGCGCGGAGGGCGCACGGGCTGCGCGCAGCGCTTGCGTGGACTGGCCCGCGCGGCCTCGCTGGACTATCCAATTGATCTGGATCGAAGACTGGCTCAATCCACAATTTGCGCACGCTGTCCGCGTCCCAATGGTTCTGCTATTCCTTCGCCGCCCAACGATCTCGGACCGCACGCGACCGCGCCGCCTGGCCGGCGCGCAGGCGGACCCCGCGCCCCGCCGGAGGAACACATGTCGACCGCTTCCAAGCTGCAGCAGCCCGATGCGGGCGCCAAGAAGAGCGCCCGCGAGCTCATCGACTCGCCCGACTTCAAGGCGCTGGTGAAGAAGCGCTGGACCGTCAGCTTCAGCCTGCTGGCCGTCCTCTTCGTCGGCTACTACGGCTACATCCTGGTGGTGGCCACCAACAAGGAGTGGGTGGCCAGCACCGTCTCGTCCGAGCCGGGCGCCGTGGTCACCGTGGGCATCCCGCTCGGCATCGGCGCCATCGTGCTGGCCTGGGTCCTGACCGCCATCTACGTCTGGTGGGCCAACGCCGTCTACGACCCCGAGGTCCAGCGGCTCAAGGACCAGCTGAAGCACTGAGCCGCCCCACCTCCCCAAAGCCCCCACGGAGCCCACACCCATGCCTCCCACCACCGGCGCGGCCGCCACCAGCGACGCCATGACCTCCTCCCTCGGGACCACCTCGGTCTCGGCCGTCCTCTTCTTCTTCGTCATCATCGCCATCACCCTGGTCATCACCTACTGGGCGGCGCGCAAGACCAAGACCTCCTCCGAGTACTACGCGGCCGGCCGCAGCGTCTCGGCGCTGCAGAACGGCTTCGCCCTGGCCGGCGACTACATGTCGGCCGCCTCCTTCCTGGGCATCTCGGGCATGGTGGCGCTGTCGGGCTACGACGGGATGATCTACGCCACCGGCTGGCTGATGGGCTGGCCGGCGCTGATGTTCCTGGTGGCCGAGCCGCTGCGCAACCTCGGCAAGTTCACCTTCGCCGACGTGGTGGCCTTCCGGCTGCGCCAGAAGCCGGTGCGCATCGCCGCGGCCATCGGCGGCATCCTCACCGTGCTCTTCTACACCATCGCCCAGATGGTCGGCTCCGGGCACCTCATCCGGCTCATGTTCGGCATGCCCTACGAGCTGGCCGAGATCCTGGTGGGCATCGTCATGCTGGCCTACGTGCTCTTCGGCGGCATGCTGGCCACCACCTGGGTGCAGATCATCAAGGCGGTGCTGCTGCTGTGCGGCGTCACCCTGCTCACCTTCCTGACGCTGCGGCAGTTCGGCTTCAACCCGGTCACCCTCTACACCCGGGTGGTGGAGATGTACCCGGCGGCCGGCGGCGACCCGCTCAAGAGCGCCCTGGCCCCCGGCGCGCTGACCAAGAGCCCCATCGAGGCCATCTCGCTGGGCCTGGCGCTCATGTTCGGCCTGCTCGGCCTGCCGCACATCCTGATGCGCTTCTACACGGTGCCCGACGCCAAGGCGGCCCGGAAGTCGGTGCTCTACGCCACCGGCCTGATCGGCTACTTCTACGTCATCATCCCCATCGTGGGCTTCGGGGCGGCGGTGCTGCTCAAGGCCAACGTGGTCAAGGACGGCGTGGTGACGTCGCTGGCCGGGCGCGACCTGGTCACCTACTTCGACAAGGGCGGCAACATGGCGGCGCCGCTGCTGGGCGAGCTGCTGGGCGGCCAGGCCTTCCTGGGCTTCATCGCCGCGGTGGCCTTCGCCACCATCCTGGCGGTGGTGGCCGGCCTGACCCTGGCCGGCGCCTCCGCCTACAGCCACGACATCTACGTCTCGGTCATCAAGAACGGTCGGGCCACCGAGGAGGAGCAGGTCAAGGTGGCCAAGATCGCCACCATCGTCTTCGGGGTCATGGCGGTGGCGCTGGGCATCCTCTTCAAGGACGAGAACGTGGCCTTCATGGTGGGCCTGGCCTTCGCCATCGCCGCCTCGGCCAACTTCCCGGCGCTGCTGCTCTCGGTGCTGTGGAAGCCCTTCACCACCATGGGCGCCGTCTGGTCGATCGTGGTGGGCGCGCTCTCCTCCTCCACCCTGATCGTCCTGTCGCCCACCGTCTGGGGCAGCGTCTTCAAGCACTTCGACGCCCTCGGCAACCCGGTGGGGCTCTTCCCGTACAAGAACCCGGCCATCTTCTCGATGACCGCCGCCTTCGCCGCCGGCATCCTGGTGTCGCTGCTGACGCCGGAGAAGGACGCCCAGGAGAAGTTCGAGGACGAGAAGCTCCGCACCTACCTCGGCGTCGGCGCCGAGTAGCTTTCCTCACGCCCCTCCAGGGCGGCAGCACCAGGGGCGGGCCTCGCGAGGGCCCGCCCCGTCTCGTCCCGGGGCGCCGGAGCGGCGTGGCCCGCCGGCCCGGCGCGCCCTACGGCGCCAGCTCCGGCACGTGGCGCGCCAGCAGGGCCTGCAGCGGCGCCAGGTCCGGCCGCCGCGCCAGGGCCTCGCGGACGTACCGGAGCGACGAGGGGATGGAGACCAGGAACCCCGGGTTGTGGCGCACGCGGTCGATGAAGACGAAGCGCCCGGCGTCCTTGAGCTTCCGCTGCACCGTCAGCAGGTCGAAGGTCGAGCGGAACGGGGCGTACTCCAGCCTGGGCCCGCCCGCCGCCGCCAGCCGGTCGAGGTAGCGGCGCAGCATGGCCTCGATGAAGGGCTGGTCGAGCTCCACGTAGCTGTCGCGCAGCAGCGCCACCAGGTCGTACTGGCGCGGCCCCAGCAGCGCGTCCTGGAAGTCGATGACCACCTGCTCCCCGCCCGGCAGCACCATCAGGTTGCGCGACTGGTAGTCGCGGTGGGTGAAGCCGCGCGGCTCGGCGGCCAGGGCGGCGGCGATGCGGTCGAACCAGGCCTCCAGCTCGGCCCGCTCGGCCGGCGCCAGGGTGGCGCCCTTCCAGGCCTCCAGCAGCCACTCGCGGAAGTGGTGCAGCTCCCAGCGGTAGAGGTCCTCGTCGAAGGCGCGGTCGAAGGCCAGGCAGCCCCGCGGCGCCGCCTCGGCGGCGGCCCGCAGCCGGGCCAGCTGGTCGACGGCCCGCCCGTAGAGGGCGGCCCGGTCGTCGCCGGCCAGCAGGCGCGTCTCCAGCATGTCGTCGCCCAGGTCCTCCAGCACCATCAGCCCCGCGGCCTCCTCGAAGGCCAGGATGGCCGGCACCCGCACCCCCAGGCGCGAGAGGTAGCCCTGCACGTCCACGAAGGGGTCCACCGCCGGCCGCCCGCCCTTGGTGACCTCCTCCGGGCCGGCGCCCGGCGGCATCACCATCACCACCCAGGAGGCCGGCGGCGCGCCCACCCGCCAGTAGCTGCGCATGGAGGCGTGGCCCGCCAGCCGCTTCACCGGCAGTGCGCGGGCGTCCACCCCGGTGGCGCGGCCGACGGCGGCGCGGACGCGGGGATCGGTGGCGGCGTGGTCCTGGCTCATGGCGGGTCCTCGGGCGGCGCCGGGCGGCGCGTTGACGCTCCCTCCGGGGGGGGCCTATAAGTCCCGGTTCCCAGCCTCGGAGCCACCATGAGCTACCACGAGAACGTCCTCTCCGCGATCGGCCGCACCCCGCTGGTGAAGCTGCAGAAGGTGGTCGGCCCCGACGACGCCACCGTCCTCGTCAAGCTGGAGTTCCTCAACCCCGGCGGCTCCATCAAGGACCGCATGGCGCTGCACATCATCGAGAAGGCCGAGCGCGCCGGGCTGCTCCGGAAGGGCGGCACCATCGTGGAGAACACCTCGGGCAACACCGGGGTGGGGGTGGCGCTGGCCGCGGCGGTCAAGGGCTACCGCTGCATCTTCACCATGCCGGACAAGATGTCGAAGGAGAAGCAGGACACCCTGAAGGCCCTCGGCGCCCAGGTGGTGGTGACCCCCACCAACGTGCCGGCCGAGTCGCCCGAGAGCTACTACTCGGTGGCCCGGCGCATCGCCGCCGAGACCCCCAACAGCTTCTACGTGAACCAGTACCACAACCCCGACAACGTCGAGGCGCACCAGACCATCACCGCGCCGGAGATCTGGGAGCAGACCGGCGGCCGCTTCGACGCCTTCGTGGCCGGCGTCGGCACCGGCGGCACCATGAGCGGCTGCGGCCGCTTCTTCAAGCAGAAGGACCCGCGCATCCAGAACGTGGGCGTCGACCCGGTGGGCTCCGTCTACCACTCGATGTTCAAGACCGGGAAGCTCTCCACCCCGCACGTCTACAAGGTGGAGGGCATCGGCGAGGACATGATGTGCGGCGCCATGGACCTCTCGGTGCTCGACGACGTGCGCCAGGTGACCGACGCCCAGAGCTTCGCCATGGCGCGGCGGCTGGCCCGCGAGGAGGGCCTCTTCGCCGGCGGCTCCTCCGGCGCGGCGGTGCACGTGGCGGCGCAGCTGGCCCGCGAGCTGGGGCGCGGCAAGACCATCGTGGTGCCGCTGCCCGACGGCGGGCGCTCCTACATCTCCAAGTTCTTCTCCGACGAGTGGATGCGCGACAACGGCTTCCCGCTGGCCGACAGCGGCCCCAGCGTGGCCACCGCCACCGTGAAGGACGTGCTGGGCGAGCGGCGCGGCGCGGTCATCACCACCCGCCGCACCGACAAGGTCGAGGTGGTGGTCAAGAAGCTCAAGGAGCACGACGTCTCGCAGATGCCGGTGGTGGACGAGGCCGGGCGCGTCATCGGCATGATCCACGAGTACGACCTGCTCAACTTCCTGGTGGAGGGCAAGCACCGCCTCTCCGAGGTGGTGGAGCCGCTGGTGCAGCCGCTGCAGGGCGCGGTGGGGCTGGACACGCCCATCGGGCGGCTCCGCGAGATCTTCAACGACGACAACGTGGCGGTGGTGCGCGAGGGCGATCGGGTCACCGGCATCCTCACCAAGATCGACCTGATCGACTTCCTCGCCTCGCGCATGCGCTAGGGGGCCCCATGGCCACCGACCCGACCCACCGCTTCGACACCAAGGCCATCCACGCCGGCCAGGCGCCCGACCCCACCACCGGCGCGGTCATGACGCCGGTGTACCTGACCTCCACCTACGTGCAGGACGGGCCGGGCAACCACAAGGGCTTCGAGTACTCGCGCACCCAGAACCCCACCCGCTTCGCCCTGGAGGACTGCCTGGCGGCGCTGGAGGGGGCCCGCCACGGCCTGTGCTTCGCCTCCGGCCTGGCGGCCACCGACTGCCTGCTCCACCTGCTGGAGCCGGGCGACCACGTGCTGGCCTCCGACGACGTCTACGGCGGCACCTTCCGGCAGTTCGACAAGGTCTTCCGGCGCCACGGCCTGGAGTTCAGCTACGTGGACATGACCGACCCGGCCAACGTGGCGCGCGGCCTGCGGCCCGCCACCAGGCTGGTCTGGATCGAGAGCCCCACCAACCCCATGCTCAAGCTGGTGGACCTGGCCGCGGTGGCGGCGCTGGCCCGGGCCCACGGGGCCCGCACCGTGGTGGACAACACCTTCGCCACCCCGTTCAACCAGCGGCCGCTGGAGCTGGGCATCGATCTGGTGACCCACTCCACCACCAAGTACCTGAACGGCCACTCCGACGTGGTGGGCGGCGCCATCCTGGTGAGCGACGAGCCCCTCTTCGAGCGGCTCCGCTTCCTGCAGAACGCGGTGGGCGCGGTGGCCTCGCCCTTCGACTCCTTCCTGGTGCTGCGCGGCCTGAAGACCCTGCACCTGCGCATGGCACGCCACGCCGAGAACGCCGCCGCGCTGGCCACCTTCCTGGAGCGCCACCCGCAGGTGGAGCAGGTCATCTACCCGGGCCTGCCGTCCCACCCGCAGCACGCCCTGGCCCGGCGCCAGATGCGGACGCCCGGCGGCATGCTGGCCTTCACCATCCGCGGCGGCCTGCCGGCGGCCACGGCGTTCCTCAAGGCGGTGCGGGTCTTCGCCTGCGCCGAGTCGCTGGGCGGCGTCGAGAGCCTCATCGAGCACCCGGCCATCATGACCCACGCCAGCGTGCCGGCCGAGGTGCGGGCCGCGCTCGGCATCGGCGACGGCTTCATCCGGGTCTCGGTGGGCGTGGAGCACCTCGACGACCTGCTGGCCGATCTGGAGCTGGGCTTCCGGGCGGCGCGCGGCGCCTGAGCGGCGGCGGCTGGCGGCGCCCGGACCTGGCACGGCCCCGGCCTCCCGCGGGCTGGCGGGCGACCAGGGCCGCGGCGGGACCTGCTCAGCTCAGGCGTGCCCGGCCGGCTTCAGCCCGAAGGCCTTCAGGATGGTGGCGGCCGGGCAGAAGCCGGTGACGGCGCTCTGGGCCAGGTTGAACCCCACGAAGGCGGTGACCCAGAGGAAGCCCCCCGAGACGAAGACCGGGCTCTCGGACACCCCGAGGGCCAGGGAGAGGAGGATGGCAGAGCCCGCGAGGAGGCGGACGGCGTTCTCGACGTTCATGGGTACGGCTCCTGAGGGCGGCCGGGCGAGGCGGATCCGGCCCGGCGGCGATCCAGAGGATGCCCCCGATGCGGGCCGCGGTAAAGTCATGGGATGCTCACCTACACCGCCCTCCTCGCCTCCCTCGTGACCCTGGCCCTCCCCGCGCCCCCGAAGGCACTGCAGCCGGCCGTGGCGCGCGCCGAGGCGGCCCTGGTGGCCCGCCACGGCGAGGCCGAGCGGGACCGCGCCTCGCGCGGGGTCCGGCAGGTGGCCTCCCTGTGGCGCCCCGCCGACGGCGACGCCGCCGCCTTCGAGGCCTTCACCCTGGCCCAGTTCGCCCAGGCCGGCGTGCCGCTCGACACCCTCTTCGGCCGGCTGGAGGCCTCGCTGGAGACCCTCGACGGCCACGCCGTGGAGGTGGGGCGCGGCCTCTCCTGGTGGACCCAGATCGACACCGGCCCCATGGCCCCGGTGGACCCCCTGCTGGCCACCTACGACGCCAGCGCCCACGTGCAGGACGACCTCTTCGCCACCACGGTGGCCTTCGTGGCGCTGCTCAACTTCCCGCTCACCACCCTCGACGAGCGGCTGGCGGCCGGCCCGACCTGGACGCGGCGGCAGTGGGCCGAGGCACGCCTGGCCGGCCGCTTCGCCCGGCGCGTGCCGGCCGAGGTGAGCCAGGGGATCACGCGGGCCGCCGCCGCCTCCGACCTCTACGTGGCCGGCTACAACGTGTACGCCCACCACCTGCTCGACGCCGCCGGGGGGCGCCCCTTCGAGAAGGGCAAGCGGCTCCTCTCCCACTGGAACCTGCGCGACGAGCTGAAGGCCCAGTACGCCCAGGCGGGCGGCCTGGCCCGGCAGCGGCTGCTCACCACCGTGATGGAGCGGATCGTCACCCAGACCATCCCGGCCGACGTGGTGGACGACCCCACGGTGGACTGGGACCCGGTGACCAACCTGGTGCGCCCGGCCCCGGCGGCCGAGATCGAGGGCGGGGCCGCGGCCCGCGCCACGGTGGACGGGGCCCGCGAGCCGGACACCCGCTACGCCCGGCTCCTCCAGTCCTTCCGCGCGGTCAAGGCCGCCGACCCCTACTCCCCCTCCGCCCCCACCCACATGGCCAGGAAGTTCGAGCTGGAGCGCGAGCTGCCCGAAGCGCGGGTGGTGGCGCTGCTGGAGCAGGTGCTGGGCGCGCCGGAGGTGCGCCAGGTGGCGGCGCTGGTGCGGCAGCGGCTGGGCCGGCCGCTCGAGGCGCACGACCTCTGGTACGACGGCTTCCGCCCCCGCACCCGCTTCACCGAGGCCGACCTCGACGCCCGCACCCGGGCCCGCTTCCCCACCGCCGCGGCCTTCGAGCAGGACCTGCCCACCATCCTGGGGGCGCTCGGCTTCGCCCCCGACCAGGCCAGCTGGCTGGCGGCGCGCATCGCGGTCGATCCGGCCCGCGGCTCGGGCCACGCCGCCGGCGCGGCCCGGCGCGGCGACAAGGCCCGCCTGCGCACCCGGGTGGGCGAGGGGGGCATGGACTACAAGGGCTTCAACATCGCCGTCCACGAGCTGGGGCACAACGTGGAGCAGACCTACTCGCTCTACGGGGTGGACTCGACGCTGCTGCAGGGCGTGCCCAACACCGCCTTCACCGAGGCCATCGCCTTCGTCTTCCAGGCGCGCGACCTGGAGGTGCTGGGGCTGGGCGCGCCGGACGCCGAGGCCCGGCGGCTGCTGGCGCTCAACGACCTGTGGATGACCTGGGAGATCTCCGGGGTGGCGCTGGTGGACATCGGCGTGTGGCGCTGGATGTACGCCCACCCCCGCGCCACCCCGGCCCAGCTGCGCGAGGCCACCCTGCGCCTGGCCCGCGAGACCTGGAACCGCTGGTACGCGCCGGTGCTGGGGATGCGGGACTCGACCCTGCTGGCCATCTACAGCCACATGATCCACAGCTTCCTCTACCTGCCCGACTACCCGCTGGGGCACCTCATCTCGGCGCAGATCGAGGAGCACCTCTCGGCCCAGCCGCCGGGGCGGCTCGGGGCCGAGGTGGAGCGCATGACGAAGTACGGCGCAGTGGCGCCCGACCTGTGGATGCGCCACGCCACCGGCGCCGAGGTCTCGGCCACCCCGCTCCTGCGCGCCGCCGCGCGGGCGCTGGAGGCGGGCGGCCAGCCGGCGCCCTGACGTACCGGCCGCGCCGGGCGACCCGGCGCGACCCGGCGCCTGCGTTCTGCGCTAAGAAGGGCCACATCCCGCACACCCTGGAGCCACATGCCTCCCGCCCACCCCACCACGCTCGCCCTGGCCTCCGCCGCCCTGCTGGCGCTCGGCTGCGCCGCTTCGCCCGCCGCCGGCGAGGCCGCCGCCGGCGCCGCGGCCACCTTCGACCCGGCCCAGGCACCGCCCGCGCTGGCCCCCGCCGTGGCCCGCGCCGAGGCCGCCGTGAAGGCCCTGCAGCAGCGGCTGGCGCGCCGGCTCATGGAGGAGATGGCCAGCGCGCCGGGCGCGGTGAAGGTCTGCCGCCAGGAGGCGCCGGCCATCGCCGCCGAGGTGGCCGCCGCCGAGGGGCTTGCGGTGGGGCGCACCAGCCTGCGCCTGCGCAACCCGGCCAACGCCCCGCGCGCCTGGGCCCGGCCCACCCTGGCCGGCGCCGCCGGCAAGAAGGCGGCCGAGCTGAAGGCGGTGGCGGTGGACCTGGGCGACCGGGTGGGCTACCTGCGCCCCATCGGCGTGGCCACGCCGTGCCTCAAGTGCCACGGCCCGGCCGAGGGCATCACGCCGGGGGTGGTGGCGGCGCTCGCCGAGGGCTACCCCACCGACCAGGCCACCGGCTTCGCCGAGGGCGACCTGCGCGGCTGGTTCTGGGCCGAGGTGAAGAAGGACGCCCCCCGGGCCCAATGAACGAGCCCATCGTCGAGGTCACCCGCCGCGGCTCCGAGCGGCTCGAGAAGGGCCACCTCTGGATCTACCGGAGCGACGTGGCCAAGGCGCCGGGCGCGCAGGCCGGCGACGTGGTGGCGGTGGTGGACGGCCGGCGGCGCTTCCTGGCCAAGGCCTTCTGGTCGGCCACCTCGCAGATCGCGCTGCGCATCGTCACCCGCGAGGAGGAGGCGGTGGACGAGCCCTTCCTGGCTGGGCGGCTGGCCTCGGCGCGCGAGCTGCGCGACCGCGCCTTCCCGGGCGAGGGGGCCTGGCGGATGGTGCACGGCGAGGCCGACCTCCTGCCGGGGCTGGTGGTGGACCGCTACGGCGAGGTGGCGGTGATCCAGACGCTGGTGCCGGCCACCGAGCGGCGCAAGGACGTCATCGCCGACCTGCTCACCGCCTCCCACGGCTTCACCACCGTGGTGGAGCGCAACGACGTGCGGGTGCGCGAGCTGGAGGGGCTGGCCCAGGTGAAGGGGGTGCTGCGCGGCCCGGAGCCCGGGCCGGTGGAGTACCGCGAGGGCGAGGTGCGGCTCACGGTGGACGTGCTGCAGGGGCAGAAGACCGGCGCGTTCCTCGACCAGCGCGAGAACCACGTGCGGGCCGGGCAGTACGCCCAGGGGCGCTGCCTCGACTGCTTCAGCTACGCCGGCGGCTTCGCCCTGCAGCTGTGCCGCCACGCCGCCGAGGTGACCGCGGTGGAGATGCAGCCCACCGCGTCGGGGCTGCTGCGCGCCAACGCCGAGCGGAACGGCGCCGCGAACCTCACGCTGGTGGAGGCCAACGCCTTCGACTACCTGCGCGACCGCTCCGAGGAGGGACCGGCCTGGGACCTGGTGGTGCTCGACCCGCCGGCCTTCGCCAAGAACAAGGAGGCGCTGCCGGCGGCGCGGCGCGGCTACAAGGAGATCAACCTGCGGGCGCTGCAGATCCTGAAGCCCGGCGGCATCCTCATCACGGCCTCCTGCAGCTACCACCTCTCCGAGGTGATGCTGGAGGAGCTGCTGCTCGACGCGGCCCGCGACGCCGGCCGCGAGGTGCAGCTCTTGGAGCGGCGCGGCGCCGGGCGGGATCACCCGGTGCTGCTGGGGGTGCCGGAGACGCGGTACCTGAAATGCCTGGTGGCGCGGATTCCCTGAGGGGCGCCGGCTCTGCCGGCGCCGGGCACCCCGAGCGGAGCGGCGGCGAAGCCGTCGCGGAGTCGAGGGGGCCCCGTCGGTCGAACCGTCGGGCCCCGTCTGACCCCTCGGACGGCGCCGCCCGGAACGGCGCGGCCGTGGTCCGGCTCGCTTCGGCCTGGTCCTCGCGCCGCCCGCGGTGACCCGTGGCCTCGGCGCGCGCCGAGGTGACGCAGGTGGCGCGCCCTCGAAACGCGCCTGCGGGATCGCGCTGCGCGCGGCCCATCGCGCTGCGCGCGGCCCGCAGGCTTGGACGGACTCGGGCGCGCGCGGGGTGTCCGGGGCGCGCCTCGGCGGGCCCGTGATCCGGTCGCGGCGCTGCGGAGGGCCTGCGCGCTCCGGCCCACGGCCGTTCGGTGGGGGCGGCGCCTTCATGGGTGGTGGACCCCGACCCCGACATCCACCAGGAACGCGAGCAGCGAGGCCGCGCGCCCCGAGCGAAGCGCCGCAGGCGCGGAGTCGAGGGGGACCCCGACCCCGACCGCGGCCGCGACCGCGACCCCGAGGTTGTGTACTCCCTCTCCCCTCCGGGGAGAGGGCCGGGGTGAGGGGCACCCTGACGACCTCGACCAAGGGTACGTGCGACTACGCGGCCGACCACCACGAAACCCCTGTCCCACTTGGGTTTCACGCACCTCGAATGTCAGACCCCCATGCGACTCTGAGTGCATGGTCGCTCACTCCCTCCGCCTCGTCCTCCCCTCCGACGCCCACGCGCCGGAGGCGCTCGCCGCGCCCACCTTCCTAGTCGCCTGCGAGGCCTCCGCCGCCTGGCTCGCGGCCCGCCCGCCGCAGCCGCTGCCGCCCGCCACCCTCACCGACGCCCGCGCCCTGCGCGACGCCCTGGCCGGCCTCCTCTCCCGCGAGCGCGCCGCCGCGGCCGACTTCCTCCTGGCCCTGGCCGACTTCGACCAGCGGCGCGGCTGGGAGGTGCTCGGCCATTCCAGCCTGTTCACCTTCCTCACCCGGGAGCTTCACCTCTCCAAGGGCGCCGCCTTCCTCCGCTTCACGGCGGCCCGCCTCCTGCCCCGCTTCCCGGCCGTCGAGGCGCCGCTCCGGGACGGCCGGCTCTGCCTCTCCACCATGGGCGAGCTGGCCCGGCTACTGACCCTGGAGAACCAGGCCGAGCTGCTGCCCAGGTTCTTCGGCCTCTCCGCCCGGGAGGCCAAGGAGGTGGCGGCGGCCATCTCGCCGCTGCAGGACCCACCGCGCCGGGAGGTGGTGAAGATCATCCCGACGCAGCAGCCCGTCGCGAGCAGCGGATCGTCCGGTTCACCCGCTGGGGGTGGTCTGGTTCGGACGTCCGAACTCCTGCTGGCCGCCGCTGCGCCGCAGCCCATCCCACTACTGAGCGCAGAGCAGGCCGCAGCACCCGCTCGGGGCGAATTGGTTCGGACGTCCGAACTCGCACTGTCCGTGACGCTGCCGCATCCCCTGCCTTCCGGCAGCATGGACTGGTCCGGTGACCCCGCTCGGGTCGATCTGGTTCGGACGTCCGAACCACCGCGGGCCTCGGTGAGGCCGCAGCCGGATGAGGTCGAGCCCCTCACCGCCGACCTGCGCCGCCTCCACCTCACCGTCTCGCGCCGCCTCCTCGAGAAGGTCGCCGCTGCAAAGGACGGCCTCGCCCACGCGCTCCCCGGCGCCACCACCGCGCAGGTGCTGGAGGCCGCGCTCGACCTCTTGCTGGAGAAGCAGGCCAGGAGGAGGGCCCTACCCGCCGGCGCTCGCGCCGGCGCGCAGGTGGCGAGCAGCGTCGTGCAGCCGTCCAGCGCAGGCAATCCTACCGTCCCAGCGGGTTCAGCCTCCGCGCCGAGCGACGATGACGCCATGGGCTCCGGCGCCGCCAGGTCCGCCGCTCACCCCAGGTCCTCCGTCCACCACGAGGCGGAGGGTCACGCCAATTCCGCCGACACCGCCTCCCCGAAGGCCCCTCCAAACTCGCCAGCCGCCGCCGCCCCCGCACCCCACCCCCGCTTCATCCCCGCCGCCGTCCGGCGCGAGGTCTGGCAACGCGACGGCCAGCGCTGCCAGTTCCCGCTCGACCTCGGCGGCACCTGCGGCGCCACCCACCGGCTCGAGCTCGACCACCTCGTGCCGCTCGCCCTGGGCGGCCAGGCCACCGCGGCCAACCTCCGGGTGGTCTGCGCCCGCCACAACCGTTACGCCGCCCGGCTCGCGCTCGGGCCCGCCGCCGCGGCCGAGCGGGGGCGGCAGCGGGCCAGGACCGAGGGTCCAACTTGCGTGGGAGCCGAGCGCGCGCTGATCAGCTCGACGGGGAGGTCCAGGAGTGATTCCACTGACGATCCGTCTCCCCGGGGTGGCCTTTCCGCTGCGGCCGGCGATCCAGACTGGACCCACGCTGAGTGACACGCCGGCGTCGAGGGCCAGTCCCAGCCGACGGAACCCACCACACCCCTCCCTCCCCCTCCCCACCCGTGTTCCCCGCACCCCCGCCGCGGAGTAGGATCCTCCCCCACCCCCGCCGGCCGGCCACCTGGCCAGGAGCCCCCTCCCGCCGATGTCGCTCCGCCTCACCGACCTCGGCCCGGACGAGCGCGCTGCGCTGGGCGCCAGCCCGCTGCTGGCCCAGCTGGCGGAGGCCGACCTCACGGTCCTGCTGGCCCACGCCGGGCGGGTGGCGCTGCCGGCGGGCGCCCGGGTGCACGGGGAGGCCGACGCGGGGCGCCACCTCTCGGTGATCCTCACCGGCCACGCCAGCTGGCGGCGCGAGCAGCTGTCGGTGCGCCGCCTCTCCCCGGGCGACCACTTCGGCGAGCTGACCCTGCTCGGCGAGCGCCACCTGGGCGAGGTGGTCACCAGCGAGACCCCGCTCACGGTGCTGCGCCTCGGCACCACCGGCCTCTCGGCGCTGGAGGCCGAGGCGCCGCAGGCGGCCCTCAAGCTGGCCCACGCCCTGGCCGACGAGCTGGGGCGCGAGGTGGCCCGCCTCACCGGCGACATGGGGCTCCTCCTGCGCGGCCGCTCGCTGCCGCGCGCCAGCGCCGTCGCGGTCACGGTGGGGGGCGTGCCCCGCCAGGTGCCCACCGGCACCCGGCTCAAGGACCTCCTGCCGGCCGAGGTGGACGGCGCCCTGGTGGTGGCCGGCCTGCTGGGCGAGCGGCCGGTCTCGCTCTCCACGCCGGTCTTCACCGACACGGTGGTGACCCCGCTCACGGTGGCGCACTGGGAGGGGCGGCAGATCTACTCGCAGTCGGTCGGCCTCCTCTTGCTGGAAGCCGCCCTGATGGAGGCGCCGCTGCTGCGGGTCCGGCTGGGCCCCTCGCGCGGCCTCACCCAGGTGGTGCAGGTGGAGGGCGGCCAGGACGGCACCGCCGCCGACCTGGCCGGCCGGCTGGCCGAGGCCATGCGCCGCCACGCCGCCACCGACGCCCCCTTCCGCCTGGAGTACTGGGCCACCGACGAGGCGCTGGCCTGGTTCCAGCAGCGCGGCTGGACCGACGCGGCCCGGCTGCTCCGGCTGCGCCGCCAGGCCACGGTGCGGCTGGTCTCCTGCGGCGAGTGCTACGCGCTCTCCATGGGGCCGCTCCTCCCCTCCACCGGGCTCATCCAGGGCTTCACGCTCACGCCCCACCCGGAGGGGCTGGCGCTGGGCCTGGGCGAGCGCGACCCGCGCACCCGCGGCCGCCCGGCCGCGGCGACCCCGCCGGCCACCCGCGACGGCGACATGGCGGGCGAGCACCAGCGCTGGCTCACCGCCATGGGCGTGGACAGCGTGGGGGCCCTCTCGGAGCTGTGCATCGACGGGCGGGTCTCGCAGCTCATCCGGGTGGCCGAGGGCTTCCACGAGAAGCGCATCTCGCGCATCGCCGACCAGATCGCCGCCGCCCGCGACCGGGTCCGCATCATCTCCATCGCCGGCCCGTCCTCCTCCGGCAAGTCCACCTTCATCAAGCGGCTCACCGTCCAGCTGCAGATCGACGGCGTCAACCCGGTGGCCCTGGGGCTCGACGACTACTACGTGGATCGCGAGCGGACCCCGCGCGACGAGCGGGGCGAGTGGGACTTCGAGGCGCTCACCGCGCTCGACCTGCCGCTCCTGCAGGACCACGTGCGCCGCCTGCTGGCCGGCGAGACGGTCAAGACGCCGCGCTACGACTTCCTCACCGGCCTGAGCCGCCCGGGCGCCGGCCACGAGCTGACGCTGCGCCCCGGCGACGCCCTCATGCTGGAGGGGATCCACGGCCTCAACCCCGGGCTGCTGGGGCCCATCCCGCGCCAAGGCGAGCTCTTCCGCGTCTTCATCCACCCGGCCACCAGCCTGCCCTTCGACCGGCTGACCCGCGTCTCCACCACCGATCTCCGCCTGCTGCGCCGCATCGTGCGCGACCGCCACCAGCGCGGCTACAAGGCGGCCGAGAACATCGCCCGCTGGCCCTCGGTGCAGGCCGGCGAGCGGGCCCACATCTTCCCCTTCCAGCACCAGGCCGACGCGGTCTTCGACTCGGCCCTGGTGTACGAGCCGGCGGTGCTCAAGATCTTCGCCGAGCGCTACCTGCTGGAGGTGCCGCCCGACCACCCGGCCTTCCCCACCGCCCACCGGCTGCGCTACCTGGTGGACCGCTTCGTCTCCATCCACCCCGAGCACGTCCCCCCCACCTCCCTGCTGCGCGAGTTCATCGGCGGCAGCGGCTTCGAGTACTGACCGTGGCCTTCTGGCGCTTCCTCCGCCGCGGCGCGAGCCCATCCACCGAGAAGCGCCTGCGGGCGCTGGTGAGCCAGGCG
Organism: Anaeromyxobacter sp.; assembly: GCA_016718565.1. Lineage (NCBI taxonomy): Bacteria > Pseudomonadati > Myxococcota > Myxococcia > Myxococcales > Anaeromyxobacteraceae > Anaeromyxobacter > Anaeromyxobacter sp. The sequence goes on along the minus strand of JADKCZ010000001.1, from coordinate 856,867 downwards.
CCCAGCATCTTCTTCGTGCTCGACAAGCACGGCCGGGTGGTGATGGCCGAGGGGCGGCTGCTCCGGGCGCTGGGCCGCCGCGCCCCCACCGACGTGGGCAGCTCGGTCTTCGACCTCTTCAAGGACGTGGGCTGGGCGCTCGAGGGGGTCAAGCGGGCGCTGGCCGGCCGCACCGTGACGGTGCGCGGCGAGGTGGACGGCCGCCACTACGAGGCCCGCTTCGCCCCGGTGCGCGACGCCGACGGCGCGCTGGAGGAGGTGGTGGGGCTGGCCTCCGACTCCACCGACCTGCACGAGGCCGAGGAGCGGCTGCGCCGGCAGGCCTCGCGCCTGGCCGCCCTGGCCGAGGCCTCGCGGGTCTTCGCCGGCGGCCTGGACTACACCACCACCCTGGACACGGTGGCGCGCCGGCTGGCCGAGCTGATCGGCGACGGGGCCCTCATCCGCATGGTCTCCGACGACGGCGCCTGGCTGGTGCCGGTGGCCATCTACCACCCGGATCCGGCCCGGGCGGCGCTGCGCCGCCAGGTGCTGGAGGCCTCGCCGCAGCGCATCGACGAGGGGATGACGGCGCGGGTGCTGCGCACCGGCCAGACCCTGCGGGTGGCCGACCTGACCCCCGAGGTGATCCACGCCTCCATGAAGCAGGCCTACTGGCCCTACCTGGAGGGCGCCAGCTCGCTGCTCATCGCGCCGCTCATCCACCGGCGCGAGATCCTGGGCCACATCACCCTCTTGCGCGACCAGGGGCGCCCGCCCTACACCGCCGAGGACGAGACCCTGCTGGAGGACCTGGCCCACCGCGCCGCCCAGGCCATCGAGAACGCCCGGCTCTACGGCCAGGCCCAGGCGGCGGTGGTGGCGCGCGACGAGTTCCTCTCCATCGCCTCGCACGAGCTGCGCACCCCGCTCACCGCGCTCCGGCTGGCGCTGGAGAACCTGCGCCGGGTCTCGGCGCGCGAGGCGGCCGGCGCGGCCCCCTCTCCCAACCTGGAGCGGGTGCTCTCGGCCTCGGAGCGGGCCGGGCAGCGGCTGGAGAAGCTGGTGGAGGCGCTGCTGGACGTGTCGCGCATCCACATGGGCCGGCTGGAGCTGGACGTGGAGCCGCTCGACCTGGGCGCGGTGGTGGCCGAGTCGGTCAGCGCCCTCGACGACGAGCTGCAGCAGGCCGGCTCGGTGGTGACCGTGACCGGCGAGCCCACCAGCGGCCACTGGGACCGGCTGCGGCTGGGGCAGGTGGTGGTGAACCTGCTGGCCAACGCGGTGAAGTACGGCGCCGGCAAGCCCATCGAGGTGGCCTACGGCGCCGACGAGGGGCGGGCCTGGCTCTCGGTGCGCGACCACGGCATCGGCATCGACGCCAGCGACCAGCGCCACATCTTCGAGCGCTTCGAGCGGGCCGTCTCCAGCCAGAACTACGGCGGGCTGGGGCTGGGGCTCTACATCGTGAAGCGCATCGTGGAGTCGCACGGCGGGACGGTGCGGGTGCAGTCGGAGCCGGGCCAGGGGGCCGCCTTCCGGGTGGACCTGCCCATCCGGCCGGCCGTGCCGGTGAACCGCACCGAGTCCTGAGCCTCGGCCGCCCCTCACCCCGGCCCTCTCCCCGGAGGGGAGAGGGGGAGAGTCGGTGGACGCGGACCCTCACCCCGGCCCTCTCCCCGGAGGGCAGAGGGGGCTGACAGGGCGTGTCGCCTTGCGAGGACGAGGTCTGCCGTTGGCCGGGCGGAAGTGCCAGCAAGGCCAGGAACCACGGTCTGCTCACCCTCTCCCCCAGCTTGCTGGGGGAGAGGGCCGGGGTGAGGGGGCCGGCCAGCCCTCTCCCCGCACCCCGGGGGTCGACCGCGGCGCCGCCACCCGCTAGAACCTGCGGCTCACCCGAGGAGCCCCTCCCGTGCTCACCCTCGCCGCCGCCCTGCTGCTCGCCGCCGCCCCCACGCCCCCCGCCGACGTGCCCGCCCGCCTCATGGGCGCGGCGCTCACCGAAGGGCGGGTCCTCTCCCGGCTGGCCGACCTCACCGACACGGTGGGCCCGCGGCTGACCGGGTCGCCGGGCGCCGAGGCGGCGGTGGCCTGGGCCGTCCGCACCTTCCAGGCCGAGGGGCTGCGCCCCTGGACCGAGCCGGTGGTGGTGCCGGTGTGGCGGCGCGGCGAGGAGCGGGGCGAGGTGGTGGCCACGCCGCCCGCGGTGAACCAGCCGCTGCGCCTGACGGCGCTCGGCAACAGCCCGGGCACCCCGCCCGGCGGCCTGACCGGCCAGCTGGTGCAGGTGGGCTCGCTGGAGGAGCTGGCGGCCCTGGGTGAGCAGGTGCGCGGCAAGGTGGTCCTGTTCCAGCACGGCATGGGGCCGGCGCCGCTCGGGCAAGGGCTGGGCTACGGCGACGTGGCGCGGCTGCGCAGCCGGGGCCCGGCCGCGGCCGCCCGGCTGGGCGCGGTGGCGGCGCTGGTCCGCTCGCTGGCCTCCGCCTCGCTGGCCACCCCGCACACCGGCCAGACCTCCTTCGGCGATGGGCCGGCCATCCCGGCCGCGGCGGTGACGGTGGAGGACGCCCTCCTCCTGGCCAGGCTGGCCGCGCGCGGACCGGTGACGGTGCGGCTGGTGCTCGGCTGCGGTCCGGGCACGCCCGCCACCGCCTGGTCGGCCAACGTGCTGGCCGAGGTGCGCGGCCGGGAGCGGCCGGAGGAGGTGGTGATCGTCTCCGGCCACCTCGACAGCTGGGACCTGGGGCCCAGCGCGGTGGACGACGGCGCCGGCGTGTCGATGGCCATGGAGGTGGTGCGGCTGCTGTCGCGGCTGCCGGTGGCGCCGCGCCGCACGGTGCGCGCGGTGCTCTTCATGAACGAGGAGAACGGCACCAACGGCGGCGTGGCCTACGCCCGGGCCCACGCCGCCGAGCTCCACCGGCACGTGGCGGCGGTGGAGACCGACGCCGGGGCCGGGCGGCCGCTGGGCGCCTCGGTCGGCGCCGGCGAGGGCGGGCTGGCGCTGGTGGAGCGCTGGCTCTCACCGCTCCGCCCGCTCGGCGCGGGCGCGGTCCGCGCCGGGGACGGCGGCGTGGACATCGGCCCCTTGCGCCACGCGCAGGTGCCGGTGCTGGAGCTCTGGCAGGACGGGGCGCACTACTTCGACTGGCACCACTCGGCGGCGGACACCTTCGACAAGGTGGTGCCGCACGACCTCCTGCTCGCCACCGGCGCCTACGCGGTGCTGGCCTGGCAGCTGGCCGAGCAGCCGGAGGTGCTGCCGCGCCCGCCAGTCCCCACCGACCCGCCCTGGTGGTCCGCCGAGCCGCTGCCGCCACCCGACGGGCGGCCGGCCAAGGGCCGGTCGCCAGCCGCTGGCGAGTAGCCGGGCACCAGGTCACGCTCCAGCTGGCAGGTTGGGGGGGAGCGCCAGCCGGCGTCGAATGGTCGGTCAGCCGGCCCGCTCCAGCGCGCGGCCACGGGCCGGTCACCAGCCGCGGGCGAGCAGCCAGCCATCCAACCGGACCGCCTGGCGAAACTCCGGCCCCCCGGGCGGGTCCTTATCGGGCCCTCCGGCCGTGCCGAAGTCCCCCTGGGGTGAGGCGTGCCCCGGGGAGCCACTCGATGAGCACCATCCACGGCATCGCAGCCAGCGGCCTCGCGGCGGCCTCCGCCCGCCTCGGCGTGAGCGCCCACAACGTGGCCAACGCCCTCACCCCGGGCTTCCAGCCGGGCCGCGTCGAGGTGAGCGAGGTGGCCGGCGGTGGCGTGGCCACCCGGGTGGGCCAGGCCACCGATCCGCTGGCCGAGGCCCGCGCCGATCGCGCGCTGCTGGCCGGCGGCGCCCCGGGCGAGTCGGGCACCGACCTGATCGCCGAGGTGGTGGAGCAGTCGCGCGCTGCGCTGCTGCAGCAGGCCAACCTGGCCACCCTGCGGACCGCCGACGAGACCCTCGAGGCGCTGCTGGCGCTGAAGCGCTGAGCCGACGTGCCGCGCCGAGCGGCGCGGTGGCGGTCCCGCCCAGCTGTGCCCGTTCGCGCCGAGCGGCGCGGTGGCGCTCCAGCCCCACCTCCACCCGTTCGCGCCGAGCGGAGCGCCGCAGGCGCGGAGTCGAGGTGCGCCCATCGGGCCCCGTCCGCCGCACCCCTACAGCTTCTGCGCCTCGGCCTTGAGCGCCTCGCGCGCCCGCTTCTCCGCCTCGGCGCGCGCCTTCTTCTCGGCCGCCTCCCGCGCCTTCCGCTCTGCGGCCAGCGCCGCCTCCTCGACGCTCGGCCCCCCACCGGCCGCGGCCCCCGGGCGCGCCTCGGTGACCGGTGGCGCGAACCAGCCCACGCTCGAGCTCCAGCCGTCCAGGAACGGCAGCGCCACCTGCAGCCCGTCGCGGGCCCAGACCGTCCGCGCGCCGATGACCGAGGGCGCCCCGTACCGCTCGGTCAGGAGCGCGGTGAGCGTGGCGGCCCAGGCCGCCGGGTCGCCGGGATCCTCGGCCGGCAGGAGCGCCACCGCGGTGAGCCGGCCGCGCAGGAAGCGGAAGCCGAGGATCGAGGCGTGGCCCGCCACCACCAGGCCGGGCGCGGCCACCCGGGCCCCGCCCTCGCCGGCCGGATCGTAGCCCTCGCCCAGCTCGAACGGCTCGGTGGTGGAGAGCGGCCCGCCCTCGGCGGCCAGCGCATCCTTCACGTCGCCCGGCCCCATGCCCCAGCGGAGCTGCTGGTAGCCGACCTTGGTCCAGCCGGCCGGCGGGGTGCGCCCGAGGCCGTCGGCCGGGGGCGGCGGCTTCACCGGCTTGACCGGGGCCGCCTTCGCGCCGGCTGGAAGAGGCGCCGCGGGCAGCGCCTTCGCGCCGGGCGCGGCCGGCGGCGCGGCGGCAGGTGCGACCGCGGCCCTGGCGGCCGGCGGGCCTGCGGCGCCGTGGGCGGGTGGCGCAGGCGGCGTGGCGGCCAGCAGGAGCAGCGCAGCGATGAGGGGGTGTGGCACGGGACCTCGGGGGCGTCGGTGGATCAGCCGGAGGGGAACCCGGCCGCCGGGAAGAGCAGCACCTCCTCGATGGAGGCCGCGCCGGTGAGCAGCATGAGGAGCCGGTCGAACCCCACCGCCACGCCGCCCGCCTCGGGCATGCGCGGCAGGGCGGCCAGGAAGTCCTCGTCGAGCGGCAGCGCCGGGCGCCCGAGCCGCACCCGCAGCGCCTGCTCCTCCAGGAGCCGGGCCCGCTGCTCGACCGCGTCGGTGAGCTCGGTGAAGCCGTTGGCCAGCTCGAGCCCTCCGGCGTAGAGCTCGAACCGCTCGGCCCACCGCGGGTCGTCGGCGCGGAGGCGCGCGAGCGCCGCCATCGAGGCCGGCCAGTCGGTGAGGAAGGTGGGCCGCTCCAGGCCGAGCCTGGGCTCCACGGCGTCGAGCATGAGCCGGAAGAAGGTGTCGTCGAAGGGCTCGTCCGCCGGCCCCACCGGGTGGCCGGCGGCGCGCGCGGCGGCGCGCAGCCGGACGGCGTCGCCCGCGCAGGCCCCGAGGTCCACCCCGGCGTGGCGGCGGAAGGCCTCCGCCACGGTGAGCCGCTCGAAGGGCGCGGCCAGCGCCACGGTGCGCCCGCCGCGCCGCACCTCCGGGGCGCCGCCCGGCGCCAGCGCCCGCGCCGCCGCCTCCACCAGCCGCTCCAGGTCCGCCATGATGCCCGCGTACCCGGTGCCGGCCCGGTAGAACTCCAGCATGGTGAACTCGGGGTTGTGGGTGGCCGAGACCTCGCCGTTCCGGAAGACCCGCGAGAGCTGGAAGATGCGCTCGAACCCCTCCGCCAGCAGCCGCTTCATGGCGTACTCCGGGCTGGTGATGAGCCAGCGCGGGCTGGGCGGGCCGCCGCCCTCGGGCAGGAACGGCGTGAGGAAGGGCGAGAGGTGCGGCTCCATGCCGGGCGCCGGCACCAGGGTCGGCGTCTCCACCTCCTCGTAGCCCGCGGCGCCCAGGGCGCGGCGCACCTCGGCGGACAGGCGGGCCCGGGCTCGGGCCATCTCGCGGCGGGCGCTGGTCACGGGCCCGGAGTGTAGCCGGTCGGCGGGCGGAGGTCCGGGGCCCATTGGCCCTCGGGGCCGCCGCTCGATTTCAGCCGGCCGCGGGGCGGGGTGTAGCATGCGCCCCCCGTGAGACGCTCACTCCTCCTCGCCCTGCTCGCCCTGCTCGCCGCGGGCTGCGCCCACCAGCCGCGGCCAGCCAGCCCGATCCCCGACCCCGCCGGTCCACCGGGCGCGACCACCCCTGGCCAGCCTGGCGCCGACCCCGCTGCGCGGCCCCTCGCTCCCGGCGCGGCGCCGGCGACCTCGGCCACCGACCCGCTGGCAGACGTCCGCGCCGGGGTGGACGCCCTGCTCACCGCGCAGGGCGAGGCCGCCTGGCGCGCCTGGACCGGCGGCGACCCGGCCGACCCGGCCGACGCCTGGGCCGGCCGCGAGTGGCTGGCCTCGCCGGCCACGCTGGCCCGCCTGGCGGACGCCCTCGCCGCGGCGCCGGCCACCGAGCGCGCCGGCCTGGACCGGCTCCGCGCCTTCGTGCTCGGCGAGCACCTGGCCCGCGCCGCGGCCGGCCCGGCGAGGGCCCTGGCCGCCGCCCGCGCCGCCGCCACCTTCCGCTGGGACAGGCGCAGCGTGCCCTTGCGGCAGCTCCCGGCGCTCCTGGCCGCCGAGCCAGAGGGGCCGCGGCGCCAGGCCCTGGCCGCCGCGCACGCCGCCGAGGCCAGCAAGCTGGCGCCGCTGGTGGCCAGCCGCGACGCTGCGCTGGCCGCGGCCGGCGGCACGGCCGGCTTCACCTCCACGCTGGAGCTGGCCGCCGCGCTGCGCGGCGCACCCGCGGCCGAGCTCGCCGCCCTGGCCGAGGCCACCCTGGCCGGCACCGAGGCCACCTGGCGCGCCCTGCTGGCCGACCTCTCGCGCCGCGAGCTGGGCGGGCCGGCCGAGCGGCTGCGGGCCCGTGACCTGCCGCGCCTGCTGCGCACCACCGCCCCGCCGGCCGCCTTCCCGGCGGCGCGGCTGCTGCCGGATGCCGAGCAGCTGCTCATCGGCCTGGGGCTGGACCTCGCGGCCGGCGGCCGGCTCACGGTGGACGCCGCGCCAAGGCCCGGCAAGATCGCGCGGCCGCTGGCCGTGGTGGTGGAGGCGCCCGGCGCGGTGCGCCTCTCGCTCGCCCCGCTGGCCGGCCTCGACGCCGCGCGGGCGCTCCTGCACGAGCTGGGGGTGGCGCAGGCCGCCGCCCGCACCACCGCCGCCGCGGTGGAGGACCGCCGGCTCGGCCCGGCCGCGCTGCCGGCCGCCTGGGGCGCGCTGCTGGCCTCGGTGACGGCCTCGCCGGACTGGCTGTCGGCCCATGGCCTGGAGCCCGAGGCCGTGGCGCGCCAGGCCAGGGTGGCGGCGGCCCGGCGCCTCCTCTCGGCGCGCGAGGCGGCCGCCCGGGTGCTGGCCGAGGTGGAGCGGGCCAGCGATCCGGCCGGCGCCCCCGCCGTGGCCCGGGCGCTGGCCTCCCGCGCGCTCGGCCTGCCGCTCGGTCCAGGCGAGCCGGTCCCCTGGGCCTTCGACCAGGAGCCGCTGCTGCGCGCCGCCGAGACGCTCCAGGCCGAGCTGCTGGCCGCGCAGGTGGAGGCCTTCCTGGCTGCGCCCCACGGCGGCGGGCCCTGGTGGCGCAGCCGGCAGTCGGGAGCCTGGCTGGCGCAGGCCTGGGCGGTCGGCGCGCGGCGCTCGCCCCAGGAGGTGGCGCGCGGGCTGGGCGCGGCCGGGCTCGATCCGGCGGCGCTCGACGCCCTGGCCAGGGCAGCGGCCGGGCCTCCAGCGGCCCCCGCCGCCCCCTGAACCAAGGGCTCGGGGCCCAGTGGCCGGAAGCGGGCACGCCCGCTCGCCGGCCGGGTTCCTCCGCCGCTCGTCAACCGCATCGTCACCAGCGGTTGACGAGCGCCGGACGGGCTGCGATCTTCACGCCCGCCCCGATGCCCACCCTCCTCCGCGACGACGGCGCGACGCTCCACGTCGAGGTGGCGGGGGCCGGCCCCCCGCTGCTCATGCTGCACGGCTGGTCGCGCTCGTCGCTCGACCTGGCCGGGCTGGCGGCCCGCCTGGCCCCGCGCCACCGGGTGCTCTCCCTCGACCTGCGCGGCCACGGCCGCTCCACGTCCGGCCCCTTCACGCTGGCGGCGCTGGCAGGCGACGTGGCGGCCCTGGCCGGGGCCGAGGCGCTCCACGGCGCCCTGCTGCTCGGCTGGTCGCTGGGCGGCCAGGTGGCGCTGGCGGCGGCCGCGCTGCCCGCCCTGCGCGCCCGCCTGGCCGGGCTGGTGCTGGTGGGCGCCACCCCGCGCTTCACCGAGGGTGACGGGTGGCCCCACGGCCTGCCGGCCCGCGCCGTGGAGGGGCTGGCGCTCAGGGTGCGGCGCCAGCCCGCCAAGGCGCTGACCCGCTTCCTCGAGGACTGCCTGGCCCCCGGCGAGGCGGAGGCCCTGGGCGAGGGTCGGCTGGCCGCGCTGCGGGGCGGCCCCGCCCCGGACGCCGCGGCGGCGCTGGCCGGCCTCGACCTCCTGGCCTCGACCGACCTGCGGGGCGCGCTGCCGGCCGTGACCCTGCCCACCCTGGTGCTGCACGGCGAGGCCGACGCCATCTGCCCGGTGGGCGCCGGCCGCGCGCTGGCCGCCGCCCTGCCCGCGGCGCGCCTGCGCACCGTCCCGGGCGCCGGCCACGCCCCCTTCCTGGCCCAGGAGGCCCTGGTGGCGGAGGCCGTCCTGGCCTTCGCCGGGGGGCCCCTGTGAACCCGGTGGACAAGGCCCGCGTCCGGGCCGCCTTCTCTCGCGGCGCCGCCGCCTACGACGGCCGGGCCGAGGTGCAGGCCGCGGTGCGCGCCCAGGCCCTGGCGCTGGCGGCCCGGGCGGCGCCTTCGGCCCGGCGGGTGCTCGACGTCGGCTGCGGCACCGGCCGGCTGCTGGCCGACCTGGCCGCGGCCCGGCCCGGCGCGTTGCTCACCGGCGTGGATCTCGCCCCCGGCATGTGCGCCGCCGCCCGCGCCGCCGCCCCGGGCGCCGCCCTGGCCTCCGCCGACGCCGAGGCGCTGCCGCTGCGCGACGCCGCCTTCGACCTGGTGCTCTCCACCTCCACCTTCCAGTGGCTGCCCCGGCTCGAGCCGGCGCTGCGCGAGTGCGCCCGGGTGCTCCGGCCGGGCGGGCGGCTGGTGCTGGCCCTCTTCGCCGAGCGGACCCTGGGCGAGCTGACCGCCTCCTGGCGGGCCGCCGCGGCCGGACGGGCCCCCGACCGCACCCACCGGTTCTTCACCAGAGGTGAGGTGGGCGCCGCCCTGGCCGCCGCCGGGCTGGTGGTGGCGGCGCTCGAGGAGGAGGAGCGGGTGGAGCGCCACGCCGACGCCCGCGCCGTGCTCCGCGCGCTCAAGGCCATCGGGGCGCAGAACGCCGCGCCGCAGGCCGGCGGGCTGGCCGGGCGGCGCGTCACCCTGGAGCTGCTGCGCCACTACGACTCGCGGTATGGCGGGCCGGACGGTGTCCCCGTGACGTGGCACGTGGTCTACGCGGTCGCTTCACGGTAGCATCGGCCACCGTGGCCGAGGCCCCCCTCACCCCCGAGTTCAAGCCCCACGTCTTCGGGAAGTTCTTCCTGCTGCAGCGGCTCGCCGTGGGCGGCATGGCCGAGATCTTCCGGGCCCGCACCGTGGGCGCGGCCGGCTTCGAGAAGGAGCTGGTGGTGAAGCGGATCCTGCCCAACCGGGCGCAGGACCAGGGCTTCATCTCCATGCTGGTGAACGAGGCCAAGCTCACCGTCCAGCTGACCCACAACAACGTGGCGCAGATCTACGAGTGCGGGCTGGTGGAGGGCAACGCCTTCATCGCCATGGAGCTGGTGAACGGCGTCTCGCTCAAGGAGGTGATGCACGCCTTCCCGCGGGCCGGCGTCACCATCTCTCCGGAGCAGGCCATCTTCATGGTGCTGCAGCTGCTCCAGGGGCTGGACTACGCCCACAAGAAGACCGACGGGCAGGGCCACGCGCTGCAGATCGTCCACTGCGACGTCTCGCCCGACAACTGCCTGGTCTCCTACGAGGGCGAGGTGAAGCTGCTCGACTTCGGCATCGCCCGGGCCGCCACCGGCCTCTCCAACTACAAGGAGGGCATGCTGATGGGGAAGCTCGGGTACGTGGCGCCCGAGCAGGCCTCGCTGGAGACCCGCTGGGACCACCGGGTCGACCTCTTCGCCGCCGGCATCATCCTCTACGAGCTCCTGACGCGGCAGAAGCCCTTCCCCAAGGCCACCGACGTCGACTCGCTGATCACCTCCCGCAAGGCCAAGGTGGTGCCCCCCTCCACCCTGGACCCGCGGCTGCCGCGCGAGCTCGATCAGATCGTGGCGCGGGCCCTGGCCTACGACCCGGCCAAGCGGTACGGCGAGGCCCGCCACTTCGCCGAGGCGCTGGTGGACGTGCTCTTCCCCACGCCCCACTCGGCGGTGCAGGACCTGCTCAACCAGCAGATGCACCAGGTGTTCGGCGACAAGATCACCCGGCTGCGCCAGGCGCGCGCCCACGACGCGCTCATCATGAAGGTGCTCACCAACCTGGCCGACCGCCCGGCCGACCTCGGCACCACGGCGCAGCACGGCCTGCCCTCGCTGCGCGGGGGCGACCCCATGGAGCTGGAGCCGCTGGCCGAGGTGCCGCCGCCGGAGTCCCGCCCGGCGCCCCAGGCCCGGGCGCCGCAGCGCCCGGTGGTGGTGCGCCGCTCCTCCTTCGGCGCGCTCTCGCTGGCCGCGCTGCTGGGCGCCGCCGCCGGGGCGGCCGGCGCCTGGTTCGGCGCGCCCTGGCTGCGCCCCGGCGCCCTCATCGTCACCAGCCTGCCGCCCGGCGCGGACGTGGCGCTCGACGGCCTGCCCACCGGGCAGCGCACCCCGGCGGTGCTGGAGGGGCTGCCGCTGGCCCGGCCGCACGAGGTGACCCTCTCCGGGCCGGCGCTGCGCGAGACCACCGTGGCGGTGCGCCCCTCGCCCGGGCAGGTGGCGGTGCGGGTCCACGCCACCCTGGCGTCCACGCTGGGCACGCTCACGGTGGAGAGCGTCCCGCCCGGCGCGGCGGTGCGCCTCGACGACGTGGCCCGCGGCACCACCCCGCTCTCCATCCCCGGCGTCCGGCTCGACCTGCGCCACCGCATCGACCTGGAGCTGGCCGGCCACGAGATCGACCAGGTGGTGGTGCTGCCGGAGAAGGACGGGGCGCTGGTGCGCCGCACCCTGACCGCCGCCCCCCCGGACGCCGGCCGGGTGCGCGAGGGGGCGCGCGCCCGATGAAGCTGGTCATCGAGGACGACGCTGGGACCCGCATGCTGGTCCCGTTCACCTCGGAGGAGCTCACCCTGGGGCGGGCCGCCACCGGCGTGGGCTGGCGGCTGCCCGACCGCAACGTCTCCAGGCGCCACGCCCGCTTCTCCCGGAGCAGCGGGGGCGCCATCTTCGTGGAGGACCTGGGCAGCCTGACCGGCACCTGGCTCAACGGCGAGCGGGTGGCCGGCAAGCGCAAGCTCCGGCCCGGCGACCTGGTGGAGATCGGCCACTACGACCTGATGGTGCTGCCCGACGGCGCGGAGGCCGCCGGTCCGGGCACGCCGCCGCCGCTGCCGGCCGTGGACCTGCTCGACCCCGCGGTGGTGCAGCCCGCGCCCAGCGCCCCGCCTGCGGCCACCGCCCCCGGGGCCGCGCCGCCCCGACCTGCCGCCCGGCGCCGCCTGGCGCTGGCGGCCGCGCTGGTGGCCGCCCTCCTGGCGGGTCTGCTGCTGGCGCGCCTCGCCCGCTGAGCGCCGGCCTGGGCTAAGAACTGCCCATGGCCACCCCCAGCCCGTCCGGCTTCCCCCTCCCGCTGGAGGCCTACCAGGGCGAGGCCGGGCTCGGCCTGCTCGAGGTGCTGGCCCGCCGCGCCGCCGCCGACCCCTTGAACCTGGTGGCCACCGGCCTCTTCCTGGCCGCCATCCTGCACACCTTCGCCGCCCCGGCCCTGATGGCCGCCTCACACCGGCGGAGGCTCCAGGTGGAGGCGGCGCGCGGCGAGGGCGCGCACAGCGCCAGCGTGGAACTGCTCCACCTGCTCGGCGAGATCGAGGTGGTCTTCGGGCTCTGGGTGGTGCCGCTGCTGGCGGTGCTGGCCTTCGCGGAGGGGCCGCGCGGGCCGGAGCGCTTCCTCTCCCAGGTCCACTTCACCGAGCCGGTCTTCGTGGTGGTCATCATGGCGGTGGCCTCCACCCGGCCGGTGCTGGCCTTCGCCGAGCAGGTCATGGGGGCCATCGCCCGGGCCGTGGGCGGGACGCCACTGGCCTGGTGGCTCACCATCCTCACGGTCGGCCCGCTGCTCGGCTCGCTCATCACCGAGCCGGCCGCCATGGTCATCTGCGCCCTGCTCCTGTCCCGGCGCATCTTCGACCTCGAGCCTGGCCCGCGCTTCCGCTACGCCACGCTCGGGCTGCTCTTCGTCAACGTCTCCGTGGGGGGGACGCTCACCCACTTCGCCGCGCCCCCGGTCATCATGGTGGCCGCCCGCTTCGGCTGGGACACGCCGTTCATGCTGGGTCACTTCGGGTGGAAGGCCGCGGTGGGCATCCTGACGGCCAACCTGCTGACCGCGCTGGCGCTGCGCCGGGAGCTGGCCGCGCTCGGGGGGCGGCCCCCCCCTGCCGCCACGGAGGAGGAGGAGGCCGCCGCGCCGCCCGTCTGGATCGTGGCGACGCACCTCGCCATGCTCGGGCTGCTGGTCTTCACGTCCCACACGCCGTCGGTGCTGGTCGGGGCCTTCCTCTTCTTCCTCGGCTTCCAGCGGGCCACGGCGCCACACCAGGCGCCGCTCGACCTCCGCTCGCCGCTCCTGGTCGGCTTCTTCCTGGCGGGCCTGGTGATCCACGGCAGCGGGCAGGCCTGGTGGATCCAGCCGGTGCTCTCGCGGCTCGACGCGGTGCCGCTCTTCTTCGGGGCCCTGGGGCTCACCGCGTTCAACGACAACGCCGCCATCACCTACCTGGCCTCGCTGGTGCCCGGCTTCTCCGACGAGCTCAAGTACGCGGTGATGGCCGGGGCGGTGGCCGGCGGCGGCCTCACCGTCATCGCCAACGCGCCCAACCCGGCCGGCCAGGCCATGCTGGCGCGCCACTTCCCCAGCGGCGTCCGCCCGCTGCCGCTGCTGGTGGGCGCGCTGCCTGCGACGGTCATCGTGAGCGCCTGCCTGCTGCTGCTGTAAGAGCGGGTCCAGTCCGGGAGTAATCCCCTGGGAAGCCTCATCTCCGATGCCGCCGTGAAGGAAGGGGGCCGCCGAGTGCCCAGCCAAAGGGGGGGGGGCCGGCAGGCCCGGGTGGTGGGGCTCGCAGCAGGAACGGCCAGGGCGGGGCTCGCTGAACTCGCGCAACGCACACCGCTGCCCTCGTCGTGGGCCGGACAGGCCTCGCGGAGCGCAGCAGGGCTGGTTCGAAGCTCGGAGCGGTCGTCTAGGCGGAAGCGCAGGCGACGCCGTGTGCGACCCGCATCAGGTAGGTCCCGGCAGGGAACACGGGCTCCACCTTGCCTTCGCGCCAGACCCTGAGCGCCTCCCAGTAGTCGCTGAGGAAGCTCTCCAGCTGCTGGAGGAGCTCGATGCGCCTCCACTTGTCCCGCGCGGCCACCCTGGGAGAGAGCCGGCGGCGTGGCTCGCCGGGCCTCGGGCGGGCGAAGGGGCTCTGCGTCCGCACCCGGGTCACGCCGAGGAAGGCCGGGATCTGGGCGCGGGCCGCCTCCTCCTGCCGCGAGAGCTCCGCCCGAAGCCGGTCGCGGAACTCCTCGGTCGAGCTGAAGCCGGTCGGCACCTCGAGCGCGAGGTCGACGTGTTCGGGGAGGAGCCCCTCCCGGTCGAAGAAGTGGTCCGGACGCTTCACCCGGATGGTGGTGCCGATGGTGTCCGGCGCCGACCAGAGCCCCGGCCAGAGGTGGGCAGCGCGGACCAGGCCGGCGGCGACGGGGTTTGCGAGGGTGTATGCGGCCTTGGCGATGACGTCCTCGGGTGACCCGAGGACCACGGCGCTGTAGGTGCAGGGCGCCCAGAAGTACTCCCAGCGCCCGAGATGGGCGTTGAGGGCGCGGGCCACGAAGGAGCAGAGGAACTGCTGGAAGGCGGGCAGGCGGGCGTGGGGATCGGTGACGACGAGGTGGAGGTGGTTGGAGAGGACGCAGTAGGCGTGGACCTGGACCTGGTAGCGCTCGGCCGCCAGGGCAAGCACGTAGGCCACCACCTGGTTGACCACCGCGCTGGGGCGGAGGAAGAAGTGGCGGAGCAGGCAGCGGCGCGTGACGAGGTAGGTGCGACCCGGGAGGATCTGCCGTGGCGCGGTCATGGGCAGAGCCCTGGCAGCACCCGTGCCAGGAGCGGCCCCCGGAATCACAGGGCAACTGCCAACTCCTCCGCCCGCGCCACGGACCCTGGTCCGTAGGACGGAACTCCCGGACTGGCTCACCGCCCTTGGAACGCTGGCGGGCGCCGCTCGGCGAAGGCCTTCCGCCCCTCCAGGATGTCCTGGCTCTCGAAGGCGCGGCGGCGCAGGTCTGCGATCTCGTCGCGTTCGGCGGCCGACAGGCCCCGCTCGTGGGCGGCCTCCAGCAGCCGCAGGATCCGCTTCATGCCCTGCACGGCCAGCGGGGCGTTGCCGGCGATCTCCTCTGCCAGCGCCAGCGCTGCGTCCTCGGCCCCCTCGGCCGGCACCAGCCGGTTCACCAGCCCCCAGGCCTGCGCGGTGACGGCGTCCACCGGCTTGCCCAGGAAGAAGAGCTCGCGGGTGCGGGCCCCGCCCACCAGCTGCAGGAAGCGGCGCAGGCCGCCCTCCGGGTAGACCACGCCCAGCTTGGCCGGCGGCAGCCCGAGCGCGATGCCCTGGCGGGCCACCCGCAGGTCGCAGGTGGCGGCCAGCTCGCAGCCGCCTCCGTAGGCCGGGCCGTTCAGGAAGGCCACGGTGGGGCAGGCCACCGCGGCCAGGGCGTCGGCGGCGCGCTCCACCGCCTCGTCGGGTCGCTCGCCGCGCCCGTTCACCTGGCCCAGCTCGGCCAGATCGAAGCCGGAGGAGAAGGCCTCCAGGCCGGCCCCGCGCAGGACCAGGCAGCGCACCCCCGCCAGCGCCGCCGGCTGGCAGGCCGCCAACAACTCGTCGAGCGCCCGGAAGTCGAGGGCGTTGCGCTTCTGCGGGTTGTCGATGGTGAGCACGCGGACCGCCCCGCGCTCCTCGCTGCGGAGGCGCTGCGGCGTCATCCCAGCACGACCAGCACGTCGCCCTCGGCGACCGCCTGCCCGGGCTGGCAGCGCACCTCCACCACCAGGCCACCCACCAGCGCCTCCACCGGCATCTCCATCTTCATCGACTCGAGGATCACCACCACCTCGCCGGGCGCCACCGCGTCGCCGCGCGCCTTCTCCAGCCGGACCACCGTGCCGGTGATGTGCGCCGCCACCTTCTCCGCCATGAGGCACCTCCGTCGGGGAGGGAGCAGGCTAGCCGCTCCCGTCCACCCCCGCCAGCACCTCCCAGCCTCCCGCCAGGTCCACCGCCAGCACCTGGCGGCGCGCCGCGTCGGCCACCAGCAGGCGGCCGCCCTGCCAGGCCAGGCCGGACGGCTCGCCGAGCTCGAGCCCCGGCGCGGCCAGCTGCGCCGCCTCGCCGCCGGGCCCCACCAGCCACACCGCGGCGCCGGGCCCGTCGGCCACCGCCACGCCGCCGCCCGGCAGCGCCGCCAGCGCGGCCGGCCGCTGCAGCGCCACCGGCCCATCCCCGTCCACCAGGGTGGTGACCACCCCGCGGCCGAGGTCCACCGCCCGCACCGCGCCGCCGCCGCCGGCCACCAGCAGCGTCGGCCCCTCCGCCCCCTCGCCGGCGAGCGCCAGCGCGTCCGGCTGGGCGAAGGCGGCGTCGTGCAGATCGTCGTCCAGGTGCCCCTCGCGCCCGTCGCCTGCCGCCACCCAGAGCCGGTCGCGATCCACCTCCAGCGTCCAGACCTGGTGGGCGCCGGCCATGGCCAGGTGGAGCCGCCGCCGCGCGGCGTCGAAGGCCAGCCCCTGGGGCGAGCGCAGGGCCACCTCGGCGCCCGGTGCGAAGGCGCCAGGGGCCAGCGTGGCGCGCCCCAGCGCCCCGGTGCCGGCGGCCACGCTGCGCTCCCCCGTGGACAGCTCGAGCCGCCAGACGCGCTGCGCGCCCGGATCGGCCACGTAGAGCGCGCCGGCCGCCTCGTCGAGGGCCAGCCCGTGGGGCCGCACGAAGCCGCCGTGGCGCGCCAGCAGCGCCGCCGGGCCTCCCGGCGGCAGCGCATACTCCAGCACCTCGCCGCGCCCGGTCTCGGCCAGGAAGAGCCGCCCACCCGCGGCCAGCAGCGGGCCCGGCGAGGCCAGCGGCCCCTCCGGCCAGCGCTCCGGGCGGAGCGGCACCGGCGAGACCGCCAGCTCCTGCCCCTCGGCGCGGGCTCGCGCCAGCTCGTCCTGCAGCCAGGCCGCCAGGGGCGCCTCGTCGAGCTCGCCCTCCGCCAGGCCGCAGCGCCGGCCCGCCGGATCCACCAGCGCCAGCGACGGCCAGGCCCTGAGGCCGAGGGTCCGCCACACCGACCGGTCGTCGTCCACCAGCACCGGGTGCGTCACGCCGTGGCGCAGCACGGCCCGCCGGGCCGCCTCCACCCCGCGCTCGCCGGGCAGGCGCGGCGTGTGGATCCCCACCACCAGCACGGGCTCGCCCGGGAGCCGCCGCGCCGCCCCGGCCAGCACCGGCAGGGCCTGGTGGGCGTGGACGCAGCCGGCGGAGAAGAAGTGGAGCACCAGCAGCCGGCCAGCCAGCGCCTCGGCCGAGGGCGGGCGGGCCACGTTGAGCCAGGGGAGTCCCGCGGGCAGCAGGGCGGCGGGCATGTCCCTCTCCTAGCGGCGGGGCCGGGCCTGCGCCCGGGCGTGCCCCGGGCAGCGCCGCGCCACGACGCGACGGCCTCGGCGGGTGGGCCGCCCCGGACGCGAAGGCCCGCGCCGGGGTGGGCGCGGGCCTGGCGGATGCCGAAGCACCTGGTGTCTTCGGCTCACCGGCTGGGGGCCGGCTTCTTGGCATCCCCCACGCTGGGCAGCGCCGGCGCATCCGTCAAGGCCTTGGGGTTGGGCTCGTTCGGGGGCACCACCGCCGCCCGGGGCGGCGAGGTCACCTTGCCGGCTCGCGCCTTGAGGAGGAAGCGGACGGTGTCGGCCAGGTCCGGGTACTTGACCGGCTTGTGCAGGAAGAGCGTGACGCCCAGGTCCTGCAGCTCGGCGCGCTCCTTCTCCCCGCCCGAGGTGATGACCACCACCGGCAGGTGCACCAGCCGCGGCTCGGCGCGCAGCCGCTCGATGAGGTCGATTCCCGAGAGCACCGGCATGAACACGTCGGTGATGAGCAGGTCCACCGGCGGCGTGCGCACCAGCCGGTCCCAGGCGGACGCCCCGTCGTTGCAGACCTCCACGCCCAGCCCGGCGATCTTGTCGGTGTCGGAGAGCCGGCGCAGGGCGGCGGCGTACATCTGGGCCACCAGCGAGTTGTCCTCCACCAGCAGGATCCGGTAGCTGGTCTCCTGGGTGCGGGCCGCCGTGGCGATGCGCCGGGTCACCTCGGCCAGCTTGGCGCGGTGGTCGGGCAGGTCGTCCGGGATGCGCACCGCCACCCCGCCCGGGGCGCCGCCCTCGCCGCCGCGGTGGCGCACCACCTCGACGATCAGCTCCACCGGTTCGAGCAGCTGCGGGAAGGAGACCACCAGCGCGGTCCGCTCGCCCGGGGTGAACTGCCGCTCGGTGCGGATGAAGAGCCCGGTGGCCGACAGGTTCTCGGTGGTGTCGAGGACCGCCTCGGCGTCCAGGTACTGGACGTTGAGCAGGAGGGGGAACCTCGGGTGGGTGCGACGCTCCTTGGACATTCTGCTCCTCGCGACCCCCCGCACGCCGAACCCCGGCCCGGCTCGGAGCGGCCGGGTGGGGCCCAGCCAGCGGCCCGGATGGATTATGCCCCGCTCCGCCGCAGAGGAAAGTTTCAAGCAGCGCGCCAGGTCACGGCGAGTGAGATCGGCCACCTGCCCGGCCCGGGCGCGGACCCAGGGTGGCTGGCCCGGGCCCCAGGTGCCGGCCCGGGAGGCATGACACCGCCCCCCTGGTGGGTGGATGGAGGCGGCGGAGTCCCGCCGGGGGCGCCCGTGGCGCGGGGGCGCGTTGCCACCCCATCGGCCGGGTCCTAAGCTCCGCCGCGACCGGAGGATCACCATGGAATCCATCGAGGGGCGCGTCGCGCTGGTCACCGGTGGTGGGCGAGGCATCGGCCGGGCCATCGCGCTGGCGCTGGCCAGGGCCGGGGCGCACGTGGCGGTGGCGGCGCGCACCCTGCCGGAGCTGGAGTCGGTGGCCGGCGAGGTGGCCGCCCTGGGCCGGCGCACCTACTTCTTCCCGCTCGACCTGGCCGATCGCGCCATGATCGCCGAGGCGCCGCGGCTGGTGGCCGCCGCGCTCGGGCCGGTGGAGATCCTGGTCAACAACGCCGGGATGCACGTGGTCGGCCCGCTGCAGGGGCTCGACGACGCCGGCTGGGACGCCGTGCTGGCCGTCAACCTGACCGGCCCGGCCCTGCTGACCCGCGCCTGCCTGCCGGGCATGTACGACCGGACCTGGGGCCGCGTCGTCAACGTGGCCTCGGTGGCCGGCAAGACCGGCCTGAAGTTCGGCGCGGCCTACGCCGCCTCCAAGCACGGGCTGGTGGGGCTGACGCGCTCGCTGGCGCTCGAGGGCGCCCGCCAGGGCGTCACCGTCAACGCCATCTGCCCGAGCTGGACCGAGACCAAGATGATGGACGACGCGGTGGAGCAGGTGGCGCTCCACACCCAGCGCACCGACGCCGAGGCGCGCAAGGCGCTGCTGCGGGGGAACCCCATCGGCCGCGCCGCGCTGCCGGAGGAGGTGGCCGACGCGGCCGTCTACCTGGCCAGCAGCCCGGTGGTGACCGGCCAGTCGCTGCACGTGGACGGCGGCGAGGTCATGGCGTAGCCGGCCGGGAGGGCTCCGGCCCCGCCCCCGCCACGAGCCCCGCCTGCCCGGAGAGCGGGCAGCGCCGGACCGCCGGGTGGCGCCGCGCGCCTTGACGCGGCGCCGCCGCTCCTGCCCTAATCTCCTCCCCCACTTTTCCGGGCCACCCCCCGCCGCGCCCGGCGCGGCCACCTCGAGGAGTCGAATGCAGACCAAGTTCCTGCTCGGCGAGAACCAGATCCCCACCCACTGGTACAACGTCATCGCCGACCTGCCCGCGCCACCCGCGCCGGTGCTGCACCCCGGCACCATGAAGCCGGTCACGCCGGCCGACATGCTGCCGCTCTTCCCGCCCGGGCTGCTGGAGCAGGAGATGTCGGCGGAGCGCTGGATCAAGATCCCCGACGAGGTCCGGGAGATCTACCGGCTGTGGCGTCCCAGCCCGCTCATCCGGGCCCACCGGCTGGAGCGGCTGCTCGGCACGCCGGCCAAGATCTACTTCAAGTACGAGGGGGTCTCGCCGGCCGGCTCCCACAAGCCCAACACCGCCATCCCGCAGGCCTACTACAACAAGCTGGCCGGCACGAAGCGCATCGCCTCCGAGACCGGCGCCGGCCAGTGGGGCTCCTCCATCGCGCTGGCCTGCCAGATGTTCGGCCTGGAGTGCACCGTCTACATGGTGAAGGTCTCCTACGGCCAGAAGCCCTACCGCAAGTCGATGATGCAGCTGTGGGGCGCCGAGGTGCTGGCCTCGCCCAGCCCGCGCACCAACGCCGGCCGCGCCATCCTGGCCGCCGACCCCACCAACCAGGGCTCGCTCGGCATCGCCATCTCGGAGGCGGTGGAGGACGCCGCCACCCACGACGACACCCGCTACGCCCTCGGCTCGGTGCTCAACCACGTCTGCCTGCACCAGACCGTCATCGGGCTGGAGGCCAAGGAGCAGCTGAAGCTGGCCGGCGACTACCCGGACGTGGTCATCGGCTGCCACGGCGGCGGCTCCAACTTCGCCGGCATCGCCTTCCCGTTCCTGGCCGACAAGGCCGCCGGCAAGCAGGTGCGCCTGCTGGCCGTGGAGCCGAGCTCCTGCCCCACCCTCACCAAGGGGGTCTACGAGTTCGACTTCGGCGACACCGCCAAGATGGCGCCGGTGGCCAAGATGTACACGCTGGGTCACGACTTCATGCCGCCCGGCATCCACGCCGGCGGCCTGCGCTACCACGGCGCCTCGCCGCTGGTCTCGCAGGTGGTGCACCACGGCCTGGTGGAGGCCCGCGCGGTGAACCAGCTGGCCTGCTTCGAGGCGGCGGTGATGTTCGCCCGCACCGAGGCCATCATCCCGGCCCCGGAGTCGAGCCACGCCATCCGCGGCGCCATCGACGAGGCGCTGGCGGCCAAGGCGGAGGGGAAGCCGCGCACCATCCTCTTCAACCTCTCCGGCCACGGCCACGTGGACATGGCCTCCTACGACGCCTACTTCGCCGGCCAGCTGGAGGACTACGAGTACCCGGTGGAGAAGGTGAAGGAGTCGCTGCGCCACCTGCCCACGGTGCCGGCGCTCTAGGCCGCGGCGCCACCGCCCCCACCGCGGGCGCCGCGGCGCCTCCGCCTCAGGGCGACGGCCGCGGCGCCTTCGGCGGGGGCAGCCCGCCTTTCGCCAGGACCACCAGCGTCACCACCGACGCGGCGAGCATGGCCGTGATGAGGGCCGCGGCGACCAGCTTCTCCGGACGGCCGCCGAGGACCGCCAGCCAGCCCGCCGCGGCGCGCCAGGTGAACACCAGGGTGAGGAACCCGGTCGTCGCCATGGCCGCCTGGCGGGCCCAGCCGCGGCCGCTCCGCAGGAGCAGGCCCCACGCCATCGACAGCGCCCCGAACGTGCCGCCGGAGGCGAGCGCGGTGGCCGCCTTCTCGGGGTTCGAGAGGTAGCCGAGGACGCCCACGGCGACCAGGAACGCGCCGTAGCCGAGCAGCCAGGTACCGAGTCGGGTGGGCATCGGGGTCATCCTCCACGTCGAGTGCCGGCGGCTGGCCGTCGCGGCGCGGCTGGCTGCCCATCCACGTCCATGCCCGCTCCGGCCGCGTCGCAGGGCCCGGAGGCGCGCGGCCGCGCGCTCACCACCGCGCTCACCACCGCGCCGCCGCCAGGGGCCGCACCGGCGACACGTAGCCGGCGGGCTTCACCACCGCCACGGACCGGGCCAGGCGCGTCACGATGGCCTCGGCCGTGCTGCCGATCAGGATGCCCGCCAGGCCGTTGCGCCCCGCGCTGCCCAGCACCACCAGGTCGGCATCGAGCTCATCGGCCAGGGCCGGGATCGCCGCCGCGGGGTTGCCGGCGGGGAGGTGCGTGCCGGCCAGGGAGGACTCGAGGTGCGCCTCCGCGATCAGCGCCTCCAGCTGCTCCCGCGCCTGCTCCCGCTGCTGGTCCAGGAAGGCCTGGGTGCGCTTCGCCCCGAACTTCGACCTGATCAGCGACTCGGACGGCACGCTCCAGGCGTGGGCGGCGTGGAGCTCGATCGGCCCCGTGCCGGCCATCCGGACGGACAGCTCGAGGACCCGGCGTGCCAGGTCGCGCTCGACGCTGCCGGGCGCGCCAGGATCCACGGCCGCGAGCGCCCGGCGCGGGAACGGAGCCCGGCCCGGGTGGACCGACCAGACCGGCGCGGGGCACTTGCGGAAGAGGTGCTGGGTCACCGAGTCCGGGCCGAACGGGTCTTCACCGCGGGCGGGGACCACCAGGACGTCGGGAGGATGGGCGATGGCGTGGAGCACGACGCTGTGCCAGGGCACCTCCCCCTCGAGCATGGTCGAGCGGGTGCGCCCCGGGGGGAGCGCGGCGCGGGCCATCTCCTCGAGGTTGCGCAGGCGCGCCTCCCGGTCGTCGCGGACCATGCGCAGGATCTCCCGGCCGAAGGTGGTCTGGAAGACCCGATCCTCCGACCGGCCGATGGCGCCGACCACCGTGAGCGCGCCGCCGCCGCGGCGCGCGGCCTCGATCGCGGCCGCCAGGGCCTGCTCGGCGGGCGCGCGCGCCTCGACGTAGACCCACACGTTGTCCAGGCCCTTCATGATGCCCCCTCCTCGCGGACGTGGCCCCGGCCCCGCCTGGCCGGCAGCACCCTGGAGATAGGGCCGCGGAGGCTCCGTGTAAATGAGGAAGGTTCGACGAGATGGTGTGGTTTTTTGGATGTCCCGGGGGACCCTGATCTGGCCGCCGCCCGGACCGACGCCTCACCGGGACGCGGCCGGGGAGCGGAAGTGTCGCCAGAGCGAGACCGCGATCCCCAGCACCGCGAGCGGGATGACGAACTCCAGCATGACCGCCGTGAAGCCGCGCAGGGCGTCGTGCTCCTGCGCCTTGAGCACCAGGTAGGCGGCGTAGGCCAGGTAGAAGCCCAGGAACGCGGCCGCCTCCAGCCTGGCGATGGAGAGGCCGGTCAGGAAGATGGGCAGGCAGGCCACCGCCACCGCCACCATGACCGGCAGGTCGAAGGCCAGCAGCGCGGGCGCGACCCGCAGGCCCCCGGGCGTAGCCAGCGCCGAGACCCCCAGGACGGCCAGCAGGTTGTAGATGTTGGAGCCGACCACGTTGCCGATGGCGATGTCGCGCTCCCCGCGGAGGGTGGCGACCACCGAGGTGGCCACCTCGGGCAGCGAGGTCCCGGCCGCCACGATGGTCAGGCCGATGACCAGGTCCGAGACGCCCAGCAGCCGCGCCAGGGCGACCGAGCCGTCCACGAAGAGGCGAGCCCCCACCACCAGCAGGACCAGGCCGGCGCCGACCCAGAGCAGGCCCGAGAGGAGCTCCCGGCCCCGGCCCTGGCCGCCCGCCGGTCCGGCCTCCGGCGGCGCGGGCGTGGCGGCGCGCCGGTCGGCCTCCTCGCGGCGGCTGCGCCAGATGGACCAGGTCGTGTAGGCGGCGATCCCCACGGCAAGCAGGAGGCCGTCCCACCGCCCGACGGCACCGTCGAGCGCCAGCGCCCAGACCGCCAGCGAGGCGCCGATCATGATGGGCACCTCGAGCCGGACGAGCTGCCGGGCCACCGCCAGCGGCGCCACCAGCCCGGCCACCCCCAGGATGAAGAGCACGTTGAAGACGTTGGAGCCGACCACGTTCCCGAGCGCCAGGTCCGGGTTGCCGCCCAGGCCGGCCTTCACCGAGATGACCAGCTCCGGCGTGGAGGTGCCGTAGGCCACCACCGTGAGCCCCACCACGAGCGGCGAGATGCCGGCCAGGACGGCCAGCCGGGAGGCGCCGGCGACCAGCCGGTCCGCACCCAGTGTGAGGACCATCAGGCCGCCGAGGAGTGAGGCGGCGAGCATCCAGTGGCTCATGGGATGATTCTCCTGCCACACTTCCGGAGGACGCGCACGGACCGGTCGGGGCCCTGGCCGCGCCGGCCCGGGTCGGGGACCAGCCAGCAAGCGCTTGCGCCGGACCGGCCGAGCCACCATGCTTCCCCCTCCGCCACCCATGGCCTCGCTCCGCTCCCACTCTGCCCGCGCGGCCGCCTGGACGCCGCCCCTGGCCCTGGCCTGGTGGGTCATGGTCGAGGGCCGGCCGGGTTCCTGGGGCGTGGGCCTCCCCACCGTCCTGGCCGCCGCGGTGATCGCGGCCCTCGTCTTCCCCCCGCCGCGCCGCTGGCCGAGGCCCCTGGCGCTCCTGCGCTTCGCCGGCTTCTTCGCCGTGCAGTCGCTGCGGGGCGGCTGGGACGTGGCGCGCCGGGCGCTCTCACCATCCATGCCGATGGCCCCGGGCTTCGCGGAGGTGCGCACCTCCCTGCCGGAGGGCGCGGCCCGGGTGCTGCTCGCCGACGTCATCAGCCTGCTGCCGGGCACGCTCTCGGTGGACCTGCGGGGCGACCTCATCGAGCTCCACGGCCTCGACGTCGGCCCGGGCCTCGCGGCCGAGGTGCGCGACCTGGAGCGGCGGGTGGCGGCGCTCTACGGGCTGCCCTGGCCGGGAGGCGCGGCGTGAGCGCCGTGCTGGCCGGCCTGGCGCTCTTCCTCGCCGCCACCGTGGTGGCCGGCCTCTGGCGGGTCTTCCTCGGCCCCACCGAGGCCGACCGGATGCTGGCCCCCCAGCTCTTCGGCACCACCGGCGTGGCCATCCTGCTGGTCTGCGCCGAGTGGCTGGCCGCCCCCTCCCTGCGCGACGTGGCGCTCGTCCTGGCGCTGCTGGCGGTCCTCACCACCGCCGCCTTCGCGCTCCGGTTCCTGGACCGGCGGGAGGGTCGCCGGTGAGCCCCCTCGACCTGCTGGCCCTGCCGCTCTTCGCCGCCAGCGCCTTCTTCTTCCTCTCGGGCACGGTGGGGCTGCTGCGCTTCCCCGACCTGTTCACCCGGCTGCACGCGCTCACCAAGGCGGACAACCTCGGCCTCGGCCTGCTGGTGCTGGGGCTGGCGATCCGCTCCGGCTCGGCGGTGGTGGCGGCCAAGCTGGTCCTGGTCTGGCTGCTGGCCTTGCTCGCCAGCTCGACCGGCTGCCACCTGGTGGCGCGGGCGGCCCGGCGCCGCGCCGCCGCCGCGGAGGAGCGCCCGTGACCGCCCTGGCCTGGGCGCTCGACGCCCTGCTGGCGATCTCGCTGCCGGCCATCGCCCTGGCCGCGGTGCTGCGGCGCGATCTCTTCCACGGCGTGGTGCTGCTCTTCTCCTTCGGCGTGCTGCTGGCGGTGGCCTGGGCCCGGCTCGGCGCCCCGGACATCGCCATGGTGGAGGCGGCGCTGGGCGCCGGCGTCACCGGCGTGCTCTTCCTCTCGGCGCTGGCGCGGATGGGCGCGGGCGACGCCGAGGCGCCACGGCGGCCGCTGGCCTGGGCCGGGCTGGCGGCGCTCTGCGCGCTGGCGGCCGCGCCGGTGGGGCTGGCGGTGGCGGCGCTGCCCCGCGAGGCGGGCGGGCTCCTGGCGGCGCTGCAGGCCCGGGCGCCCGAGGCGGCCGCCCCGCACCTGGTCACCGCCGTGCTGCTCGACTTCCGCGGCTACGACACGCTCCTCGAGATCGCGGTGCTGGTGCTGGCGGTGCTGGGCGCCTGGGCCGCCCGTGGCCGGGTGGTCCTGCCCTGGGAGGGCGCCCCCGCCCCGGGGCCGCTGCTCACCGCCGCCGCCCGGATCCTGCTGCCGCTCATGGTCCTGCTGGCCGGCGCGCTCCTCTGGGTCGGGGCCATCGCGCCGGGCGGCGCCTTCCAGGCCGGCACCGTGCTGGGGGCCGCCCTGGTGCTGGCCTCGCTGGCCGGCCTGATCCGGCCGGGCCGGCTGCCCGACTGGGCGACGCGCGGGCTCCTGGCGCTCGGCTTCGCGGTCTTCCTGGCGGTGGCCGGCGGCACCGCCGCCGCCTCGGGGGAGCTCCTGCGCTACCCGAAGGCCCACGCCGCCGGGCTCCTGCTGGCCATCGAGGCCGCCCTGACCCTGTCCATCGCGCTGGTGATGGCGCTCCTCTTCGAGGGCCGCCCGCCCGCCGGCGGGCCGCCCGGGGAGGCCCGGTGAGCCAGGCGCACCTCTTCGCCCTCTCGGGCGTGCTGATCTTCGCGGTCGGCCTGCTCGGGGTGGTGGCCCACCGCAACCTGGTCCGCCGCATCCTGGGCCTCAACTTCGCCGGCAGCGGGGTCTTCCTGGTCCTGGTGGCCCTGGCGCGGCGCAGCGACCCGCCCGACCCGGTGCCGCACGCCCTGGTGCTGACCGGCCTGGTGGTGGGCGTCTCCGCCACCGCCCTGGCGCTGGCCCTGGCGACGCGGCTGCACCAGGAGACCGGGGCGGCCCGCGTCCCCGAGGAGCGCGAGTGAGCGGCACGCCCTGGATCGCCTGGTGCATCCTGGTGCCGCTGGCCGGCGCGACGCTGGCGCTGGCGCTGGGCCCGCGGCTCGGCCGCTGGGTCGGCCTGGCCACCGCCGCCGGCGCCGGGGCCGCCACGCTGGGGCTGGCGGCCCAGGTCCTGCGCGGCGGCCCGGTGCGCCACCTCGTCGGGGGCTGGGGCGCCCCGCTCGGCATCGACCTGCTGGCCGACGGCCTCTCGGTGCTGATGGCCCTCATGACGGCGGTGGTCGGCCTGGGCGTCACGGTCCACGCCTTCGCCTACTTCGAGGACCACGGCCCGCCCGGCCAGGCCGCCAGCGGCCGGATCCGCCGCCTCCTCTTCTGGCCGCTCTGGCTCTTCCTGTGGGCCGCGCTGCTGGCGCTCTTCCTCACCCGCGACGTCTTCAACGTGTACGTCACCCTGGAGCTGGTGGGCCTGTCCTCGGTGGCGCTGGTGGCGCTGGCCGGCGAGACGGCGGCGCTCGGGGCGGCGGCGCGCTACCTGGTGCTGGCCCTGCTCGGCTCGCTGGCCTACCTGCTCGGGGTGGGGCTGCTCTACGCGGCCCACGGCACCCTCGACGCCGACGGCCTGCGCGCCGCGCTCGCCCCCGGCCTGGTGGCCTCGGCGGCCGCCGCCCTGGTGACCGGCGGGCTCGCGGTCAAGGCGGCCCTCTTCCCGCTCCACGGCTGGCTCCCGCCGGCCCACGCCGGCGCCCCCTCGCCGGTCTCCGCGGTGCTCTCGGCGCTGGTGGTGAAGGCCAGCTTCTACCTGCTGGTGCGCTGGCACGCCGAGGTGCTGCCGCCCGGGCTGACCGCCGGCGCCGCGCAGGCGCTCGGCGTCCTGGGGGCGCTCGCCATCCTGTGGGGCTCGGTGCAGGCGCTGCGCCAGCCGCGGCTCAAGCAGGTGGTCGCCTACTCCACGGTGGCGCAGCTCGGCTACCTCTTCCTCTTCTTCCCGCTCTCGCGCGAGCTGGGGGCCGGGCCCGCGCTGGCGGGGGCCGCGCTCTTCGCGGTGGCCCACGCGCTCGCCAAGGCGGCCCTCTTCCTGGCGGCCGGCTGCATCCAGCATGCGCTGCCGGGCGACCGGCTGGAGCACCTGCGCGGCCTGGGCGCCCGCATGCCGCTCACCACCGCCACGCTGGTGCTGGCCTCGACCAGCCTGCTGGCCATCCCCCCCACCGGGGGCTTCGCCGGGAAGTGGTTCCTCCTCTCCGCCGCGGTGGCCACCGGGCGGTGGTGGTGGGCGGTGGTGATGCTGGTGGGAGGCCTCCTGGCCGCCGCCTACGTCTTCCGCATCCTCCAGCTGGCCATCTCGCCGGCCGAGGACGAGACCCCGGCGCGCGCCCCGCTGGCCATGGAGCTCTCGGCCTTCGCGCTGGCGGCGGCGGCCGTGCTGGTGGGCCTGGTGCCCTGGGCGCCGCTCCGCCTGCTGGCCGCGGCGGCGCCGCTGGCGGGGGGCGCGCCGTGACCCTCGACGCCGCCCTGCCGGTCCTCATCCTGCTCACCTCGGCGGTGCCGGGCCTGGCCATCTTCTTCCTGGGCGAGGAGCGCCACCTGGCGCGCGCCACCCTCAACCTGGCGGGCGCGATGGCCAAGGTGGCGCTGCTCGGCCTGGTGCTGTGGGGCGTCTTCCACGGCCACGCCTACGAGACCCGCCTGCCCTTCCTGCCGGGCATCGACTTCGTGCTGCGGGTGGACGCGCCGGCGCTGCTCTTCGGCGCGCTCTCCGGGGTGCTCTGGCTGCTGACCACCGTCTACGCCATCGCCTACCTGGAGCACTCGCCGCACCGCAGCCGCTTCTTCGGCTTCTTCAGCCTGTGCGTGACGGCCTCCATGGGCGTGGCGCTGGCAGGCAACCTGGTCACCTTCCTGGTGTTCTACGAGTTCCTCACCCTGACCACCTGGCCGCTGGTGGTCCACCGCGGGACGCCGCAGGCCCTGGCGGGCGGCCGCGTCTACCTGGCCTACACGCTGGGCGGCAGCGCGCTCCTGCTGGCCGGCATCGCCTGGCTCCACGCCGTGGCCGGCCCGGTCGAGTTCACCGAGCGGGGCGCGCTGGCGGCGGTGGCCGGGCGGGCCCCCGAGCTGCGCGCCATCTTCGCGCTCCTGGCGGCCGGCCTCGGCGTCAAGGCCGCGCTGGTGCCGCTGCACGGCTGGCTGCCGCGCGCCATGGTGGCCCCGGCCCCGGTCTCGGCCCTGCTCCACGCGGTGGCGGTGGTGAAGGCCGGCGCCTTCGGCCTGGTGCGGCTGGTCTACGACGTCTTCGGCATCGAGTTCGGCGAGCAGCTCGGCGTGCTGGCGCCGCTCGCGGTGGTGGCGGCGGTCACCATCGTGTGGGGCTCGCTGCGGGCCGTCTTCCAGGACGACCTGAAGAAGCGGCTGGCCTACTCGACCGTCAGCCAGGTCTCCTACATCGTGCTCGGCACCGCCGTGGTCGGAGAGCTCTCCACCGTGGGCGGGCTGGTGCACCTGGTGCACCAGGGGCTCATGAAGATCACCCTCTTCTTCTGCGCCGGCAACCTGGCCGAGACGCTGGGCGTCCACAAGGTCTCGGAGATGGGTGGCGCCGGCCGGCGCATGCCGCTGACCATGGCGGCGTTCACCGTGGGTGCGCTCGGGATGATGGGGCTGCCGCCGCTGGCCGGCTTCGTCTCGAAGTGGTACCTGGGCGTGGGGGCGCTGCAGGCCGGGCAGGGGTGGGTCATCTGGGTGCTGGCGGCCTCCACCCTCCTCAACGCCGCCTACTTCCTGCCCATCCTGCGGGCCGCCTGGTTCGAGCCGGCGCCGGCGGCCTGGCCGCACGAGGAGACCTTCAGGCACGAGACCGCGCTCGGCCTGCTGGTGCCGCCGCTGGTCACCGCCCTGCTGGTGATCGCGGCCGGCCTGTTCGCCGGCAGCGACTTCTCGCCCCTGGCCTGGGCCAAGCTGATCGTGGCGCGAGAGTATGCCCACTAGCCTGGCGCTGGCGCTGCCGACCCTGGTGCCGCTCCTCCTGGCCCTGGCCCTGCTGGCGCGCCCGCTGGCCGGACCGGCCCTGCGCGCCGCGCCCCTGGCCGCGCTGCCGGCGCTGGCGGTGGCGCTGGCGTGGCCGGACGGCGCGGCCGACCTGCCCTGGCTCCTCCTCGGCACCCGGCTCCGCCTGGACCCAGCGGCGCGGACGTTCCTCCTGGCGGCCGGCGCGGTCTGGCTGGCGGCCGGCCTGTACGCCTCGGCCTACCTGGCCCACGACCCGAGGCGGCGCGCCTTCTTCACCTCGTGGTGCCTGGCCCTGGCGGGAAACTCCGGGCTGGTGGTGGCCGGCGACGCGGCCAGCTTCTACCTGTGCTTCGCGCTCATGAGCTTCGCCTCCTACGGCCTGGTGGTCCACACGGGCACGGCCGCGGCCGTGCGCGCCGGGCGGGTCTACCTGGCGCTGGTGGTGGTGGGCGAGGTCTTCGTCTTCGCCGCGCTGGCGCTGGGCGCGCAGGCGGCGGGGAGCCTCCGGCTCGAGGACCTGGTGCGGGCCGGGGGCGCCTCGCCGCAGCGCGACCTCATCGTCCTCTGCGCCCTGCTCGGCTTCGGCGTGAAGGCCGGCGCCCTCGGCCTCCACGTCTGGCTCCCGCTGGCCCACCCCGAGGCGCCCACCCCGGCCTCGGCGGTGCTCTCGGGCGTCATGGTGAAGGCGGCCGTGGTGGGCTGGCTGGCGGTGCTGCCGGCGGCGGCCCTGCCCGGCGCCGGCCACGCGGTGCTGGCGCTGGGCGTGGCGGGGGCGCTCTCCGGCGTGGCGGTGGGGCTCACCCAGCGCGATCCCAAGGCCATCCTGGCCTACTCCACCGTCAGCCAGATGGGGCTGCTCATCGCCGGTGTCGGGGCGGCGCTCTCCGACCCGGCCTCCCGCGCCGCCGCTGCCACGGTGCTGCCGCTCTTCGCCCTCCACCACGGCCTCGCCAAGGGCGCGCTCTTCCTCGGCACCGGCGTGGCCCGCGGAGCGGGGGCGCACCGGCGCCTGGCCCTCGCCTCGCTGACGCTGCCGGCGCTGGCCCTGGCCGCCGCGCCGTTCACGAGCGGCGCGCTGGCCAAGGGCGCCCTCAAGGCCCTCGTCGAGGGGAGCGGCGCGGGCGGGCCAGCCGCCCTGGTGCTCCTCTCGCTCTCCTCCGCCGGCACGGTCCTCCTCCTCGGACACCTCCTGCGGACGCTGCACCTCGAGCCCGCCCTGCCAGGCGCCCACCTGGCCGGCCCCGGCGAGCTGCTCCCCTACCTCGGCCTGGTGGCGGCCGCGGGGGCCGTCCCGTTCCTGGTGGGGTCGCCCGGCGCGCTCGCCGACCGCGTCCTCGAGGGCGCCTGGCCGTTGGCCCTCGGGGCGGCGGCCGGCGTCGCGTTCGCCGGGTTCCCGCCCTGGCCGGTGCCGCCCGGGGACGTCCTCGCCCTCTACGAGCGCCTGGCCAGCCGGATCTGGCGGCCCGTCGCGGCGGCGCCGGGGGGCGCGCCCCGGGATCCCGGCCCGTGGCTCCGGCTGGCCTCCGCGTGGGCCGCCGGCGCCGAGGCGCGGCTCCTGGCCGGGGTCGGCTCGGGCGCGGCCCTGGCGGCGCTGCTCGGGGCCCTGCACCTCCTGCTGGGCCGGTGAGCCCGTGCCCGGCCTCCTGCTCCTCCCGGCGCTGCTCGCCGGCGCCGCCGCGGCGGCCTGGACCGGCGACCCGGCTGGCTCGGCGGGCCGGCGGCTGGCCCTCGGCGCCGCGCTGGCGGCCATGGTCCTGGCGGGGCTCGCGCCTGCCGGCACCTGGGACAGCCCCTGGCTGCTCCTCGGCGCCCGCACCGGCCTGGACGCGGCCGGCCGGGGCGCCCTGGTGACCGCCGCCGCGCTGCTGCTCCTGGCCCGCCGCGGCGGCCCCGCGGCCCACCCGGGCGCGGCCCCGGCCTGGCTGGCGCTGCTCGCCGGCGGCCTCTGCGCGGCGGCGGTGGCCTTCGACGCCGGCGTGCTGGCCGCCGGCCACGTGGCGTCGCTCCTCGCGGCCTACGGCCTGTCCCTCCGGGCGCCGGGCGGCCGGCGGGCCGCCGCTCGCCTCATGGCGGCGGCGGTGGCCGGCGAGGTGCTGCTGGTGGACGCGCTCGCCGAATACGGCCACGCCGCCGAGAGCGCCCACCTGGACGCGATGCGCGACGCCGCGAGCGGGGAGCTGGGCCCCGTGGCGCCGCTCCTCCTGGTGGCGGCGTTCGGCCTTCCGCTCCTCCTCGCGGGCCTGGAGCGCCTGGTGGCGCCTGCCTGGGTGATCGCCGCGGAGGGAGCCTTGGCCACGTCGCGGCTGGCCACCGGCCCGGGCACCTCCCGCGGCGCGGTCGCCGCGCTGACCTTCCTCGGGTTGGCCGCCCTGGCCGCGGGCGGCGGGCTGCTCGGGCGGGCGGCGCTGGCCCGCTGGCCCCGGCCGCCCACGCCGGCCGGACCGGGCGGGCACGGGGGCGCGGCCACGCCCGCGGCGGCCGGGCACGCCGCCGACCGAGCAGCGCCCTCGTCCGCGCCACCGCGCGCGGCCGGCTTCGCATGGGTCGACGTCCTCGAGACCCGGCTTGGACGCGGCGCCGGGAGCGGCCTGCTCCTCCTGGCGCTCGTCGTGGCGCTGTCGCTGGGCCTCGCCTTGCGCCGCTGAGGGGCAGGCGCTCCCTGGCGCGAGGGCCGCCCCCGGTCCACCCGGGGCAGGCGCCCTGCCGCCTCCGTGACCCCGCCGGGTGCCACCCCCGGCCGGGCGTGCCTGGACCGTGACGAACCGTGTATTCGTCTGGGCTCACCGTCCCCGCCCCCGGAGGTTCCGATGCCCCTGGCCCGCCGCCTCGCCCCCGCCCTCGCCGCGCTCGCGCTCCTGGCCCTGGCCCCGTCCGCCCGCGCCCAGGAGGTGGTGCGGCTCGGCAACCTCAAGTTCGCCCACTACGGCGCCGTCTCCAACATGAAGGAGCACTGCAAGAAGTTCGGCCTCGACGTCCAGGAGACCGTCTTCCCGAAGGGCATCGACATCTTCCCGGCCATCGTCAAGGGCGAGGTGGACATCGCCGCCAGCGCCGCCGACGCCGCCATCGCCAACCGGGCCGGCGGCGGGCAGGTCTACGTGGTGGCCGGCTTCGCCCGGGGCGGGGCCCGGCTGGTGTCCCGCACCGATCTCGCCCTCAAGACGGTGGCGGAGCTCAAGGGCCGGAAGGTCGGCGTGGCCCGCGGCGGCGCCCAGGAGCTGCTGCTGCTGGCCGAGCTGGCCAAGACCGGGCTCACCTGGTCGGACAAGGAGGGCAAGGACGTCCAGATCGTCTACCTGCCCTTCGCCGACCTGAACCAGGCGCTGCTGCAGAAGGCCATCGACGCCATGTGCCAGTCGGAGCCGCAGTCGTCGCAGGCCATCAACAAGGGGTTCGGGGTGGAGATGCTGAAGCCCTACGACACGCCGCTGGGCGAGCCGGTGCGGGTGCTGGTGATGACCGAGCGGATGTACCGGGAGAAGCCGGCGGTGGCCCAGAAGGTGCTGGAGTGCTTCGTCGACTCGACCCGCCGCTTCATCCAGGACCCGGCCGCCGCCGAGGCGTTCGTGGTGGGCCAGATGTTCAAGGGCCAGATCACCGCCCAGGACTTCCGCGACGCCATCGCCAACTCGCCCTACAGCTACGACGTCACCGAGGAGCACATCCAGATCACCACCGACCTCATGGTGAAGTACGGCGTGGGCAAGATGACCGCGCCGCCGAGGGCGGCCGACTGGGTGAAGCTGGACCTGCTGACGCAGGCCAAGGCCACGCTGGGCGTGAAGTAGGGCATGGGGCGGGCGGCGGGGCTCCTCCGATCGCTGGTGGTGCCGGTGGCCCTGCTGCTGGCCTGGGAGGGGATCGCCCGCGCCGGCTGGGTCACGCCGCTCATCCTGCCCTCGCCCAGCCGGGTGGCGGTGCGCTGGTGGGCCTACCTGCTGCCCTACGAGCCCTTCGACCCGGCCGCCGGCTCGTGGCTGGGCTGGGCCCTCTCCGGCGAGCTGCCGCAGGACGCCCTCACCTCGCTGATGCGCATCGCCGGCGGCTTCGCCATCGGCGCCGGGCTGGCGCTGCCGCTCGGGCTGGTCATGGGGGCGCGGCCGCTGGCCTACCAGCTCCTCAACCCGGTGCTGCAGCTGCTCCGCCCCATCCCGCCCATCGCCTACATCCCGCTGGCCATCCTCTGGTTCGGGCTGGGCAACCCGCCCGCCTTCTTCCTCATCTCGCTGGGCGCCTTCTTCCCGGTGCTGATGAACACCATCGCCGGGGTGCGCAGCGTGGACGCCATCTACCTGCGCGCCGCCCGCAACCTGGGCGCCGGCGAGTGGACCCTCTTCCGCCGCGTCATGGTGCCGGCCGCCATGCCCTACATCCTCACCGGCGTGCGGGTCGGCATCGGGGTGGCCTTCATCGTGGTCATCGTGGCCGAGATGATCGCGGTGAACTCGGGGCTGGGCTACCGCATCCTGGAGGCGCGCGAGTACTTCTGGTCCGACAAGGTGATCGCCGGGATGGTGACCATCGGGCTGTGCGGGCTGGGCATCGACCTCGCCATGAGCCGCCTCAACGGCTGGCTGCTGCGCTGGCACCGCGGGGTGGAGGGGTGAGCGGGGCCGTGGCGCCGGCCATCCGCTGCCGCGGCGTGCGCAAGGTCTTCGGCGAGGGCGGGCGGGAGGTGGTGGCGCTCGACGGCATCGACCTCGAGGTGGCGCCGGGCGAGCTGGTCTGCCTGCTCGGCCCCTCCGGCTGCGGCAAGTCCACCCTGCTCAACGCCATCGCCGGCTTCTCGCCGCCCACCTCGGGCGAGCTGACCGCGCTGGGCCGCCCGGTGACCGGGCCGGGGCCGGACCGCGCCATGGTCTTCCAGGAGTACGCCCTCTTCCCCTGGATGACGGTGGAGGCCAACGTGGCCTTCGGCCTGGAGCTGGCCGGGGCGGCGGCGCCCCGCATCCGCGAGGTGGTGGGGGGGCTGCTGGCCAAGCTCGGCCTCACCGAGTTCCGCGACCGCTTCCCCAAGGACCTCTCCGGTGGCATGCGGCAGCGGGTGGCCATCGCGCGGGTGCTGGCCATCGACCCACCCATGCTGCTCATGGACGAGCCCTTCGGCGCGCTCGACGCGCTGACGCGGCGGTCGCTGCAGGACGAGCTCTTGCGCATCTGGGCCGAGTACCGCAAGACCATCGTCTTCGTGACCCACGGCATCGAGGAGTCGCTCTACCTGGCCGACCGGGTGGTGGTGATGACCTACCGGCCCGGCACCGTGAAGCGGCTGGTGCAGGTGGGGCTGGCGCGGCCGCGCGACCCGTCCAGCCCGGAGTTCAACGCGCTCAAGCGCGAGCTGACCGCGCTGGTGATGGAGGAGCAGGCGCGCCACCAGGCCGACGAGCGCCACGCCACGGCGGACTGAGCGGCGCCGCGATCTCGCCCGGGGCCAGCCCCGGCCAGGCCCGCCGGGGATCAGGCCGGGGCGCCGCGCCCTAATACGGCCAGAAGAAGTCGCGCACGATGACCCAGCGCCCCTCGATCCGCTTCAGGCCGAAGCTGGCCGAGTCGGCGCCGCGGCTGCAGCGCACCTGGGCGTCCTCGGCGGTCTGCCTGACCAGCGTCACCTCGCCGGCCAGGCAGGCGGCCATGGTGAAGGCGGGGATGGGGGCCGGTGGCTTCGGGGCCGCCGCGGTCCTGGCCTGCTCCTTCCCCGGCACGGCGGGCGTCGGCCGGTCCTTGGCCTTCACCTTCACCCGGGCCCCGAAGACCCAGGCCTGCACCGGGCTCCCCTCCTCGGAGAGGAACCGCTCCACCCAGCCGGCGCTGATCATCGACTCGCCCCGGTCCACCCCGTCGCCGGAGACGCGCGACAGCAGCGCCTCCACGTCGCGCGCCTTGACGGCGCGGGTGATGTCCTTCAGGGCCTCGTCGTCGGTCTCGACGCGGGCCGGGGGTGGCGCGCCCTCGGCGGCGGGCGCGCGGGTGGGAGCGGCGGAGAGGAGCAGGGCGGCCAGCGCGGCGGCGGCCAGCCGGCCCGGGGCGGAGGGCGTGGAGGTGGAAGGCATGCCGCGGAGTGTACGACAGGTCCGGGCCGGTCCGGGGCCAGGGTGCGCCGTCGCCCGCCGCGCCGCGCTACCGTCCCAGCTGCGCCAGCACCGTGTCGAAGATGGCCAGCTCCAGCCGCTCGCGCGACGCCTCGTCGAGGCGGCCGAAGGTGAAGGAGACGCGCACGTTGCCGGGCTGCGGCTTCAGCCCGGCCACCGTCACCGGGCCGACCACCGGCTCCACGCCCGGCAGGCGCAGGGTGGCGGTGAGCGCCTCGTCGGCCATGGGGGCGCGGGCCACCAGGGCCGAGAAGCCGCCCCCGGAGAGGTCGAAGGTGGTGAGCCGGTCCTTGCGGACCGGGCTCTCCAGGTCCACCTGGAGGGCCCGCGCCACCCGCAGCGCCTGGCGCGGCGTCTGCCCGGCCTGCACCGTGAGCCGCTGCGCCGCCATCAGGGCGCGCGCCAGCTCGTCGCGGCCGTCGAGATAGACCTCGCGCTCGCCGGCCTCCAGCGCGCCGCGGCGGGCCTTCTCGTGCAGCACCTTGAAGCCATTCAGCCACTGGGCGAGATCCACCGTCTGCCTCCTTGCGCCCCCGCGGGCTGCGAGCATACGCACGAACGGCCCCGCACGGGATGGAGCGCGCGCCGCCAGCCTGCGCCATGATCACGGCACATGGCCTACACGCTCTTCATCGGGAACAAGAACTACTCGTCCTGGTCGCTCAGGCCCTGGCTGGCCCTCACGGAGGCCCACCTCCCCTTCACCGAGCGGCTGGTCTCGCTGCAGGTCGACGCCGGCAAGGCGCAGCGCTTCGCGGCGCTGCCGGCCGGCCGGGTGCCCTGCCTGGACCACGACGGGCTGCTGGTGTGGGACTCGCTGGCCATCTGCGAGTACCTGGCCGAGCGCCACCCCGGCCTGTGGCCCGCCGAGGCCGCCGCCCGCGCCGTGGCCCGCTCCGCCTGCGCCGAGATGCACTCCGGGTTCGGCGCCCTGCGCAGCCAGCTGTCGATGGACGTGCGGTCCCGCCGGCCGCAGCGCCGCCGCAGCCCGGCGGTGCTGGCCGAGCTGGCGCGGCTCGAGCAGCTCTGGGCCGGCTGCCGGAGCCGCTTCGGCGCCGGGGGGCCGCTGCTCTTCGGCCGCTTCTCCATCGCCGACGCCTTCTTCGCCCCGGTGGCCTTCCGCCTGCGCACCTACGGCGTGGCGCCGGGCGGCGCGGCCGGCGAGTACCTGGCGGCGCTGCTGGCGCTGCCCGGGATGAAGGCCTGGGAGGCGGCGGCGCAGGGCGACGAGCGGATCCTGGACCACGACCTCGACGTCCTGTACCCGGACGATCCGCCCGCGCCCTGACCGGGCCGCTGGCCCGCCAGCCCCGGCCCAGCGTCACCTCGCCGGCGTCAGCTCGCGCTGCAGGGCGCGGCCCCGCGGCTGCGGCGCGGTCCCGGCCGCGCCCTTCCACCTGACCGGCCTCCCTCAGCCCTCCCCGAGCCGCCCCCTTCGGAGCGGGCCGCCTTGCGTGTGGGCGTTGTCCCACACGCTACCGGTGGTCCGATCCTGAACGGATCCACAGGCCTACCTCAGGGCGTGCTGGGGGACGCGTTGACATCCCCCGTCGGATCCACCTAGATCCGCCCTGCTTGTGGCGAAAAGTGGCAGAAGGTGGATCGCCAGAGCAGGATCGCAGGAACCGTGTACTTCGGGTCATTCAACCACACCATCGATGCCAAGGGGCGCACCGCCCTGCCGGCCAAGCTGCGCGAGGCGCTGGCCGCCGAGGGCGAGCCCCGGCTCACGCTGGTGCGGAACCAGAACTCCCGCTCGATCATGTGCCTCACCCCGACCCTCTGGGCGCAGGTGCTGGCCCGGGTGTCCGGGGTCTCGCCGTTCGACGGCGTGGCCACCTCGAACGTGCTCAAGCTGGTGGCCACCGCCCATGTGCTCGAGTTCGACGGCAGCGGGCGGGTGCTGGTGCCGCCCGATCTGCGCAGCTACGCCGGGCTGACCAAGGACGTGGTCTGGGCCGGCATGGTCAATCACATCCTGCTCTTCGACAAGGCCACCTTCGAGGCCGAGGTGGAGCGGGAGCTCCCGGCCGAGCAGCGCTGGGATCCGCTGGCCGGCCGGAGTTGACGCGAGGTGAAGGGGTCGGGGTCGGGGTCGAGGTCGGGGTCGGGGTCGAGGTCGGGGTCGAGGTCGAGGTCGAGGTCGAGGTCGAGGTCGAGGTCGGGGTCGGGGTCGGGGTCGGGGTCGAGGTCGGGGTCGGGGAGGACGGGCGCATGTACGAGACGAGGCACGAGGACACGGTGACGGTCATCCGCGGCATCGGCGAGCTGTCGCGCGAGGAGCTGGGCTCCATCGCGCGGGTGGCGGCGCAGATGCGGGACCTGGGGCGCACCGTGGTGATCGACCTGAAGCGCGTCACCCACCTCCACTACGCCGGGGCGGCGCTGCTCAAGGCCATCCCCGGGCTGCGCGCCGCGGGGGCCACCCGCTACGTGCGCGACCTGGTCTGCGCCGGCGGCGCCGGCGGCCACGTCGAGATGTTCGCCGACGTGGACGAAGCCATCCGGGCCGCGTGAGCGAGGGGTTCGTCCATGCGCCGGTCCTGGCACGCGAGGTCGTGGAGCTGCTCCGCCCGGGACCGGGTCGGCTCTTCCTGGATGGAACGCTCGGGGGCGGCGGCCACACGGCCCTCTTCCTCGAGGCGGGAGCACACGTGATCGGCATGGACAAGGACCCGCGCGCCCTGGCGGCCGCCACCGCCCGCCTGGCCCGCTACGGCGAGGCCTTCCGCGCCGTGCGCGGCGACTTCCGCGACGCCAAGAACGTGCTGGCGGCGCTGCACCTCGACGGCGTGGACGGCGCCCTGGTGGACCTGGGCGTCAGCTCGCCGCAGCTCGACGACCCGAGCCGCGGCTTCTCCTTCCGCCAGGGCGGGCCGCTCGACATGCGCATGGGGCCGGAGGGCCAGACGCTGGCCGACCTGCTGGAGCGGCTCGACGAGCGCGAGCTGGCCCGGGTCATCGACGAGTACGGCGAGGAGCGCTACGCCCGACCCGTGGCGCGCGCCATCAAGGCGGCGCTGGCCACCGGCGAGCCGCTCGACACCGCCCGGCTGGCCGAGGTGGTCTCGCAGGCCATCCCGCGCAAGGCCTGGCCGCCGCGCATCCACCCCGCCACCCGCACCTTCCAGGCGCTGCGCATCGCCGTCAACGACGAGCTGGGCGCGCTGACGGCCTGGCTGGAGGCGCTGCCGGCGCTGGTCCGCCCGGGCGGCCGCGCCGGGGCCATCAGCTTCCACAGCCTGGAGGACCGGGCCGTGAAGGAGAAGTTCCGCTCGCTCTGCCAGGCCTGCGTCTGCCCGCCCGGCATGCCGGTGTGCGGCTGCGGCGCCGCCGCCTCCTTCCGCGCCGTGACCCGCAAGGC
This sequence comes from Anaeromyxobacter sp., assembly GCA_016718565.1. NCBI lineage: Bacteria > Pseudomonadati > Myxococcota > Myxococcia > Myxococcales > Anaeromyxobacteraceae > Anaeromyxobacter > Anaeromyxobacter sp. The sequence continues at coordinate 818,676 of JADKCZ010000001.1, read as the reverse complement.
CGTGGTGGCCGCCGACGACGAGGTGGCGGAGAACCCGCGCGCCCGCAGCGCCCGCCTGCGCGTGGTGGAGAAGCTCCGGTGAGGCGCGCCTCCTCCAGCGGCCGCCGCCGCGGCCCCGCCGTGCTGGCCCCGGTGCTGCGCACCGCGCTGCCGGTGCTGCTGTGCGCCGGCCTGGCGGTGTTCTTCATCTGGACCAGGACGCGCGCCCTGGCGGCCTCCTACCAGCTGGCCGAGGAGAAGAAGCGGCACGATCACCTCACCTCCCTGCACGGCCGGCTGCTCCTCGAGGTCGAGACCCTGCGGTCTCCCCGGGCGCTGGAGGGTTGGGCGAGGACCAGGCTGGGCATGGCTCCGCCGGCGCCGGGTGCGGTGTTGGCGGCAGGCCCGCGGGACAGCGCGGGCAGGGCGGGCGTGGACGGGGTTGGTCACCGGCCCACGCCGGCGGAGCCTTTCCTTGGGCGGGCGGCGGCGGGAGCCCGCGAGGCGTCTTCGGACGCGCCGCGGGACGTGGTGGTCTCCGGAGAGCAGGTCGCTCTCCGGGGGCCGTCGCGGGCAGCCGCCGCGAGGTGAGCGTGCGCCCAGGGCCGGATCCCAAGTCGACGCGCTGGATCGCCATCCGCATCGGGCTGGTGGGCCTGCTCTTCCTGGGCGGCTTCGGCGCGGTGGCCTGGCGGGCCGTCTCGCTCCAGGTGGTGCAGCGCGACAAGCTCTCGGCCGAGGCCCGCGACCAGTACGTGCGCCAGGTGGTGATGACGCCCCGGCGCGGCGTCATCGTCGATCGGGCCGGGCAGCTGCTGGCCCAGAGCGGCGACGCCGAGTCGGTCTTCGTGGATCCCTCCGAGCTGGAGGCCCGGGCGGCCTCCCCGGCCCGCGCCCTGGCCCAGCTGGCCCGGGCCCTGCGGCTCGATCCCAGGGCGCTGGCCCGCAAGGTGGATCGCGGCGGGGCCCGCTTCGTCTGGGTGAAGCGGCGCATCTCGCCGGCCGAGGCCTCGGCGGTGCGCCGGCTGGACCTGCCCGGCGTGCAGCTCCTCGGCGAGACCCGCCGCTACTACCCCAAGTCCACGCTGGCGTCCCAGGTCATCGGGCTCACCGGCGACGACGGCACCGGCCTGGAGGGCATCGAGCTGCAGCTCGACGAGGTGCTGCGCGGCGAGCCCGCCAAGGTGCCGTCGCTGCGCGACGGGCGCGGGCGGGTGGCGCTGCAGGACGTGGTGGGGTCCAACCGGGCGCGCGAGGGGGCCCGGGTGGAGCTGACCCTCGACCAGGGGCTGCAGCTCACCGCCGAGCAGGCGCTGGGGGCGGCGGTCAAGGGCTCGCGGGCCCTGTCCGGCGTGGCCATCGCCCTGGACCCGGCCACCGGCGAGGTGCTGGCCATGGCCAGCTGGCCCCCGGTCGACCCCAACGCCCTCAAGAAGGGCGACGAGCCCCGCAACCGGGCGGTCTCCGACGCCTTCGAGCCCGGCTCCACCGTCAAGGCCTTCACCATCGCCGGCGCGCTCGACCGCGGGGTGCTCAGGCCGGGCGACGCCATCGACTGCGGCGCCGGCTACACGGTGGGCGGCCACGTCATCCACGACCACAAGTCCATCGGCTGGGCCGGGCCGGCCAAGGTGCTGGCCGCCTCCTCCAACGTGGGCGCCGCCCGCATCGGCGCCCGGCTGGGCAAGCGCGGCCTCTCGGAGGTGCTGGCCGCCTTCGGCTTCGGCCAGCGCACCGGCGTGGCGCTGCCGGGGGAGCGCAAGGGGCTGCTCCCCTACCCCAGGTCCGACATCGCGCTGGCCACCCAGAGCTTCGGCCAGGGGCTGACCGCCTCCGCCCTGCAGGTGGTGAGCGCCATGGGGGCCATCGCCAACGGCGGGCGGCTCATGGAGCCCCGCCTGGTGCTGCGCACCATCGACCCGGCCGACGGCGCGGTCATCGAGGAGCCGCGGCCGCAGGTGGTGCGCCAGGTGGTCTCGCCGGCGACCGCCGCCACCGTGGCCCGCTGGCTGGCCGGCGTGGTGGAGGACCCCGACGGCACCGGCAAGCGCGCCCGGCCGGACGGCTGGCGCGTGGCCGGCAAGACCGGCACGGCGCAGAAGGCCGACCCCGTCACCGGCGGCTACTCGGCCGACCGCCACTACAGCTCCTTCGTGGGCTTCGCCCCCGCCCAGGATCCGCGGGTGGTGATCGGCGTCTTCATCGACGAGCCCAAGGGGGAGATCTACGGCGGCGAGGTGGCCGCCCCGCCCTTCCGCGACATCGCCTCCTACGCCCTGAAGATGCTGGGCGTGCCACCCGAGCCGTCCGACGTGGCCGCCGGCGCCGCCGCGGCCACCCGGGCCGCCTCGGGCGGGGCCGCCGCCACCCCCGCTGCGGCGCCGGGGCCGACGCCGCCCGCCGCGCTGGCCTCGACCCGCGCCCGCCCGGCCTCCGCCGAGGACGACGAGGCCGAGCCCGCCGAGCCCCCCGCCGTGGAGGTGGCCGCCCGCCGCCTCGCCGGCTCCACCGGCGGCGTGGCCGTGCCGGCGCTGGCCGGCCTGCCGGTGCGCGCCGCCCTCCGCACCCTGGAGGCGCTCGATCTGGGCGCCGAGGTGACCGGCTCCGGCCGCGTCACCCGCCAGTCGCCCCCGCCCGGCCGGGTGGTGGCGCGGGGGGCGCGGATCCGGCTCACCCTGGCGCCCGCGGGCTAGGCGTGGGCGCGGGTGGGCAGGGCCCGTGTCGCGCTGGCCACTCCCAGTGCAACCTCTTGGGGGCACGGCGGAAACTGGCCGGATCGCCCCGTGCATGAGATCCTCCCTCGGATGCGGCTCTCGACGGTGACGGCGGGGACGGGCGCGCGGGGCGACCTCGGGGACGACCCCGAGATCGCCGCCGTCACGGGCGACTCCCGCCAGGCCGGACCCGGCACCCTCTTCTTCGCGCTGCCCGGCGCCGCGCAGGATGGCCACGACTTCGCCGCCGAGGCGGCCCGCCGCGGCGCGGTGGCGGTGGTGGCCGAGCGGCCGGTGCCCTGCGCGCCGGCCCGCCTGCTCCTGGTGCCGTCGTCGCGCCGGGCCATGGCGCTGGCCGCCGCGGCGCTCCAGGGCCACCCGGGGCGCGACCTGACCCTGGCCGCCATCACCGGCACCAACGGCAAGACCACGGTGAGCTACCTGCTGGAGGCCTGCGTGGCCGCCGCCGGGATCCCGGCGGGCGTCATCGGCACCATCACCCACCGCTGGCCCGGCGCGGCGCGGCCGGCCGCGCACACCACGCCGGAGTCCACCACCATCCAGGCCCTGCTGGCCGAGATGCGCGACGCCGGGGCCCGCCTGGTGGTGATGGAGGTCTCCTCCCACGCCCTGGCGCAGGAGCGGGTGGCCGGCCTGCGCTTCCAGGCGGCCGGCTTCACCAACCTGACGCGCGACCACCTCGACTACCACGGCGACATGGAGGGGTACTTCGCCGCCAAGCGGCGCCTCTTCGTGGAGCACCTGGCGGCCGACGGCACCGCGGTGGTGAACGCCCGCGATCCCTGGGGCGCGCGGCTGGCCGACCAGCTCGGCCCGGGGCGCCAGGTGTGGCGCTACGGCACCCGCGGCGGGGACGCCCTGCACGCCGAGCGGCTGGAGCAGTCGCTGGCCGGCACCACCGCCCTGGTGCACACGCCGCGCGGGACCCTCGAGCTGCGCTCGCCGCTGGTGGGGGCGCACAACGTGGAGAACCTGCTGTGCGCCGCCGGCCTGGGCCTGGCCCTCGGGCTGCCCGCCGAGGCGGTGGCCCGCGGCCTGGCCGCCTCGGCCGGCGCCCCGGGCCGGCTGGAACGCATCGACGGCCCGGGCTTCCCGGTCTTCGTGGACTACGCCCACACCGACGACGCCCTGGCCCGCGTGCTGGAGGCGCTGCGCGGCCTGGGCCCGCGCCGGCTGGTGGCGGCCTTCGGCTGCGGCGGCGACCGCGACCGCGGCAAGCGGCCGCTCATGGGCGAGGCGGCCGGCCGCGGCGCCGAGCTCACCGTGGTCACCAGCGACAACCCGCGCTCCGAGGATCCGCTGGCCATCGTGGACGCCATCGTGCCGGGCCTGGAGCGGGCCGGCCGCCGCCGCCTCACCGTGGCGGAGGCCCGCGCCGGCGCCGACGGCTACCTGGTGGAGCCGGACCGCCGCGCCGCCATCGCGCTGGCGGTGGCCTGCGCCCGCCCGGGCGACGCGGTGCTGCTGGCCGGCAAGGGGCACGAGGACTATCAGCTGGTGGGCGGCGAGAAGCGCCACTTCGACGACGTGGAGGAGGCCCGCAAGGCCCTCCGGGCGGATGGCGAGGCGGCCCGCCGGGCCCTGGGCCAGCCATGATCGGACCGCGCTTCACCGCCGCCGAGCTGGCCGCGGCCACCGGCGGCCGCTGGCTCGACTCGCCGCCGCCCGGGGTTGAGGGGCTCTCCACCGACACCCGGGCCGTGGTGGCCGGCTCGCTCTTCGTGGCGCTGCGCGGCGAGCGGTTCGACGCCCACGCCTTCCTCGGCGAGGCGAGCCGCGCCGGGGCCGCCGCGGCGCTGGTGCACGACGACGCCGCCCCGGCGCCCGGCCTGCCCCGCCTGCTGGTGGGCGACACCCTGGCGGCGCTGGGCGCGGTGGCCCGCCACCACCGGCGCCGCTTCGACCTGCCGGTGGTGGCCGTGACCGGCTCCAACGGCAAGACCACCACCCGCGAGATGACCGCCGCCATCCTGGCCACCCGCGGCCCGGTCCTCAAGACCGAGGGGAACCTCAACAACGAGGTGGGCGTCCCGCTCACCCTGCTCAGGCTCACCGGGGAGCACCGCGCCGCGGTCATCGAGCTGGGCATGAACCACCCCGGCGAGATCGGGCGCCTGACCGCCCTGGCCCTGCCGCAGGTGGGGGTGGTGACCAACGCCGCCGCCGCTCACCTCGCGGGGCTCGGCACGGTGGACGGGGTGGCCGACGCCAAGGCCGAGCTCTGGCAGGGCCTGCCGCCGGGCGGGGTGGCGGTGGCCAACGCCGACGACCCCCGCCTGCTCCGCCGCGCCCAGGCCTCCGGGCGCCGCCTGCTCACCTTCGCCACCGGCCGGCAGCGGCGCGGCGACGTGGTGGTGCTGGAGGTGCTCTCCCAGGACGCCACCGGCCTGCGCTTCCTGCTGGGGGTGGGCAACCGCGAGCTCGAGGTGGCGCTGCCGCTGGTGGGGGCCCACAACGCCGCCAACGCCGCCGCCGCCGCCTGCGCCGCCATCGCCATGGGCTGCGACGACCGGGAGATCGTGCGCGGCCTGGCCGGGGTGGCGCCGGTGGGGCGGCGCCTGCGGCTGGAGCGCCTGCCCTCGGGCGTGCTGCTGGTGGACGACTGCTACAACGCCAACCCGTCCTCGATGACCGCCGCCCTGCACACCCTGCGCGACCTGGCCCGCGCCGAGGGCGGGCGCGCCGTGGCGGCCCTGGGCGACATGCTGGAGCTCGGCCCGGGCGAGCTGGAGCTGCACCGCGCCGTGGGCGCCGAGGCCGCCGCCGCCGGCGTGGACCGGCTGCTGGCCTTCGGGCCGCGCTCGGCCGCGCTGCTGGCCGGGGCCCGGGCCGCCGGCCTGCCGCCGGCGCACACCTTCCACACCGAGGACGTCGCGGCGCTGTGCGCCGAGACCCGCGCCACCCTGCGCGCCGGCGACGTCCTCCTCGTCAAGGCCAGCCGCGGCCTGAAGCTGGAGCGGCTGGTCGAGGCCCTGCGCTAGGCGATGCTCTACCACCTCCTCTACCCCCTGGCCGGCAAGGTCTCGGTCCTCAACGTCCTGCGCTACCCGTCCTTCCGGATCGTGGCGGCCGGGCTCACCGCCATGATCATCGGGCTCCTGCTGGGCCCGTACTTCATCGAGCGGATGCGGGTGCTGCAGTACGGCGCCTCCAACGTCCGCGAGGACACGCCCGACGGCCACAAGAAGAAGGCCGGCACGCCGTCCATGGGCGGCGCCCTGATCCTCTTCTCGCTGACCTGCTCCACCCTGCTCTTCGCCGACCTGCGCAGCCGCTGGGTCTGGGCGGCGCTGCTGGTGACCCTGGGCTACGGCGCCATCGGCTTCGCCGACGACTGGCTCAAGCTCTCCAAGCGCAACTCCAAGGGGCTGGCCGGCCGGAGGAAGCTGGTCTTCCAGGTGCTGGTGGTGCTGCTGGTCTACTGGCTGTTCCTGACCGACTGGAACTTCCACGCCGACGCCCGCTTCCCCTGGCTCTTCGTGGGCAGCCGCCTCGACACCCACCTGACCCTGCCCTTCATCCCCACCCGCCTCTTCAACCCGGACCTGGGCTGGCTCTACCTGCCCTTCATGATCTTCGTGGTGGTGGCCACCTCCAACGCCGTCAACCTGACCGACGGCCTGGACGGCCTGGCCATCTTCCCCACCATGATCTCGGCCATGACCTTCCTGGCCCTCTCCTACGTGGCCGGGTCGACCATCGCCGGGTTCAGCCTGGCCGAGTACCTGCGCATCGTCTCCATCCCCGGGGCCGAGGAGCTGGGGGTGCTCTGCTCGGCCATCTTCGGGGCCGGGGTGGCCTTCCTCTGGTTCAACACCTACCCGGCCCAGGTCTTCATGGGCGACGTGGGGTCCCTGGCGCTGGGCGGCGGGCTGGGCATGCTGGCGGTGCTCACCAAGAACGAGGTGGCCAGCGCCATCCTGCACGGCGTCTTCCTGGCCGAGACCGTCAGCGTCATCATCCAGGTGACCAGCTTCAGGTACACGGGCAAGCGGGTCTTCCGCATGGCGCCCATCCACCACCACTTCGAGCTGAAGGGGTGGGCCGAACCCAAGATCATCGTCCGCTTCTGGATCATCTCGGTCATGCTGGCGCTCATCGCGCTCATGTCCATCAAGCTGAGGTAGCCGTGACGAGACCGCCGGAGCTGAAGGGGAAGCGAGTGACGGTGCTGGGGCTGGCGCGCAGCGGCGTGGCCGCGGCCCGCCTGCTGCTGCGCGAGGGGGCCCTGGTGACGGTGACCGACGCGCGGCCGGCCGCCACGCTGGCGCCGGCGCTGGCCGAGCTGGGCGGCGCCGCGGTGCGCGCCGTCCTGGGCGGCCACGACGAGCGCGACTTCACCTCGGCCGACCTGGTGGTGGTCTCGCCGGGCGTGCCGCTCTGGCTGCCCCACCTGCGCACCGCCCGCCAGGCCGGCGTGCCGGTGTGGGGCGAGGTCGAGCTGGCCTACCGCTTCCTGCAGGGCGTGCCGCTGGTGGCCATCACCGGCACCAACGGCAAGTCCACCACCACCGCCCTGGCCGCGGCGCTCTTCGCCGAGGATCGGGCCACCTTCGCCGGCGGCAACCTGGGCACCCCGCTGTGCCAGCACGTCCTCTCCGGCCAGCGCGCCGACGTGGTGGTGGCCGAGCTCTCCTCCTTCCAGCTGGAGGCCATCGAGCGGCTGCGCCCCAAGGTGGCCGCCATCCTCAACGTCACCCCCGACCACCTGGACCGCTACCAGGGGCTGGAGGCCTACGCCGCCGCCAAGGCCCGCCTCTTCGAGACCCAGCAGGCCGGCGACTTCGCGGTGACCAACCTGCGCGACGAGCGCGCCGTGGCCATGGCCGGCGCCTCGCGCGGCGCGGTCTACACCTTCGGCTTCGGCCCGCCGGCCCGGGCCGCCGCCCGGGCCCCCGCCGAGGGGGACGGCACCGGCCCCGGCGAGATCTGGTTCTACCGCTACGCCGCCGGCTCCCCGGAGCGCTACCGCCTCGCCAACCGGGCGCTGCGCGGCCGCCACAACCGCGAGAACGCCATGGCGGCGCTGCTGTGCGCCCGCCTGCTGGGCGTACCCGGGTCGGCGGTGCAGCGCGGCCTGGACGCCTTCGGCGGCCTGCCCAACCGCCTCGAGCTGGTGCGCGAGCGCGGCGGGGTGGAGTGGATCAACGACTCCAAGGCCACCAACGTGGACTCCACCGCGGTGGGGCTGGCGGCCTTCCCGGCCGGCGCGCCGCGGGTGGTGCTGGTGATGGGCGGGCGGGGCAAGAAGGCGCCCTACGCCCCCTTGCGCCCGCTCTTCGCCGGGCGGGTCAAGGCGCTGCTCACGCTGGGGGAGGACGCCCCGGCGGTGGAGCGCGAGCTGGGCGACGCCGCCCCCACCGAGGCCTGCGGCACCCTGGCCCAGGCGGTGGCCCGGGCGGCCGCCCTGGCGACGCCGGGCGACGTGGTGCTGCTCTCGCCGGCCTGCGCCAGCTACGACCAGTTCAGCGACTTCGAGGCGCGCGGCGCGGCCTTCCGCCAGCTGGTGGAGGCGCTGCCGTGAGCGACGGCCCGGTGCAGCCTCGCCTGCAGCCCCTGCCCTTCGACTGGCTGCTGCTCACCGTGGTGCTGGCGCTGGCCGCCGGCGGCGCGGTGATGGTGTACTCGGCCAGCGCCATCCAGGCCTCGCGCCAGCACGGCGACGAGTTCTTCTTCCTGAAGCGCCAGGCGGTGGCCTTCGGCCTGGGCTTCGCCGGCCTGGTGCTGGCCCTCCAGGTGGGCTACCGGCGCATGGCCGCCTGGGCCTACCCGCTGCTGGTCTTCTCGCTGCTCATGCTGGTGCTGGTGCTGGTGCCGGGCATCGGCAAGGTGGCCGGCGGGGCGCGCCGCTGGATCAACCTGGGGCTCATCAACTTCCAGCCCGCCGAGCTGGCCAAGGTGGTGCTGGTGCTCTACCTGGCCCACTCGCTCTCCCGCAAGCGCGAGAAGGTGCGGCTCTTCTCCATCGGCTTCCTGCCCCACCTGCTGGTGACCGGCCTGATGGTGGTGCTGTGCCTGCTGGAGCGGGACATGGGCACCGGCGTCATCATGCTGCTGGTGCTGTTCACCATGCTCTTCGCCGCCGGGGCCCGCCTCTCCTACCTGGTGGGCGCGGTCCTGCTGGCCCTGCCCATCGGCTGGAAGCTCATCACCGGCACCCCCTACCGGATGGAGCGCTGGCTGGCCTACCTGGACCCCTGGGGCCACCGCGAGGGCGCCGGCTTCCAGCTGGTCGAGTCGCTGCTGGGCATCGGCAACGGCGGCTGGACCGGCCAGGGGCTGGGCCAGGGGAAGGGCAAGCTCTTCTACCTGCCGGCGGCCCACACCGACTTCATCGCCGCGGTCATCGCCGAGGAGGCCGGCCTGCTCGGCATCGCGGTGCTGCTGCTGCTCTACGGGGTGCTGGTGTGGCGCGGCCTGCGCGCCTCGCTGCGCGCCGCCGAGCCCTTCGGCGCCTACCTGGCGCTGGGGCTGACCACCCTCTTCGGCGCCCAGGCGCTGGTCAACCTGGCGGTGGTCTTCGGCCTGCTGCCCACCAAGGGGCTGACCCTGCCGCTGGTCTCCTACGGCGGCAGCTCGCTCATGACGCTGCTGCTGGCGGCCGGGGTGCTGCTCTCGGTCTCCGGTGATCGCGGCGGCTTCCTCACCACCGGCGTTCAGGCGGTGCGGGTCGGGCCGGCGCGCGGCGCCGCGGAGGCCGCCTCATGAGGCTGATGGTGGCGGGCGGCGGCACCGGCGGCCACGTCTTCCCCGGCATCGCGCTGGCGGACGAGGTGGTGACGCGCCACCCCCAGAACGACGTGGTCTTCGTGGGCACGGCCCGCGGCCTGGAGGCCCAGGTGGTGCCGGCGGCCGGCTACCCCATCGAGCTGGTGGAGGTGAAGGGGCTGAAGGGCAAGGGCCCGCTGGGCGCCCTGGCCAACCTGCTGCTGCTGCCGCGCGCCCTGCTGCGCTGCCTGGCCATCCTGCGGCGCTGGCGCCCCGACATGGTGGTGGGGGTGGGCGGCTACGCCTCCGGCCCGCTGGTGCTGGCCGCCTGGCTGGCGCGCATCCCCACCGCGGTGCAGGAGCAGAACGCCGTGGCCGGCCTGACCAACCGGCTGCTGGGCTGGTTCGTCAAGGCGGCCTTCACCGCCTTCCCCGAGGCGGCCGCCAGCTTCCCGCGGCGCCGCGTCCACCAGCTGGGCAACCCCATCCGGCGCCAGCTGCTGGAGAACTTCATGCGCCCCACCGCCGGCCACGACCGCTCCCGGCTGCTGGTCTTCGGCGGCTCGCAGGGGGCCCACGCCCTCAACATGCGGGTGGTGGAGGCCCTGCCGCACCTGGCCGACCTGCGCGACCGGCTCTTCATCATCCACCAGACCGGGGCCCGCGACCGCGAGCAGGTGGAGCGGGGCTACCGCGCGGTGGGCTTCGAGCCCGACGTGCGCGACTTCATCACCGACATGAGCCGGGCCTACGCCGAGGCCGACCTGGTGGTGTGCCGCGCCGGGGCCACCACCCTGGCCGAGCTGACGGTCTGCAAGAAGCCCTCGCTGCTGGTCCCCTTCCCGGCCGCCGCCGACAACCACCAGGTCAAGAACGCCCGCAGCCTGGTGGACGCCGGCGCCGCCGTCATGATCGAGGAGCGCGACCTGACCGGCGAGCTGCTGGCCGCCGAGGTCCGCGCCATCCTGCAGAACCCGGAGCGGCGCGAGCGCATGTCGCGCGCCGCCGGTCGCCTGGGCGCGCCGGCGGCCGCCCGGGAGATCGCCGACGTCTGCGCCGAGCTGGTGCGCCAGCGCTGGGGCTCTCCCTTCGGCCAGGACCGCGGCCCAGGCTTCAAGCCCCTCCGCCCACCCGGCCTGTAGCCCGCCTCCCCTCCGAGGATCGCATGAGCCTGTTCCGTTCCCGCCCCGCCAGGATCCACTTCGTCGGCATCGGGGGCATCGGCATGAGCGGCATCGCCGAGGTGCTGCTCAACCTGGGCCACGCCGTCTCCGGCTCGGACCTGAGGGCCTCCGACACCACCCGGCGGCTGGAGGGGCTGGGCGGGCGCATCGCCATGGGCCACGCCGCCGCCAACGTGGGCGGCGCCGACGTGGTGGTCACCTCCTCGGCGGTGCGGCGCGACAACCCCGAGGTGGTGGAGGCGCGCGCCCGCAAGGTGCCGGTCATCCCGCGCGCCGAGATGCTGGCCGAGCTGATGCGGCTCAAGTACGGCGTGGCCATCGCCGGCTCGCACGGCAAGACCACCACCACCTCCATGGCGGCCTGGGTGATGGCCCAGGCCGGCCTGGACCCCACCGCGGTGGTGGGCGGCAAGGTCAACGCCTTCGGCTCCAACGCCAAGCTGGGCAAGAGCGACTACATGGTGGTGGAGGCCGACGAGTCGGACGGCTCGTTCCTGCACATCGCGCCCACCCTGGCGGTGGTCACCAACGTGGACCCGGAGCACCTGGACCACTGGAAGACCGAGGCGGCCCTGCGCCGAGGGTTCGTGGACTTCGTCAACCGGGTGCCCTTCTACGGGCTGGCCATCCTGTGCATCGACCACCCCGGCGTGCAGGCCCTCCTGCCCGACGTGGGCAAGCGCTACGTCACCTACGGCGAGAGCCACCAGGCCGACTACCGCGCCGAGGCCATCGAGGTCTCCGGCCACGCCGTGCGCTTCGACGCCTTCCGGCGCGGCCAGCCCATGGGCCGCTTCGAGGTGGCCATGGTGGGGCGCCACAACGCGCTCAACGCCCTGGCGGTCATCGCCCTGGGCGACGAGATGGGCATCCCGGCCGACGTGACCCGCACCGCCCTGGCCGCCTTCCAGGGGGTGCAGCGCCGCTTCACCGTGAAGGGCGAGGCCGGCGGCGTCACCGTGGTGGACGACTACGGGCACCACCCGGCCGAGGTGAGGGCCACCCTGCTGGGCGCCCGCGAGGCCTTCCGCCGCCGCGTGGTCTGCCTCTTCCAGCCCCACCGCTACAGCCGCACCCGCGACCTGCACGCCGAGTTCGCCACCGCCTTCAACGACGCCGACGTGCTGCTGGTCACCGACGTGTACGCCGCCGGCGAGGAGCCGCTGCCGGGCGTGAGCGCGGCCGGGCTGGTGGAGGCCGTCCGCGCCTGCGGCCACCGCGACGCCACCTTCGTGCCCCGGGCCGGGCTGGCCGCGGCGGCCCGGGCGCGGCTCCAGCCGGGCGACCTGGTGCTGACCCTGGGCGCCGGCGACGTCACCCACGTGGGCCCGGAGCTGCTCGGGCTCCTGGGGGGCTGAGGCGTGGCCGACTGGCGCCGCGAGCTCCAGCGCCGCCTGCGCGGCGAGGCCCTGCCGGACGAGCGGCTGGCCCCGCGCACCTCCATCCGGGTGGGCGGGCCGGCCGACCTGCTGGTCCGCCCGGCCGATCCCGACGACCTGGCCGAGCTGCTCCGCGGCGTGGCGGAGCTGGGCGTGCCGCTCACCATCCTGGGCGGCGGCGCCAACACCCTGGTGGCCGACGCCGGGGTGCGGGGGGTGGTGGTGCGCCTGCCCCCCGACCTGGGCGAGGAGCGCACCGACGGGCCGCTGCTCACGCTGCCGGCGGGCGCCCCCATCGCCCGGCTCATGGCGCGCGGCCACGCCCTGGGGCTCACCGGCGCCGAGTTCCTGGCCGGGGTGCCCGGCACGCTGGGCGGCGCCCTGGCCATGAACGCCGGGACCCCGGCCGGCGAGCTGGTGAGGGTGCTGGTGCGGGCCGAGCTGGCCACCGCCGACGGGACCGGCTTCGTGCCGGCGGCCGCCCTGGGCCTGGGGTACCGCCGGAGCCACCTGCCGCCCGGCGCGGTGGTGACCCGGCTGGAGTGCCGCCTCACGCCCGGCGACGTGCCGGCCAGCCGCGCGCTCATGGAGGCCGACGTGGCCCGCCGCCGCGCCACCCAGCCGCTCGACCGGCCCAGCTTCGGCTCCACCTTCTGGAACCCGCCCGGCCGCTTCGCCGGGCAGCTCATCGAGGCGGTGGGGCTGAAGGGGTACCGTGTCGGGGGCGCCATGTGGTCGGACGTCCACGCCAACTTCCTGGTCAACCTGGGCGGCGCCACGGCGCACGACGTGCTGGCCCTCATGAAGCTGGCGCGGGCCAGGGTGAAGGCGGCCTTCGGCCTCCCCCTGGAGGCGGAGGTCAAGCTGGTGGGGGAGTTCCTGGCCGAGGACGTGCAAGAAGCTTGAAGGCTGAAGGCTGAAGGCTGAAGACCGAGGGTCGAGGACCGACGGCTGCGCGCGCCGGGCGACCGGCGCGGCAAGCGAGGGCGACATGGGCACCTGGAGCGGCAAGAAGGTGGCGGTGGTGTACGGCGGGCCATCCGCCGAGCGGGAGGTCTCGCTCAAGACCGGGGCGGCCTGTGCCGAGGCGCTGCGCGGCCTGGGCTACGACGTGGTCCTGCTCGACCTGGACCGCGACCTGCCGGCGCGCCTGCGCCAGGCCGGGGCCGAGGTGGCCTTCGTGGCCCTGCACGGCCGCTTCGGCGAGGACGGCTGCGTGCAGGGGCTGCTGGAGTCCATGGGCATCCCCTACACCGGCTCGGGCGTGCTGGCCTCGGCGGTGGGCATGGACAAGGTGCTCTCCAAGCTGGTCTTCCGCAGCCTGGGCCTGCAGGTGACCGACTACCGCGTCTTCCCGGCGGGCCGGGTCGCCGAGGTGCACGGGTCGGACCTTCCCTTCGCCTTCCCGGTGGTGGTCAAGCCGTCCTGCGAGGGCTCCAGCGTGGGCGTGACCCTGGTGAAGGAGGCGGCGGGGCTGCCGGCCGCCTGCCGCGAGGCGGCCCGCTGGAAGGGCGACGTCATCGTGGAGCGGTACGTCAAGGGCAAGGAGGTGCAGGTGGCGGTGCTGGACGGCCGCGCCCTGGGCGTCATCGAGGTGGTGCCGGCCAACGAGTTCTACGACTACGCGGCCAAGTACACCGCCGGGACCACCCAGTACTTCTACCCGGCCCGCCTCGGCGAGGGCGAGACCCGCCGGCTCATGGACGACGCCGAGGTGGCCCACCGCGGCCTGGGCTGCGCCGGCGTGACCCGCACCGACTTCATCCTGGCGCCGGACGGCGCCGCCTACGTGCTGGAGGTCAACACCCTGCCCGGCATGACCGCCACCTCGCTGGTGCCCAAGATCGCGGCCGGCAACGGCCTGTCCTTCCCGGCGCTGTGCGAGCGGCTGCTGGACGGGGCGGCGCTCAAGGCCTGAGGGACCGGGAGGAGCTCCCTCCCGTCGCCGCGTCGGCCGGGGCGCGGCGCAGGCGGGCGGGGCGCCGGGCTACTTGCCGGCGCAGGCCGCCAGGCCGGCCTGGGCGGCCGCGTCGGCGGCGTCGAGCGTGAGCGCCTGCCGGTAGTGCCGGGTGGCCTGGGCGCAGTCGCCGCGCGCCGCGAACACGTCGCCCAGGAGGACGTGGGCGGCCGGGATGGGGGCGCGCTCCAGGGCCTTGTTGGCGCTCTGCTGGGCCTTGTCGTAGGCCTTGCGCTTCAGCAGCATGCGCCCCAGGTTGACGTCGCGGCGCGCCACGTCGCGCGGGTCGTCGCCGGGCATGGTGCCCTTGGCCGGCTCCAGGACGGCCTGGAAGGCGGCCTCGTCGATCTCCCCCAGCATGAGCCGGATGCGCCCCTTGATGATCTCGCAGTAGTCGATCTGCCGGTACATCTCCACGGCGGCCAGCTTGAAGCGCTGGTCGGTGAAGGCCACCATGGGGTGGAGGCGGATCCCCAGCGCCCCGTAGAGCGCGTCGTCCTGGTCCACCAGCACCGGCATGGCCACCCCGGTGCGGGCCACCAGGGCCTGCACCGCGGCCGGCTCCTCGCTGGAGGAGACGACGCCCACCCAGCGCACCGCCCGGCCGGCGAAGAGCTTCTCGCAGGCCGCCAGCTGCACCAGGGCGTCTGACGAGCGCTCCTGCCCGGTGCGCAGGAAGACCAGCACGTTGGCCCGCGCCTTGGACGAGAGGAGCCGCTCCTTGCCGCCGGCGATGGTGCGCAGCTCCAGGTTCTCCACCGGGGTGCCCACCGCGGCGTGGGCGTGGGCGCCCAGGGGGGCGAGCAGCAGGGTGGCCAGGGCCAGGGCGGCGCGGGTCATGGGGGCTCCTACTTGCCGCCGCAGGCCTGGGCGCCCGCCAGCGCGTGCTTCTCGGTGGGATCGAGCTGCAGCGCCTGCTGGTAGCTCTTCAGGGCCGCGGCGCAGTCGCCGCGGGCGGCGTGGACGTCGCCGATGAGGGCGAAGGCGCCGGCCGAGGGGGCCAGCTCCAGCGCCTTGTTGGCGCTCTGCAGCGCCTTGTCGAGCTGCTTGATCTTGAGCTGGCGGCGCCCCAGGTTGACGTCGCGGTTCGAGACGTCGCGCGGGTCGTCGCCCGGCATGGTGGCCACGTCGGGGTTGAGCACCTTGTCCAGGGCCGCCTGGCCGAGCTCGCCCAGCATGAAGCGCAGGCGCGCCCGCACCACCTCGCAGTAGTCGATCTGCCGGTACTGCTCGAAGCTGGCGATGGCGTTCTTGGCGTCGAGCAGGAAGACCACCGGGTGGTTGCGCACGCCCAGCCTGGCGTACAGGGCGTCGGCCACGTCGAGCAGCACCGGCATCTTGACCCCGGCCAGCCCCGCCATGGCGGCCGCCTCGGCCGGCGGGGTCTCCCCGGAGACCACCGCCACGAAGCGCACCGGCTTGCCGGCCAGGTCC
Organism: Anaeromyxobacter sp.; assembly: GCA_016718565.1. Taxonomy (NCBI): domain Bacteria; kingdom Pseudomonadati; phylum Myxococcota; class Myxococcia; order Myxococcales; family Anaeromyxobacteraceae; genus Anaeromyxobacter; species Anaeromyxobacter sp. Next base: position 803,300 of record JADKCZ010000001.1, on the reverse strand, counting down.
TGCTCGCAGCGCGACATGGCCTTCAGCGCGTCGGCCGAGCGGTCCTGCCCGGTGCGCACGAAGATCAGCGCGGTGGCCTTCATGCGGGGGGCCAGCAGCTTCTCCTTGCCGCCGGCGGCGGTGGCCAGCTCGACGTTCTCCACCACCGTGCCGACCTCGGCGTGGGCGTGGGCGCCGCCGAGCGGCAGGAGGACCAGGGCGGCGCCGAGGATGGCTTCGAGGAGGCGGGGCATGGTGGCGTGGGACCTCATGGGGAGGGGGTGGCGGCCTGGCGCTGGCAAGCCGCCCGCCCGGAGAGAGCGACGGCCTCGGCGGGGTCGATCTTCAAAGCCGCCTCGAAGGCGGGGCGGGCCTGGGCGCAGCGCCCCTGGGCGGCCAGCACCTCCCCCCGCAGGGCATGGGCCGGTGCGGAGGGGGCGGCCGCCAGGCTGCGGGCCAGGTACTCGAGCGCCTGGGCGCCGTTGTGGCGGCGCCACAGCGCCCGCGCCAGGTTGAGGTGGCGCCGCGCCTCGGCCTCCGGGGAGCCGGTGGTGGCCCGGGGCGGGTCGAGCACCCGGGCCATGTCGGCCGGGCTGGCCTCGCCCAGCAGCACCTGGAGGCGGGTCAGCACGATCTGGCGGAAGTTGATCTGGCGGAAGTGCTCGTAGGACGAGAGGCGCAGCCCGCGGTCGGCGATGCCCACCACCGGGTGCAGCCGCACCCCGAGGCGGCCGTAGAGCGCGTCGTCCCGGTCGACCAGCACCGGCCAGTCCAGCCCGGCGGCCCGCACCGCGGCGCGCACCTCGTCGGCCGGCCAGCTCCCCGAGACCACCGCCACGAAGCGCAGCGGGCGACCGGCCAGCTCGCGGCGCACCAGCTCCAGCTCCCGCAGCGCGTCCAGCGAGTGCTCCTGCTGCGGCCGGAAGAAGACGAAGACGCTGGCGGTCACCGCGCCGGAGAGCAGCGCGGCCCGGCCGCCGTCCAGCGTGGGCAGGGTCGGGTTCTCCAGCAGCTCGCCCTCCCGCACGTTGGAGAAGGCCGCCGCGGCCCCTGGCCAGGCCGCGCCCACGAGCGCCACGCCGACCAGGCAGGCGGCGGGGAGGCGGCGGCGCAGGTCCACGCGGCTCCTACTTCGGCGAGGCGCTGGTGAGCGTCTTGTTGTTGTAGGTCTTGGTCTCGTGGCAGGTCTTGGCGCAGGACCCGCCGTTCGGCAGCTTGGTGTAGTTGATCTTCAGCATCCAGCCCTTGGGGCCGTAGGGCACGCCCTCGCGGATGTGGTGGTCCTGCTTGGAGGCGTGCACCTCGTGGCAGGCGCGGCAGGTGCGGCCGCGCTCCTGGTGCACGTGCACGTAGTGCAGGTTGCGCGAGCCGTCGCGGAAGCCGGTCAGGGTGGTGGTCTCGGGCACCGACACCACCTTGTCGTTGTGGCAGCCGTAGCAGAGCGCGTAGGCCTTGGCCTCGTAGGGCGCGTAGAAGGTCGAGGGGTAGTTCGACACCAGCAGGCGGAAGTTGTCGCCGCCGTGGGTGCGGTGGCAGGCCGAGCAGTCCTTGGCCTTGACCGGCTCGTGCCACACCTTGTTCTCGCCCAGGAAGGCCTTGTAGTTGGTCATGGCCTTGCCGTCGTCGGACATCATGCCGTCCTTCGAGTGGCAGTTGACGCACAGGTCGAAGGGCAGCTGGATGAGCAGCTTCTCGATGTTGGCGGCGTGCGGGTTGTGGCAGTTGGAGCACTTGTCGCCCTTGACGATGGCGTCGTGCTTCACCTTGGCGGTCTCGATCTGCGCCTTGATGCCCTTGTGGCAGGCGGTGCAGGTCTCCACCATCTCGCCGCCCAGCAGCTTGCGCTCGGTGGAGTTGTGCGGGTTGTGGCAGTTGGTGCAGGTCTCCACCGCCGGCACGTGCTTGAACTTCCGGGCCATGATGGCCTGGAACTCCTCGTGGCAGCTGAAGCACAGCTCGTTGACGGTGCTGGTGATGGGGCCCGGGTTGGCCCGGTCGTTCCGCTCGTGGCAGATGGAGCAGTCGCCGGCCTCGAAGGGGCCGTGGGACCACTTGACGTTGGGGCCGGGCGGCAGCGGGGCCACCTGGGCGCCGCGCCGGGTGGTCCGCTTCTGGACCTCCGTCTTCAGCGGCGCCGCCAGGGCCGGGAAGGCGGCGGCCGCGAGCAACGGGAGGGCGAGGCGCCTGACGGTGGAGGTGAGCCGCTGGATCATGTCGGTCTGCTCCCAGGAGAGGCGGCCTGCCGCCCGCGTCCCCTAGCCTGGTGTCCGGAATCCGGCATCCTACCCCTGATCGAGGGGCACCCGGCCTTGATCGGGGACAACCCACGTCCCGATCCCAACCGACAGTCCTGGTGACGCCTGGTCCGGGGTGCCGCCGAAGCTCAGAGAAGCAACTTCTTCTTCCTGGCGTTGTGCGGGTTGTGGCAGGCGGTGCACTCGCCCTTGATCGGGTGGCTCTTGCCCTTGCCGACGCGCACCGGCGCCTTGCCGCCGAACTCGTCGTGGCAGGCCAGGCAGGTCTCCTTGGCCACCCTGGCCGGGCCCGGATCGTCGCGGTCGGCCCGGGCGTGGCAGGTGTCGCAGGCGCCCTGCTCGTAGGGCCCGTGCACCACCAGCGCCTCGGCCGGCGGCAGCGGCGCCAGCCGGGCGTCCCCCGCCTGCGCGGGGGAGGCCGCTGCCAGGAGCAGTGCGGCGGTGAGGGCGGCGGCGGGCAGGCGCATGGGGGAGGTGCTCCGATCGGGCTGGCGGGCGCGGCGACTCGAGGGACGATATCGCTAGCCTTCGCCCAGCCCGCGCGCGGCGTCAAGAAAGGGCGCCGCGGTCCCCTGCCGCGGGGCCGGCGTCCGCCGGGTGTCGGCGCGCCGTCCAGCCCCCCGCCCTGGCCCGGCCGAAAACTTGCCCTGGGCCCGTTCCCGGGCCAAGAGGAGCGTCGGGCGATAGCGCCCGAAAGCGGCCGGGCAGCGGGCGGCCGTCGGGGATCGGGGTGGCGGGTGGCGTGGGGTCGGAACCGGCGGACGGCGGACGCGGTGGATCCAGCGGAGGTGCGGCGGCGGCTCGGCCGGGCCGCCACCCTGGTCCTGCCGTCGGCGCTGGCGCTCGGGCTGCTGGGCGGCGCCGGCTTCGCCACCTTCCGGTACGGCGTGCAGGGCGACCTGCTGCGCCTCCGCGAGCTGCGCTTCACCGGCCTGTCCCAGGTGCGCCCGGCCGAGCTCCTGGAGCTCTCGCCGGTGCAGCCGGGCGACCACCTGCTCCTCTCCGACCTGGACGGCCTGGCGCTGGCGCTGCAGCGCAACCCCTGGGTGGCCTCGGTGGAGATCACCCGCCGCCTGGCGCCCCCGGCGCTGGAGGTGGCGGTGACCGAGCGGCGCGCCGCCGCGCTGGTGGACCTGTCGGGCCTGTACCTGGTGGACCGGCGCGGCCGGGCCTTCAAGCGCGCCGCCCCCGGCGACGGCCTCGACCTGCCGGTGGTGACCGGCCTCCTCAGGCAGGACCACGTGGAGCGGCGCGAGGAGACGGAGCGGCGCGTCGAGGCGGCCCTGGAGCTGCTGGACCGCTGGCGCGAGGCCGGGCTGGACCGGCGCGCCCCGGTCTCGGAGGTCCACCTGGACCCCGACCTGGGGGTGCGGGTGACCACCGGCGACGATGGGATGGAGATCCGGCTCGGGCAGGGAGACCTGCCCGCCAAGCTGGAGCGGCTCGGGCGCGTGCTCTCCGCGCTCGAGGCGGACGGGCGGAGGGCGGAGGTGCTCCACCTCGACAACCGGCGGCACCCGGACTGGGTGGCCGTGCGGCCGGCGGGGGGGGGCGAGGTCGTGGACGTTCGGGGTCCGAGAGGGCCCTGACAGGATCGGTGGGGCGTGGGCGCGTCGCGCCGCTCGCCCGGAAAAGGTGGTTCACATGGCGAAGAACGGGGAGATCCTCGTCGGGCTCGACATCGGCACGACCAAGATCTGCGCCATCGTCGGCGAGGTCTCCGACGAGGGCATCGACATCATCGGCATCGGCACGCACCCGTCCAAGGGGCTGCGCAAGGGGGTGGTGGTCAACATCGACGCCACCGTCGCCTCCATCAAGCGGGCCATCGAGGAGGCCGAGCACATGGCGGGGTGCGAGATCACCACCGTCTACACCGGCATCGCCGGCGGCCACATCAAGGCCTTCCCCAGCCACGGGGTGGTGGCGGTGAAGGACCGCGAGGTGCGCCAGCAGGACGTGGAGCGGGTCATCGAGCAGGCCAAGGCGGTGGCCATCCCGCTGGACCGCGAGGTCATCCACGTGCTGCCGCAGGAGTTCGTGGTGGACGACCAGGACGGGGTCAAGGACCCGGTCGGCATGAGCGGGGTGCGGCTCGAGGCCAAGGCCCTGATCGTCACCGGCGCGGTCTCCTCGGCCCAGAACATCGTCAAGTGCGCCCAGCGCACCGGCCTCAACGTCTCGGACATCGTGCTGCAGCCGCTGGCCTCCTCGCTGGCCACCCTCTCGGAGGACGAGAAGGAGCTGGGGGTGTGCCTGGTGGACATCGGCGGCGGCACCACCGACATCGCCATCTTCCACAACGGCTCCATCCACCACACCTCGGTCATCTCGCTGGGCGGCAACCACCTGACCAACGACGTGGCGGTGGGGCTGCGCACGCCCACCCACGAGGCCGAGCGCATCAAGAAGCAGTACGGCTGCGCCATGGCCCAGCTGGTCGACAAGAGCGAGACCATCGAGGTGCCCAGCGTGGGCGGGGGCGCCCCGCGGGTGCTGTCGCGCCACATCCTGGCCGAGATCATCGAGCCCCGCGTGGAGGAGATCTTCATGCTGGTGCAGCACGAGATCCAGAAGTGCGGCATGGAGGAGCTGCTGGCCTCCGGGGTGGTCATCACCGGCGGCTCGGTGCTGCTGCCCGGCATGGCGCAGATGGCCGAGGAGGTGCTGGGGGTGCCGGTGCGCCAGGGCATGCCGCGCCATGTCGGCGGCCTGGTGGACGTGGTGCGCAGCCCCATGTACGCCACCGCGGTGGGGCTGGTGATCTACGGCATGCACCAGCAGCGCGGCAGCCCGCACTTCCGGATCCGCGAGGAGAACGTCTACCGCAAGGTCAAGAACCGCATGAAGGAGTGGCTGGGCGAGATCTTCTAGCCCCGGGAGACCGACATGATCGAGTTCGACGACAGGGCCGACGGCGCGCGCATCAAGGTCATCGGGGTGGGCGGCGGCGGCGGCAACGCCATCAACACCATGGTGGCCGGACGCCTCGAGGGCGTGGAGTTCATCGCGGCCAACACCGACGTGCAGGCGCTGGCCGCCAACAAGGCCGGCGTGAAGCTGCAGCTGGGCCGCTCGGCCTCCAAGGGGCTGGGCGCCGGGGCCAACCCGGAGGTGGGGCGCCAGGCGGCGCTGGAGAACCGCGAGCAGATCGAGGCGGCGCTGGCCGGGGCCGACATGGTCTTCGTCACCGCCGGCATGGGCGGCGGCACCGGCACCGGCGGCGCGCCGGTGGTGGCCGACATCGCCAAGTCCACCGGGGCGCTCACGGTGGGCGTGGTCACCAAGCCCTTCCTCTTCGAGGGCAACCGGCGGCGCAAGCACGCCGAGGCCGGCCTGGCGGAGCTCAAGGCGGCGGTGGACACCCTCATCGTCATCCCCAACCAGCGCCTGCTCTCGGTGGCCGGCGAGAACATGTCGCTGGCCGACGCCTTCAAGCGGGCCGACGAGGTGCTGCTCAACGCGGTGCAGGGCATCTCCGACCTGATCACGGTGCACGGCATCGTCAACGTGGACTTCGCCGACGTGCGCACCATCATGGCGGAGCAGGGGCTGGCGCTGATGGGCTCGGGCCGGGCCGCCGGCCCGCGCCGCGCCGTGGAGGCCATGCAGGCCGCCATCTCCTCCCCGCTGCTGGAGGACGTCACCCTCGACGGGGCCACCGGCCTGCTGGTGAACATCACCGGCGGCCCGGGGCTGACCCTGCACGAGGTGGACGAGGCGGTCTCGATGGCCCACGCCGCGGCCGACCCGGAGGCCAACATCATCTTCGGCTCGGTCATCGACGAGCGGCTGGGCGACGAGGTGAAGATCACCGTGATCGCCACCGGCTTCGCCCCGCGCGACGCCGAGCGCCGCGCCGCGGCCTCTCGCCCGCTGCAGGTGCAGGTCCCGGTGCAGGTGACCCCGCGCGCCGCCCCGCCCCCCGCCCCGGCCCCGGCCGAGGCCATCCGGGTGGTGCGCCCGGCAGCCCCCCCGGCGCCGGCCGCGGCCCCGGCCACGGTGGGCGCCCGCGCCGCCGCGCCCCGCGCCCCGGCTGGCGCCTTCCGCGCCGACCAGGAGGACCAGTACGACATCCCGGCCTTCCTGCGCCGGGGCGGCGCGCCGCGCCGGGACGACTGACCCGGCGGCGCCCACCGTGACGCACCCGCGGCCGCGCCCTGGAGCTCCAGGGGCGGCCGCGGCGGCTGGTGCGGGCGTCGGGGCCCGGGCTAGAAGGCCATGCCCAGGCCCAGCTTCATCCCCTCGCTGCCCAGCTCCACCCGGAGCGAGGTGGCCGGCCGGAAGCGCCAGATGAGCCCGAGCGAGGGCTCCAGGAAGAGGCCGGCGTAGGCCGGGTGGCTGCCGGCCGCGTCGTTCCAGCCGTCGAACCAGCCGAACTCGTAGCCCAGGTCGAGCTTGGGGTAGAGCGCCAGCTCCCGCGAGAGCCAGAAGTTCCACATCACGCCGGCGCGCGGCCGCAGCGCCCACCAGCTGTAGCCGTAGTCGTAGGGGGCGGTGCGGTAGCGGTAGTGGTAGTTCACCAGGTCGCCGCCGAACTCCAGGTCCAGCGAGTCGCGCACCTGGCCCTGGCCGCCCTGCAGCAGCCCCTGCGGCAGGAGCGGCAGGCGGTAGCGGCCGCCGAAGCCGAAGCCGCTCTCGTGGCCGTGGTCGTAGTCGTAGCCGGCGCCGAAGACCAGCCAGCCGGTCAGCTCGCCGCGGCCGCGCCCCGGGCCGTCGCCGTCGGCGCGGGCGGAGGCGGCGGCGCAGAGGAGCAGGGCGGCCAGCAGCGTGGTGAGGAGGCGGGTTCTCATGGTGGTCCCTCGGGTGCGGTGGAGGCCGGAGGGTACACCGGACTCCGCCTCCGCGAGCGGGCCTCCCCGAGAGGCCGGGACCTCGGGGCCGTGCCCCTGGGTGCGGCGCGGTGGGACCGCGGCGCTGCGTCCGCGCCACCCGCGCGCCGCGTCCGGGCCGGCCCGGCGCCGCGGCCGCGCCGGACCGGCGCTCAGGGCGCCGGCGCCTCGCGCCCCACCGCCGGCAGCGCCACCCGGAAGCGCGCCCCCTGGCCCGGCGTGCTCTCCACCTCGATGGAGCCGCCGGCCCCCTCGAGGATGGAGCGGCAGATGGAGAGGCCCAGGCCGGTCCCCTCCCCGGCCCGCTTGGTCGTGTAGAAGGGCTCGAAGATGCGCGGCAGGACGGTGGCCGGGATGCCGGGGCCGCTGTCCCGCACCTCCACCTCGACGCGCCCGTCCGGCAGCACCCGGGTGCTGAGCGCCACCTCGTGGCCCCGGGGGTCGCCCTCCGGGATGGCCTGCGCGGCGTTGACCAGCAGGTTGAGCAGCACCTGGCCCAGCCTGGCCTCGGAGAGGCGCACCAGCGGCACCGGCGCCAGCGACTTCCTCAGCAGGGCCCGCTTCTTCAGCTCGCCGGCCGACATGTTGACGCAGGACTCCAGCACCCGGTGCACGTCGGCCACCGCGTCGGGGGCGTCGTCGTCCCGCGAGAAGGTCTTGAGGTCGCGCACGATGACCTGCATGCGCTGCGCGCCCACCAGGGCCTCGCGCAGCGCGTCGCCCATGGGCGCCAGGGCGCGGGCCTCCTCCGGGTGGCGGGCCGCCAGCCCGGCCAGGCCCGCCTCCAGGTACTCCAGGTTGGCGCCCACGTAGGCCAGCGGGTTCTTCAGCTCGTGGGCCACGCCGGCCGCCACCGTGCCCACCGACGCCAGCCGGTCGGCGCCGGCCAGGCGGGCCTGCATGGTGAGGAGGTCGGTGACGTCGCGCACCACCCCGAGGTGCAGCCCGGGCAGGACGTCCGCCACCAGCGCGAACTCCACGGTGCGCGGCCCGGCGGCGCTGGCGAGCTCGGTGCGGCCGGTGACCTGCCGCTCCGCCAGGAAGCGGCGCCAGGTGCCGGTGAGCTCGCCCACCCGGCCCGGCGTCACCAGGGACTTGAGGACCGTGCCGAGCAGCGCCCGGCCGCCCCGGCCCGGCGCCGGCCCGCTCCCCACCAGCCGCACCGCCGCCGGGTTGGCGTCCACGATGACCGCCGCGCCGTCCAGGATCACCATGGGGTCGAGCGCGTTGTCGAAGACCGCCCGCAGGTAGGTCTCCTTCTCCCGCAGGGCGTCGTCGGCGGAGGCGCGGGCGGCCCGGTGCGCCTCGTCGTCGCGCAGCACGCAGACCGCGCCGCCGGCCGCCGCCTCGCCCTGGGCCGGGGTGGCGGCGCACTCCACCCAGCGGTGCCCGCCCTCGGCGCAGGCCAGGCGGAACTGCAGGGTGTCGGCCTGGCCGCCGCGCGCCGCGGCCAGGTGGGCCGCCACCGCCGCGCGGTCGGCCTCCTGGGCCAGCCCGGCCAGGGGCCGGCCCGCCAGCGCCTCGGGGCGCCAGCCCAGCAGCCGCTCCACCGAGGGGGAGATCCAGCGCACCTCGTCGGCGGGACCCAGCACCACCAGCACCTCCCGGGCCGACGAGGTGAGGAGCGTGAGCAGCGCGTCGCCGGACAGGGCAGCCATGCGGAGGCGCAGCCTAGCCCTGGCGCAGGCGCGGCGCCAGGTAGCGCAGCGACGCGTCGTAGCGGTAGTTGATCCCCATGTGGCCGTCGTCGAACTCCTCGTGCACGTGCTCCACGCCGCCCTGCCGCAGCGCCGCCGCCACCTGCCGGGCGCCCCAGTGCAGGTTGAACTCGTCGCGCCGCCCGCAGTCGAGGAAGAGCGAGCCGAGCCCGCGGTAGGCCGCCAGCGCCCGCGGCACGTAGCGCACCGGGTCCACCACCAGCCAGCGCTCCCACACCTCGGGGCGCAGGCGCCCCTCCGGCAGGGCGAAGGGCAGCGCCGCGCCCAGTGGCTCGGCGGGGTCGGGCGAGTAGTGAGCGGCCATGGCCAGCACGTTCAGGACCGGGTGGTCGGCCCCGGCCAGCTTGCTCTGGCGGGCCCGCGCGATGGCGCCACGCAGCCAGGCGGCGGCGTCGGTGGCGCCGGCCAGGCCGGCCGCGGCCCGGGGCAGGTCGGGGCCGTAGCACCACTCGAAGCCGGCGTCGCCGGCGTGGCAGGCCAGGTGGCCGAAGACCTCGGGCCGGTCGCGGCCCAGCCGGAGCGCCCCGTAGCCCCCCGAGCTCTTGCCCACCACGGCGCGCGCCTCGCGGTGGGCCAGCGTGCCGAGCCGCGCCTCCACGAAGCGGGTGGCGTCGTCGGCCAGGTAGTCCTGGTAGCGCCCCACCGAGGGGGAGTTGGTCCACTGCGTGCCGCCCAGGCCGGTGAAGCCGTCCAGGAAGACCGCCACGAAGTGGGGCAGGCCGGCGGCCCACAGCGCCTCGATGCGCTCCGGCACGGTGGGGCTCCAGGCCGAGACGTTGAGCCAGCCGCGCGCGCTGCCGGTGAAGCCGTGCAGGAAGTAGACGGCCGGCAGGCCGGCGCCGTCGTCGCGCCCGGGCGGCAGCAGGGCGTAGAGCGGGCGGCGGGCCGGGTCGCCGAGCGGGTTGCCGGCCAGCGAGGGGGCGTCGAGCTCGAGCTCGAGGAGGCGGGCCTTCATGGGGCGGCATGATGGCACGGGGGCGGGTCCGGTGGCGCGGCGGGCGCGCCGACGACGGACACCCTCAGCGGCCGCGCGCGAAGACCAGGCCGGTGCGGCTGGTGAGCCGGGTGGTCTTGGCCAGGAGGTCGCGCGCCTCGTCGTAGAGCGGCTCGGCGTCGCCGGCGGCCGCCGGGCCGGCCAGCTCGCCCACCCGCACCAGGAGATCGGTGACGCGCAGCAGGTGCTGGTGGGCCAGCAGGAGGTCGCGCCCGAGGCGGGCCCCCTGCCGCGTGTAGACCAGGCCGGTCTGGAAGAGGCGCGACAGCGCCTTGCGGTTGAGGTCGTCCACCGCGCGGCAGCGCCCCTGGAACTCGCGGAGCTTGCGGGCCTCGCGCGCCGCCGTCAGGTCCACCACGTGCGCGTCGCGCACGGCACTGCGGGGGGCGGGGCGGGTCTGCGGCATCGACGTCGGCGAGCCTAGCCACGCTCGGCGAGGGCGGTCAACCGCGCGGCGACGGCGATGGGCGGAGCCGCCTCCGTCGCAGCGGAGGCGGCGCGCCGGCCCGACGCCCGCGCCACGGACGGCGCGTCGAGCGGCCCCCCTCACCCCGGCCCTCTCCCCGGAGGGGAGAGGGAGAGAGGTGGTGACGGGCGGCCCCCTCGCCCCGGCCCTCTCCCCGGAGGGGAGAGGGGGCCGCGGTGGCGACGGGCGGTCCGCCGCCGCGGCCTCCTGGAGCGCCGCTAGGCGAGCGCGGCCAGGGCCAGCGCCTTGACCTTCTCGAGCGCCGCGCCGAGCCCGGACGGATCCGGGCCGCCGGCCTGCGCCAGGTCCGGCTTGCCGCCGCCCTTGCCGCCCACCAGCGCCGCGGCCTCGCGCACCAGGTCGCCGGCCTTGAGCCGCCCGGTCAGGTCCTTGCTCACCGAGACCAGCAGCACCGCCTTGCCGTCGGCCACCGCGCCCAGCGCCACCACGCCGCTGCCCAGCCGGTCGCGCAGCTTGTCGGCCAGCTCGCGCAGCGCCCTGGCGTCGCCCGGCACCTGCACCGCCAGCACCGCGGCGGCGCCCACCCGGGTGGCCTGCGTGGCCAGGTCGCCGGACTGCGCCGCGGCCAGCTTGCCGCCGGCCTCCTCCAGCGCCCGCTCCAGCTCCTTCAGGCGCCGCTGGGCCGCCTCGATCTTGCTGGCCACGTCGAAGGCGCCGGCCTTGAGCAGGCCGGCGGCGCGCCGCAGCTCCTCCTCGGTGCGCTGCGCCAGCTCCACCGCCCTGGGCCCGGTGTGGGCCACGATGCGGCGCACCCCGGCGGCGATCGACTCCTCGCTGGCGATCTTGAAGAAGGCGATGTCGCCGGTGCGGCGCACGTGGGTGCCGCCGCACAGCTCCTTCGACGGGCCCAGGGTCAGCACCCGCACCGTCTCGCCGTACTTCTCGCCGAAGATCATCATGGCGCCCGACCTGCGCGCGTCCTCCAGCGCCAGCTCCTGCGTCACGGTGGCCGCGTTCTGGCGCACCAGCGCGTTGACCCTGCCCTCCACGGCGTGCTGCTCGGCCAGGCTGAGCGGCTGGAAGTGCGAGAAGTCGAAGCGCAGGTGGTCGGGCGCCACCACCGAGCCGGCCTGCTTGACGTGGTCGCCCAGGGTCTCGCGCAGCGCCAGCTGCAGCAGGTGGGTGGCGGAGTGGTTGGCGCGCACCAGGTCGCGGCGGGCCGAGTCCACGGTCAGCTCGACGCGGTCGCCCACGTGCAGCTCGCCCTCGTCGAGCCGGCCCAGGTGCGTCACCAGGCCCGGCACCGGCCGCCGCGCGTCGCGCACCGTGAGGCGGCCGCGCGGGCCGGCCAGCGCGCCGGTGTCGCCCACCTGGCCGCCCGACTCGCCGTAGAAGGGGGTCACCGCGGTGATCACCTCCACCTGGTCCCCGGCCCTGGCCGCGGTGGCGCGCGCCCCGTTGACCACCAGGGCCATCACCTCGCTGTGGGCCGCCTCGGTGTCGTAGCCCAGGAAGCGGGTCTCGCCCAGCTCGGCGGCGATGGCCTTGTGCAGGTCGCCCACCGCGGTCTCGCCGGAGCCCTTCCACTCGGAGCGGGCCCGCTGCGCCGCCATGCTGGCCTCGAAGCCCGCCTCGTCCACCGAGAGGCCGCGCTCGGCCAGGATGACGCGGGTCAGGTCCATGGGGAAGCCGTAGGTGTCGTAGAGCTGGAAGGCCACCGCGCCGTCCACCACGCGCCCGCCGGCCCGGCCGAGGCGCGCCATCTCCTCCTCCAGGATCAGCAGCCCCTTGTCGAGGGTGCGGCGGAAGCTCTCCTCCTCCTGCTGGGCCACCTTGCGGATGAAGGGCTCGTTGCCGGCGGTCTCCGGGTAGGCCTGGCCCATCTCGGCCAGCACCGCGCCGCAGACGTCGGCCAGGAACGGGCGCTCCAGCCCGAGCCGCTTCCCGTGCCGGATGGCGCGCCGCATGATGCGGCGCAGCACGTAGCCGCGCCCCTCGTTGGAGGGCAGCACGCCGTCGCCCACCAGGAAGGTGGTGGCGCGGGCGTGGTCGGCGATGACCCGCATGGAGACGTCGTCGTCGGCCTCGGTGGCGCCGTAGGTCTTGCCGGCCAGGGCCTGGACGGCGCCGATGATGCTCTGGAAGAGGTCGGTGTCGTAGTTGGAGCGCCGGCCCTGCACCACCGAGGCCATGCGCTCGAGGCCGGCGCCGGTGTCGATGGAGGGCTTGGGCAGCGGCGTCAGCGTGCCGTCGGCGCTCCGCTCGAACTGCATGAAGACCAGGTTCCAGATCTCCAGCCAGCGATCGCAGTCGCAGGCCACGCCCAGGCAGGGCCGGCCGGCCTTCTCCTCGGCGCAGGCGATGTCGTGGCCCTGGAAGTAGTGCAGCTCGGAGCAGGGCCCGCACGGGCCGGTGTCGCCCATGGCCCAGAAGTTGTCCTTGGCCCCCAGCTTGTAGATCCGGTCGGCCGGGACGCCCTGGGCCCTCCACAGGTCGTAGGCCTCCTGGTCCCAGGGCAGGCTGCCCTCGCCCTGGAAGACGGTGGCGGCCAGCCGGGTGGTGTCGAGGCCGAGCCACTGCGGGCTGGTGCAGAACTCCCAGCCCCAGGCCACCGCGTCCTTCTTGAAGTAGTCGCCGAAGGAGAAGTTCCCCAGCATCTCGAAGAAGGTGTGGTGCCGGGCGGTGAACCCCACGTTCTCGAGGTCGTTGTGCTTGCCGCCGGCGCGCACGCACTTCTGCGAGGTGGTGGCGCGGGTGTAGTCGCGCTTCTCGCGGCCGGTGAAGACGTCCTTGAACTGGACCATCCCGGCGTTGGTGAAGAGCAGCGTGGGGTCGTTCTGGGGCACGAGCGCCGAGGAGGCCACGCGGCGGTGGCCGCGCTCCTCGAAGAAGCGGAGGAAGGCGTCGCGGATCTGGGCGGCGGAGAGGGTCTTCATGTGGGGTCGGGGCCGGCGCCAGGGGGGCGCCGGGAACCCGTTGAGATAACAGAGGCCGGCGCGGATTGCCACGCCGGCCGGCCGGCCGCCCAGGGCGCACCGGCCACCCCGGCCGCCCACCCGGGAGGGGGCCGCCGGGCCGCCGGGCAGCGGCAGGCGGCCTCGACACCAGGGAGGTGACGGGGCGGGCCTCCCGTGCTTTCCTCTCGCCATGACGACGACCCGAAAGCTGCTCCTGGCTGCCGCTGGCCTGCTGCTGGCCATCCAGGTGGTGCCGGTGGAGCGGACCAACCCGCCGGTGGAGGCCCCGGTGACGGCCCCGGCCGAGGTGGCCAGCATCCTCAAGCGCGCCTGCTTCGACTGCCACTCGCACGAGACCGTCTGGCCGCCGCAGGCCTACCTGGCCCCGGTCTCCTGGCTGGTGTCGCACGACGTCTCCGAGGGGCGCGAGGAGCTCAACTTCTCCCGCTGGACCCAGATGGACCTGCGGCGGATCGCCAAGAAGCTGCCCAAGGAGATCGAGGAGAAGGAGATGCCCCCCTGGTTCTACGTGGTGGCCCACCCCGGGGCGCGCCTGAGCGACGCCGACCGCGCGGTGCTGGCGGCCTGGGGCCGCGGCCTGGCCGGGGGGCAGCCATGATCTCGCTGGTCCTGACGCTGGTCGGCACGGACCGCCCCGGCCTGGTGGAGGCGGTGGCCGCCCCCATCGCCGCCCACGGCGGCAACTGGCTGGAGAGCCGCATGGCCCACCTGGCCGGCAAGTTCGCCGGCATCCTCCGGCTGGAGGTGGCCGACGACCAGGCCGCCTCGCTCACCGCGGCGCTGGCCGCGCTCCAGACCGAGGGGCTCACGGTGGTGGTGGAGCGCTCCGACGGGCTGCCGCCGCCGCACGCCCAGCGCTACATGGTGGTGGAGCTCGAGGGGCTCGACCGGCCCGGCCTGGTCCGCGAGATCGCCCAGGTGCTGGCCGAGCGCGGCGTCAACATCGAGGAGCTCACCACCGACCAGACCACCGCGCCCATGTCCGGCGAGTCGATCTTCCGCTCGCGGGCCTGGGTGCACGTGCCGCCCTCGGTGGACGCCCACGAGCTGCGCCAGCGCCTGGAGCGCCTGGCCGGCGACCTGATGGTGCAGGTGACGCTGGGCGAGCCGGACTAGGCGGGCGGCGGCCCGGGCCGCCGCAGCCGGAGCCGCCAGACCCGCTGCCCGGTCTCCAGGTAGCGCTTCTCGCGGGTGGACGGGATCTCGTCGGCCGGCGCCTCGCAGAACTCCCCTGGCCCGGCCTCGTTCCGGAAGCCCACCTCCTCGAGCCGCACCACCGCGTCCCTGGCGTAGCGCTCCACGTCGGTGCGGAAGTCGAGCAGGCCGCCCGGCCGCAGCAGGCCGAGCAGCAGGGTGGACATCCGGTCGTCCACCAGCCGGCGCCGCACGTGGCGCCGCTTCCACCAGGGGTCGGGGAAGTGGACGTGCACCGCGGCCAGGGACCCGGCCGGGAAGAGGCGCGGCGCCAGGATGCGGGCGTCGCCCTGCAGGATCAGCAGGTGCTGGTGGCCGCGGGCCGCCGCCTTGTCGGCCAGGGCGCGGGCGAAGAGCTTGCGCTGCTCGACCCCCACCAGGGCGCGGTCCGGCCGCAGCCGGGCGAAGGCCAGCGCGTAGCCGCCGTGCCCGCAGCCGATCTCCAGCTCGAGGTGGGCGGCGGCCGCGCCGAAGCGGGCCCGCCAGTCGGGGAAGCGGTCGAGGGCCAGGGGGGCCTCGTCGGGGCCGGAGGAGATCATCGGCGCCCATCTACCATGATAGAAACGGCCCGTGCGCCGCCCGCTCGCCGCCGCCTCGATCCTGCTGCTCCTCCTGCTGGGGCCCGGCTGCAGCCGCTGCGGCGCCCCGGCCTCCAGCCCGCCCCCGGAGCGGTGGGTGCCGGCCAGCGCCACCGGCGCGCTCCTGGTGCCCCGGCTCGACGAGGCCTCGCGACAGGCCGCGGCGCTGTACGCCACCCTGTCCGACCTGCCGGGCGGGGAGGAGCTGCGCGGGCTGCGCGCCGGCCTCTCGGTGCAGCTGGGCTTCGACCCGCTCGACCCGGCCGCGCTGGCGGGCGCGGGGCTCGACCCGGCGCGCGGCCTGGCGGTGGCCGAGCTGGCGCCGCGGGACGGCCAGGCCGCCGGCGCCCCGCTCCTGGTGCTGCCGGTGGGCGACGCGGCCGCCTTCGACGCCCTGGTGGCGCGCCTGGCCAGGGACCGGCTGGGCGCCGGGACGCGCGGCCTCGAGAACGCCAACGGGACGCCCCTCGAGGTGTGGCGGCGCGCCCCCGGCGAGGCGGCCCTGCTCTCGGTGGCCCGCGTCGAGCGCACCGCCCTGGTGGCGGCCGGCCCCGGCGGCCCGGACGCCCTGCGCGCCGCGCTGGCGCTCGACCCGGCCCTCTCGCTGGAGCAGGGCCCCACCTGGCGGCGGGCGCGGGCGGCGCTCGGCGAGGGCCCCTCGATCCTCTTCTACCTGCCCCCCGGTGGCGCCGCGCCGGCGGGCCTGCCCGGCGGCGAGGGGCTGGTGGCCGGCCTCTCGGCGGCCGCCCGCAGCCTGCGCCTCTCGGCGGCCGCCCTGCTCGGCGCGCAGGAGTCGCTGCTGGCCCCGCTGGCCGGCGGCCCCGTCCAGGCGGCGCCGCTGCCCCTGGACCCGGACACGGTGCTGGCGCTGCGGCTCTGGGCCGACCCGGCGGCGCTGCTGGCGCTGGGCGAGCGGACCCTCGGGCTGGCTCCGCCAGCGGAGGTGCGGGGGGTGATCGAGGCGCTGCGGCCGCCGCTGGACGTGGGGCTCTCGCTCTCGCCGCGGGCCGAGCTGGCGGCCGCGCTGGCCAGCCGCGGGCAGCTCGACCCGGCGCGAGTGCTGCGGGCCGAGGTGGTGGCGCGGATCAAGGCCGGGGCCCGCCTGGCGCCGCTCCTCGACGGGCTGGCCCGGGGCGCCCACGGCGTGGTGGGCGACGGCCGGTGGGCCGCGCGGGTGGGCCAGGCCGAGGTGGCCTGGGCGCTCCGCGGGGAGACGCTGGCCGTGACCGCCGGCGCGGGCGGCGGGCTCGACGCCCTGCTGGCCAGGGTGGCCGGCGGGCCGGGCTTCGCGGCCCCCAGCCCGGCCGGCGCCGCCGCGCTGGCCGGCGGGCTTGGCGGCGCGGTGCTGCACGGCGCCAACCTGGTCAAGGCCATCCGGGCGCTGCCGCCCGAGGCCTACGGCAGCGGCCCCGACGCGGTGGTGACCCGCTCGCTGGCGGAGAAGGTCACCTCGCCCGGCGCCAGCGCCGGCGCGCTCTCGCTGCGGGTCGACCTGCCCGCCGGCGCGCTGCGCCTCACGCTGGACGTCGAGCTGGGCGAGCCGGCCAGGACCCCGTGATCTCCCTGGCCGGCGTCACCCGCTCCTTCCACGACGGCGCCCGCGAGGTGCCGGTGCTGCGCGGGGTGGACCTCACGGTGGCCGCCGGCGAGCTGGTGGCGGTGGTGGGGGCCTCCGGCTCGGGCAAGTCCACCCTGCTCTACGTGGCCGGCGGGCTCGACGCCGGCTTCGGCGGCGAGGTGTGCGTGGCCGGGGTGAGGCTGCGCGGCCTGTCGCGCGCCGCCCTGGCCGGCTTCCGCAACCGCTCGGTGGGGTTCGTCTTCCAGTCGTTCAACCTGGTGGCCGGCCTGTCGGCGCTGGAGAACGTGCTCCTGCCCGGCCTGCTGGCGCGCGGGGCGGCCGAGCCCCGGGCCGCCCTGCGCGCCCGGGCCGAGCTGGCGCTCACGCGGGTCGGCCTGGGCGGCCGGGGACACGCCCGGCCGGCGCAGCTCTCCGGCGGCGAGCGGCAGCGGGTGGCCATCGCACGGGCGCTGCTGATCCGGCCGGCGGTGCTGCTGGCCGACGAGCCCACCGGCAACCTGGACGCCGAGAGCGGCGCGGCCGTCATCGGCCTCTTCTCGGCGCTGGCGCGCGAGGGGGCGGCGGTGCTGGTGGTGACGCACGAGGAGCGGGTCTCGCAGGCCGCCGGCCGGGTCCTGACGCTGCGCGACGGGAGGCTGGCGTGAGGCTGCGGGTCCTGTGGGCGGTGGCGCTGGCCACCTTGCGCGGCGCCCCCGGCGCGGCCCTGGTGGACGCGGCGGCGGCGGCGGTGGGGGCGGCCGCGCTGGTGATCTTCGTGGCCCTCGGCCTGGGGGTGGGCGACGCGGCCCGGCGCATGTTCCCGGCCGACGACCGGCTGGTGGAGGTGGTGCCCGGCCCGGTGTCGCTGGGCGGGCTGCTGGGCGGCGGCAAGCTGGACGAGGCGGCGCTGGACCGCCTGGCCAGGCTGCCGGGCGTGCAGGCGGTCTGGCCGCGCCAGAACCTGCAGGTGCCGGTGGCCGCGCCCGAGCCGCCGCGCGGCCTGGAGTCGGCCTGGGCGCCGGGCATGACGCTGCAGCTGCCGGTGGTGGGCGTGGACCCGGGGCTGGTGGCGGCCGACACCCGGCACGGCGTGGCCTTCGCCGATCCGGCCGGCGACGGCCCCATCCCGGTGGTGCTGTCGCGCCGGCTGCTGGAGATCTACGACAAGACCATCGCGCCGACCTGGGGCGTGCCCGGCCTGCCGCCCGGCTTCGACCCGGTGGGGCTCGAGCTGCCGGTGCGCATCGGCCTCTCCATCGTGCCGTCGCGCAGCGAGGCGCGGGTCCTCGAGGCGCGGGTGAAGCTGGCCGGGCTGTCCGACCGGGTGCCGCTCTACGCCATGGCGGTGCCGCTGGACACCGTGCAGCGCCTGCACCTGCTCTACCGCCGCTCGGATCCGGGGTACGGCCAGGTGACGCTGCTGGCGGCCCGCCCCGACGACGCCCCGGCCATCGCGCTGGCGGCGCGCCGCATGGGGTTCGGGGTGGACAGCGCCGAGCGCTCGGTGGCCGAGCGGGTCGGCACGGTGGTGGCGGTCACCACCGGGGCGCTGGCCGCGCTGGCGCTCCTCATGAGCGGCCTGGCGGCGCTGGCCATCGCCCGCTCGCGGGCGGCCAGCGTGGCGGCGCGCGCCCGCGACATCGCGCTGCTGCAGGCGCTGGGGGCCACCCCGGGCGACGTGCGCGGCGTGGTGCTGCTGGAGGCGGCGCTGCTGGGCGGCGCGGGCGGGGTGGCCGGGGCGGCGCTCGGCCGGCTGCTCGGCCTGCTCGGCGACCTGGCCTGGCGGCGGCTCCTGCCCGACTTCCCCTACCGGCCGGAGACCTTCTTCCAGTTCCCGCCCTGGCTGCTGGCCGCGGCCGTGGCGGTGGCCGCGCTGGCCGCCGTCCTGGGCGCGCTGGCGCCGGCCGCGGCGGCGGCCCGGGTGGACCCGGCGCGCACCCTCTCCTGAGGGAGGCGCTCCCGCCGCGCCGGCCGCCCCGCGCGGCTAGCCTCGGTCGCCCGCCACCTTGAGCACCGCGCCCACCTTCAGGGTGTGGCGGCGCGGGTCGGAGATGCCGTTCAGGCGGCACAGCTCGCCGAGCTCCACGCCGTGCTCGCGGGCGATGGACCAGAGGGTGTCGCCGGAGCGCACCCGGCGGGTGGAGCGCTCGCCCGCCGACGCCGCGCCCCCGGCCCGGGCGGCCTGCCGTGGCGCCTCGGCGCGCGCCGCCGCCGGCGCCGGCCGCGGCGCGGCCGAGGCCACCTTGGGCCCGCCCTCGGCCAGCGGGATGAGCAGCTCGGCGCCGGGGCGCAGCCGCCTCGGCTGCAGCCCGGGGTTCAGCTCCAGGATCCCCTGCACCGGCACCCCGTAGCGGCCGGCGATGGCGCCCAGGGTCTCGCCGCGCCGGACCACGTGGCCGTCGAAGGTGTTCTCGAGCGTGGGGGCCACCGCGGGCCAGGCGGCGGCGAAGCGCGCGGCGGCCTCGCCCGGCAGCTTCAGCTTGAAGGGGCGCGGCGGCGTGCAGGCGCGCCGCAGCTCCGGGTTCAGCTCCACCAGGGTGCGCTCCGGCACCGCGGCGGTGCGGGCCAGGGTGGCCAGCGGCGCGGCCACCGGGATCTCCACCACCACGTAGTCGGGCCAGCGCTCGGCCTCGATCTCCTCCGGCAGGAAGCCGAAGTCCTCGGGGTGCTTGGCCACGATGGCGGCGGCCATCAGCTTGGGCACGTAGCCCTTGGTCTCGGCCCGCAGGATCTTCCTGCCCTTGGTCTCGGCCATCGACCAGAAGTCCTGGTACCCCTTGCGGCGGGCCTTGAAGATGGTGCCGGCGCCGGCGTTGTAGCCGGCCCATGCCAGCCGCCAGTCGCCGGTCTGCCCCTTCAGCTCCTTCAGGTAGCGGGCCGCGGCGCGGGCGCTCTTCTCCGGGTCGCGCCGCTCGTCCACCCAGAAGTCCTGGCGCAGGCCGAAGCTCTTGCCGGTGGCGGGCATGAACTGCCACGGGCCCACCGCCTTGGCGCGGCTCTGGGCGAAGTTGGCGAAGCCGCTCTCGATCATGGCCAGGTAGACCGTGTCCTCGGGCAGCCCCTCCTCGCGCAGGATCTGGCGGTAGCGCTCCAGGTAGCGGTGCGAGCGGCCCAGCCACTTGACGAAGTGCGGCCGCACGGTGCGCGACTGGAAGAAGCGGATGTAGCCCACCACCGCGTCGTTGACGTCGATGGGGATGTCGTACTCGGCGCGCAGCTGGGCCTCGTCGTGGTCCAGCTCGGGGATGAGCGGGATGCGCCCGCGGGCCTCGCTGGGCGGCGGCAGCACCGGGCGGGCCAGCGCGCCCTCCAGCCGATCGCGCAGCGGCGAGCCCAGCCCCAGCCCCTCGGCCGCCTCGGCGGCGCGCTGCTCCAGCGACGGGGCCTCCTCCAGGTGGGCGGCGCGCTCGGCGGCGCGCATGGCCTCCAGCTCGGCCGACTGGTCGTCGATCTCCACCGCCTGAGGGCCGGTCTCCGGGACGTCCGCCTCCTCGTCCCCGTCGCCGGCCTCGCCGGCCGGGACCTCCGGGCGCGGCGGGGCGGCGCCGCCGGCGCCGGCGGCCAGGGGGGATTCGGCCCGCGCAGCGGCGGCCAGCAGGAGGGCGGCGAGGAGGATGAGTCGCATCGACCCTCGAAGGTACCGGAACCGCGCACCGGATGGAAATCATGGGCGTGCCCGCCCCGGTCCGCCGTGCTAGGTACTCGCGGCCGAGCCCTCCCGTGCTGCGCATCGGAACCCACACCTTTCGAGGCCGCTACTTCCTCGCGCCCCTGGCGGGCGTGTCGGATCGGCCGTTCCGCGCGCTGTGCCGCGAGCTGGGGGCGTCCTTTGCCTACACCGAGATGGTCAGCGCACACGGGCTGCTGCACGGCGGCGCCCAGACCCTGAGCTACCTCGACCGCGACCCGGCCGAGGTGCCCTTCGCGGTGCAGATCTTCGCCGCCGAGCCGGAGGTGCTGGCGCGCGGCGCGGTGGGCGCGGTGGAGGCCGGGGCCGGCATCGTGGACCTCAACATGGCCTGCCCGGTGAAGAAGGTGTGCGGCTCCGGGGCCGGCGCGGCGCTGGCCCGGGATCCCGCCGCGGTGGCCGCGGCCGTGCGGGCGGTGGTGGCGGCGGTGCCCGGCGTGGCGGTCACCATCAAGATCCGCGCCGGCTGGGAGGCCGGGGCCATCAACTGCGTGGAGGTGGCCCGGGCCGCCGAGGAGGCCGGCGCCGCCGCGGTGGCGCTGCACGGCCGCACCCGCGCCCAGGGCTACGCTGGCCAGGCCCGCTGGGACCTCATCGCCGCGGTCAAGGCGGCGGTGGGCATCACCGTGCTGGGCTCGGGCGACGTCTGGACCGCCGCCGACGCGCTGCGCATGCGCGCCGAGACCGGCTGCGACGCCGTGCTGGTGGCCCGCGGCGCCTGCGGCAACCCGTGGATCTTCCGCGAGCTGGCCGCCGCCGAGCAGGGCCTGCCGCCGCCGGCCCCGCCGGACCGCCAGGAGTGGCGCGACCTGGTGCTGCGCCACGTGGCCATGCAGGTGGAGCACCGCGCCCGGCAGCGGCCGCAGCTGCCGCTGGCCGAGGTGGAGCGGGTGGCGGTGCGCGAGCTGCGCAAGCACCTGCTCTGGTACACCCGCGGCCGGCGCGGCGGGGTGGCCTTCCGGCGCGACGCCGGGCGCGTCCTCACCGCGGCCGACGTGGCGGCCCTCATCGACCTGCACTTCCCGCCCGACGCGCCCTTCGAGACCGACCCCTCCTTCCACCCCGCCGCGGAGGCGGGGGAGGAATCATGACCGAGCTCCAGTCCCTGGCCCTCTACACCTTCGCCATCCTGGGCGGCGCCGTGGCCGGCGGCGTCCTGCCGCTGGTGGGGCCCATGCGGCGCAGCGACCTGCTGCTCTCCTTCTCCGGCGGCGTCATGCTGGGCGCCTCCTTCTTCCACATGCTGCCGGAGGCGGTGGAGCTGGGCGGGGTGGCCACCGTGCCGGCGGTGCTGCTCGGCTTCCTGACCCTCTACCTGCTGGAGCGCTTCGTCCTCATCCACATCTGCGCCGAGCCGGGCATGAACCAGGCGCTGGTGAACCGCTCGGTGGACCGCCCGCACGACCACGGCCACCCCGGCCACGTGCACGGCGACGAGGCCGGCTGCGAGGTGCACACCCTGGGGCTGGCCGCCTGGGTGGGCATGTCGATCCACACCATGGTGGACGGCTTCGCCCTGGGCGCCGCCAACCACGAGGAGGGGCTGGGCATCCTGGTGTTCATCGCCATCCTGGCCCACAAGATCCCCTCCTCCTTCTCGCTCTCGGCCATCCTGCGCTCGGAGGGGTACGGCCGGCTCAAGGCGCTCTGGATGAACGCCTTCTTCGCCCTGATGGTGCCGGTGGGGGCGGGCGTCTACCTGGGGCTGCGCAACGTGGTGCCCATGGAGCGCTTCACCGCCTACGCCCTGGCCTTCAGCGGCGGCACCTTCCTGCACCTGTCGCTCTCCGACATCCTGCCGGACCTGCACCGCCGCGGCGGCTCCAAGTGGCGGCTCACCGGCGCCCTGCTGGCCGGCCTGGGCCTCATGTGGGCCCTGCGGCTCATCCGCCACGAGCACTGAGGGTATGCTGCGGCTCCACCGCCTCCGGGAGCCCCCATGACCCGCCTCCTCGTCGCCGCCCTCTGCCTGGCCCTGGCCGGGCCGGCCCTCGCCGCCGAGAACGCCCAGCAGGCCCGCATGCGGGCCTGCAACGAGCAGGCGACCGGCCAGACGGGCCCGGAGCGGAAGCGGTTCATGTCGCGCTGCCTGAAGGGCGAGGCCGCCGCGCCCGGCGCCACCCCGCAGCAGCAGCGCATGAAGGACTGCAACGCCCAGGCGGCCGGCAAGAAGGGCGCCGAGCGGAAGGCCTTCATGAGCGAGTGCCTGAGGAAGTAGCCTCGTCCCCCATGCGCCTCGACGACGAGCTGCTCGATGGCCCGCCCGCCCCCGGCGCGCGGGTGATGGCCCTGGCCCGCGCCGCCGAGGTGGAGGCCGCGGCCGCCCGCCTGCTGGTGCCCGGCCAGGGCGAGGCGCTGCACGACCTGCGGGTGGCGCTGCGGCGCCTGCGCGCCACCCTGGACGCGCTCGAGCCGCTGCTGGGCGGCGCCGCCACCGAGAAGCAGCGGCGCAGGCTGCGCCGGGCCGCCGGCCGCACCGGCCAGGCCCGCGACGCGGAGGTGCTGGGCGCCTGGCTGGCCGGCGCCCGCGAGCGGCTGCAGGCCCCCTACCGCGGGGCCCTCGACTGGGTGGCCGACCGCGTGGAGCGGGCGCAGCAGCGCGGCGCCGCCGCGGTGGCGGCGCGCGCGCTGCCCAAGCTCTCGAAGGCCCTGCCCCGCCTGTCCCGCCGCCTGGCCCGCGCCGCCCCCCAGGCCGCCGCGCCCCCGCCCGGCGCGCCCGCCACGCTGGCCGCCGCGCTGGCCCCGCCGCTCCGGGCCCGGGTGGCGGCGCTGCGCGAGGCCCTGCGGGGCGTGGCCGGCGCCGACGACGAGGCGGCGCTGCACCGGGCCCGGCTGGAGGCCAAGCGGCTGCGCTACCTGCTGGAGCCGCTGCGCGGCGCCACCGGCGCCGACGCCACCTCCGCGGTGGAGGCGCTGCGGGGGCTGCAGGAGGTGCTGGGCGAGTGGCACGACGGCCTGGTGGCGCACCGCGCGCTGGAGGCGGCGCTGGTGGAGGCGGCCGCCGAGCGGACCCGCTGGCGCGGCCGCGGGGCCGGCGACGCCGATCTCAGGCCCGGCCTGGTGGCGCTCGGGCGGCTGGCGGCCAGGCGGGTGGAGGACGCCTGGGCGCTGCTGGAGGCGCACCACCTCGGGCCCCAGGCCACGCCGCTGCTCGACCTGGCCTACGTCGTGGTGGGCGCGCTCGAGGCGCGCCGAGGCTGGCAGGACCAGCCGGTGGTCGAGCGGCGGCTGCTGCTGACCGGGCTGCCCGCCGAGGCAGCCGGCGCGGCGGTGGAGGAGCTCGAGCAGGGCTGGGTGCCGGAGGGCGGCGGGCGCGGGCGGGTGGTGGTGGTGCGCGACGCCGGCGGCGAGCGGGCCTACCGGGCCGGGGGTGGCGGCCTGGCGCCGCTGTCGCGCGGCGACCTCGAGGCGCTCTGGCCGCTCACCGAGGGGCGCCGGGTGGTGAAGCGCTGCCACCGGCCCATCGCCCTGCCCGGCTGGAGGCTCGACGAGTACCTCGACCGGCGGCTGGTCCTGGCGGTGGCCGAGGCGCCGGGCGGGCAGGCGCCGGCCGTGGGCGTGCCGGTGGCCGGGGACGAGGCGGGCGAGGCCGGCGGCGCGGGCGGGCCGTTCCTGCCGGCCTGGCTCGAGCCGCTGGTGGTGCGCGACGTGACCGACGAGCGCGGCTACGCCGACGAGGTGCTGGCGCGGCGGGCGCCGCGGGGCGGGCGGCAGGGCGCCTGAGGAGGCACCTCGGCCGGGCCGGCCACGGGAGGTGACCGCCTGGCGGCCTCTCAGGCCACCGTGACCTTGCGGACGCCGCGGGCCTCGAGCAGCCTGCCGATCCGCTCCCGGTTGTCGCCCTGCAGCACCAGGGCGTCGCCCTCGATGACGCCGCCGCAGCCCAGCGAGCGCTTCAGGTCGGAGAGCCAGGCCTCCAGGTCGCGCGGACGCAGGCCCAGCTTCTCCACCACCGTGACCACCTTGCCGCCGCGCCCGCTCCGCTCCATGCGGACCACCGCGCGAGCCGGTCCGGGCCTGGGCGGGGGCGCCGGCGGGGGCTCGCGGGTGGGGGCGGCGGCGTTCGCGGCGACGCCGGGGGCGGACCCGGCGGGAGCGGCGGGCGGGCGGGCCGGGTCGGGCGCGGCCGCCGGCAGCCGTCCGGCCAGCGCGGCGAAGGCCGCGTTGAAGGGACCGGGCGGGGGCGCCGGAGGCGCGTCCTTCTCTCGCTTGGCCATGGCGGGCGGGAGCTTCGCACGCGGGAGGGGGCCGCGGGGAGGCGCGGAGGAGGGGCCACCGCGAGCCGGCGGCGCCAGGTGATGGCGATCGCGGTCCCCTGCCGCACCCCGCCGGGTCCCGCCGGCCCGCCCTCGCGGAACCTGCCTATCGTCGGCCCCGGGAGAAGGGGCCATGCCGTCGCCGGCCAAGGAGCGCCCGTGGGCGCTGACCACCGAGGCGCTGCTCGGGGCGCTCGGGGCGTCGCCGGGCGGCCTCTCCGGCGGCGAGGCCGCGGCGCGCGGCGCGCGCGAGGGGCCGAACGAGCTGCCGGAGCCGCGCGGCCCCTCCGTGTGGCGCGAGCTGGCCGCGCAGGTCACCCACTTCATGGCGCTCCTGCTCTGGGCGGCCGGCGGGCTGGCCTTCGCCTCCGGCACGCCCGAGCTCGGCTGGGCCATCTGGGCGGTGGTGGTGGTCAACGGCGCCTTCTCCTTCTGGCAGGAGCGGCGCGCCGGACGGGCCCTGGCGGCGCTGCGCCGGCAGCTGCCGCACCAGGCCCGCGCCTGGCGCGACGGCGCGCTCACGCTGGTGCCGGCGCGCGGGCTGGTGCGGGGCGACGTCATCGAGCTCGGCCTGGGCGACCTGGTCCCGGCCGACGCCCGGCTGCTGGCCGGCGACCGGCTGCGGGTGGACCTCTCGCTCCTCACCGGCGAGTCCACCCCGGTGTCGCGCGCCCCCGCGCCCGCCGAGCCGCTCTGCGCCGTGGCGGCCCAGGCCGGCTCGGTGGTGCTGGCCGGCGCCACCGTGGTGGGCGGCCGCGGGCGCGCGCTGGTGTACGCCACCGCCGGGGCCACCGCCCTCGGCGAGGTGGCCCGGCTCACCGCGGAGGTGGTGCGCGAGCCCTCCACCCTGTCGGTGCAGGTGGCGCGGCTGGTGCGCACCGTCACCGGCGTGGCGGTGGGCATGGGGCTCCTGGTCTTCGCCCTGGCCTACTGGCTGGTGGGGTTCACGCTGCCGGAGGCGCTGCTCTTCGCCATCGGCATCGTGGTGGCCAACGTGCCGGAGGGGCTCTTGCCCACCGTGACCCTGTCCCTGGCGCTCGGCGTGCAGCGCATGGCGCGGCGGCGGGTGCTGGTGCGCCGGCTGCCGGCCATCGAGACCCTCTCGGCCGTCACGGTGGTGTGCACCGACAAGACCGGCACGCTGACGGAGAACCACCTGGCGGTGCGGGCGGCCTGGACCCCGGCCGGCCCGGCGGCGCTGCTGGCCGGGGAGGCGGCCGGCCCCCTGCGGCTGCTGCTGGCCGCCGGGGCGCTGTGCACCGAGGCGGCCACGGTGGCCGGGCCGGGCGAGGCGCGCGCGGTGGCGCGGGATCCCCTGGAGGCCGCCCTGCTCGACGCGGCCCGGGCGCACGGCCTGGACCCGGTGGCCCTGGCCCGCGCGGCGCCGCGCCAGCGCGAGCTCCCCTTCGACCCGGCCCGCCGCATGATGACGGTGGTGGTGGCCTGGGCGCTGCCGGGGGCCGGCGTGCCGCTGGGCGCGCCGCTGGCGCTGGTGAAGGGGGCGCCCTCGGAGGTGCTGGCCCGCTGCACCGCCGCGCTCGGCGGCGGCGGCGCGACGCCGCTCGACGAGCCGGGCCGCGCCGCGGCGCAGGGGCAGGCCGAGCGGCTGGCGGCGCTGGGCCACCGGGTGCTGGCCGTGGCGGTGCGGGCCGCGCCGGCCGGGCTGGCGGACGGCGCGCTGGAGGCCGGGCTCACCCTGGTGGGCCTGCTCGGCCTGGACGACCCGCCGCGCCGCGGCGCCGCCGAGGCCCTGGCCCGCTGCCGCGAGGCCGGGCTCACCGTCACGGTGGTGACCGGCGACGGGCCCGGCACGGCGCTGGCGGTGGCGCGCGAGGTGGGGCTGCCGGCCGACACCCGGGCCGTCACCGGCGCCGAGCTGGCGGCGCTGGACGACGAGGCGCTGCGGCGCCTGCTGGGGAGCAAGGCCCCGCTGCTCTTCGCCCGGGTGGTGCCCGAGCAGAAGCTCCGGCTGGTGCGCGCCTACCAGGCGCTCGGGGAGGTGGTGGCCGTCACCGGCGACGGCATCAACGACGCGCCCGCCCTGCGCGCCGCGCACGTGGGCATCGCCATGGGCGCCTCCGGCACCGACGTGGCGCGCGGCGCCGCCGACCTGGTGCTGCTCGACGACGACTTCGGCTCCATCGTGGTGGCCATCGAGGAGGGGCGCAGCCTGTTCCGCAACGTCAGGAAGTTCCTGACCTACATCCTCACCTCCAACGTGCCGGAGCTGGTGCCCTTCCTGGCCATGGCGGCGCTGCGCATCCCGCCGGCGCTGACCATCCTGCAGATCCTGGCCGTGGACGTGGGCACCGACATGGTGCCGGCGCTGGCGCTGGGCGGCGAGCCGCCCGAGCCCGGGCTGATGCAGCGCCCGCCGCGCCGCAAGGACGCCCCGCTGCTCGACCGCCGGCTGCTCCTGCGGGCCTACCTCCGCCTGGGCGGCGTGCAGGCCCTGGCCTGCATGGCGGCCTACGCCGGGGTCTGGCTGGCCCACGGCGTCGGCCTCGACGGCCTCCGCCAGGTGGCCCCGGCCCTGCTGGCCCACGCCGCCTCCCCCGAGGTGGCCGCGCTGCAGCGGCAGGCCACCAGCGCCGCGCTGGCCGCCATCGTGTTCTGCCAGATGGGCAACCTCTTCGCCTGCCGCTCCGAGCGGCTCTCCTTCCTGTCGGTGCGCGGCAAGAACCCGCTGCTGGCGCTCGGCCTGGCCGTGGAGGCCGCCGTGCTGGTGGTCGTGCTGCACCTGCCCCCGCTGCAGGAGGCCTTCGCCACCGCCCCGCTGCCCTGGCAGGCCTGGCCGCTCCTGGTGCTCGGGCCCGCGCTGCTGCTCGGCGTGGACGAGCTGGTGAAGTGGGTGGAGCGGGCGCGGCTGCGGGCGCGGGCGGTGGGGTGACGGGTGGGGCACGGGCCCTGTGGGCCTGGGCGCCCGGCCAGCCCCCCTCTGCTAGGATGCCCGCTCCACCCACCGTCCCACGGAGCGGAACACGTGCAGATCGTCTGCCTCGACCTCGAAGGCGTGCTGGTCCCCGAGATCTGGATCGCCTTCTCCGAGCGCACCGGCATCCCCGAGCTGCGCCGCACCACCCGCGACGAGCCCGACTACGACAAGCTGATGTCCTTCCGGCTGGCGCTGCTGCGCCGGCACGGGCTCGGCCTGCCCGACATCCAGCAGGTCATCGCCGGGCTCTCGCCCGAGCCCGGGGCCAGGGACTTCCTCGACGCGCTCCGGCTGCGCTACCAGGTGGTCATCCTCTCCGACACCTTCTACGAGTTCGGCATGCCGCTGATGGCCCAGCTCGGCATGCCCACCCTCTTCTGCCACCGGCTCGAGACCGACCCCCAGGGGTTCGTCAGCGGCTACCACCTGCGCCTGCCCGACCAGAAGCGGGCCGCCGTGAAGGCCTTCCAGGCCCTGGCCTTCCGGGTCATCGCCGCCGGCGACTCCTACAACGACACCGCCATGCTGGGCGCCGCCGACGCCGGCCTCCTCTTCCGCCCGCCCGACAACGTGGTCCGCGAGTTCCCGCAGTTCCCGGTGACCCGCGAGTACGCCGCGCTGCGGGCCCAGATCGACGAGGCCGCCGCGCGCCTCCCGGCCTGACCGGGCCGCGACCTGCGGCCGGGCTCCCGCGCCGCGGCCCGCCCACCTACCGCTGGCGCGCCACCCGGCCCAGCATCGCCAGGATCTGGTCGTGGTGGTGCCGGACGATGTCGTCGGGGGTGCCCCAGGCCCCGGCCCGCTTCGCCAGCACGTCGATGGCGCAGTGGAGCGAGTTCACCGAGGGGTGGTCGAAGTCGCCCCCGGTCTCCTTGAACGCCAGCCGCACCGCGCCGAGGACGTTGGCCCGGATGGAGGCGTCGTCCACGCTGGTCGCGCCCATGCGCTGCTTCACCCGCGCCAGCGTCTCGTGCTGCGCGAAGTAGAAGCACTCCACCACCAGGTCCCGGGCGCGCTGCGGCGTGAGCTCCACCAGCTCGCTCGGCGGGACCTCCCAGCAGGACGTCGTCATGGCTCAGCTCCTCGTGTGTGGTTCCAGCCGGCGGGCGCCGCGGTGCGGCGCGGCCCCGCCCTCCTCCAGCCTGAACGCCCCCACCATGGCCGACAGCTCCTCGGCCTGGCCCGACAGCTGGCTGGCCGCGGAGGAGGACTCCTCGGCCGAGGCGGCGTTCTGCTGGGTCACCTTGTCCACCTCCGCCATGGCCCGGGCCACCTGCGCCAGGCCGCCGGTCTGCTCCCTGGCCGCCGCCGCGATCTCCGAGACGATGTCCGACACCTGCCCGATGCCGCCCACGATCTCGCCGAGGCTGGCCGCCAGCTGCCGGGAGGTCACCTCGCCCTCCCCGGCCTGCTTCACCGAGTCGCGGATCAGCGCCTCGGTCTTCTGGGCCGCCACCTTGGCCCGGAGCGCCAGGGAGCGCACCTCCTCGGCCACCACCGAGAAGCCGCGCCCGGCCTCGCCCGCGCGCGCCGCCTCGACGGCCGCGTTGAGCGCCAGCAGGTTGGTCTGGAAGGCGATGTCGTTGATGTCCCGGATGATCTGCGAGGTGCCCTCGGCCGAGGCCCGGATCTTCGACATGGCCTCCTGCATCCGCCCCACCGCGGCCGAGCCCTCGGTGGCCGCGGCGCGGGCCGCCCGGGCCAGCCCGTTGGCCGACTGGGCGTCGTCGGCCGCCTTGCGGGTGATGCCGGTCACGCGCTCCAGGCTGCCGCTGGTCTCCTGCAGGGAGGCCGCCTGGTGGGACGCGCCGGAGGCCACCGCCTGTGACGAGGAGGCGATCTGGGTGGCGGCGTCCGAGACCTGCCCGGCGGCGCCCGCCACCTGCGAGAGCGCGTCGTGCAGCGCCTGCGCGGTGGCGTTGGTGGACTCCTGGATGCGGGCGTGGCCGCCCAGGTAGCTGCCGGTGACGCGGGCCCTGAGGTCGCGGCCGGCCAGCTGCTGCAGCACCCGGTCGGCCTCCTCCACCGGAGCCAGCAGGGACTCCAGCGTCCGGTTGACGCCGCCCACCACCCGCTGGAACCCGCCCAGGTGGCGCCGCTCGTCGGCCCGCGCGGCCAGGTCCCCGGCCACCGCCGCCTCGGAGAGCCGGCCCACGTCCTCGATGAGGCGCGACACGGCGGCGCCGCTGCCCACGATGGCCTGGGCCACCTGCTGGTAGGTGGCCTGCACCTCGGTGGTCTCGGCGTCGCCGGGCGGCAGCGCCAGCGCTGCGGCCATCTCGCCGCGCGCCAGCCCCTGCAGGGCGCCGGTCACCACCGCCGTGGCCCGGGCCTGGTAGTCCGCCACCTTGGCGGAGCGGGCCAGCGCCCGCCGCGCCGCCGTCTGGTCGACGATCACCTCCAGCGCCCCCACCACCGCGCCCTTCCCGTCGCGCAGCGGCGAGCCGGTGTAGGCGATCTCGAAGGTGCCTGCCTCCGGGCGGGCCACCGTCTCGCTGGCAGCCTCGCGGCCGTCGCGCATGGCGCGGGCGCAGGCGCAGCCGGCCTGGCCGCAGTCGCCGGTGCGGAAGTGGTCGGCGCAGCGCGCCCCGAGCACCTCGGCGAGCGGCCGGCGCACCAGCCCCAGCCCGGCCCGGTTGAGGTAGCGGATGCGCAGCTCCCGGTCGACGATCATGGCCGGGGTGGGCATGGCGTCGAGGTGGCCCACCAGCGTGGCGGTGGCCAGGTTGAAGCCGTCCACCATGCGCCGGTAGGCCCCCTCCAGCCCCTCGGTGGCGGCGCGGACCTCGAGCCGCCCCTCCTGCAGGGCGCCGGCCACGCGCTCGGTCTCCCGGGCCAGCCGCTGCACCAGCGAGGCGCCGCAGTTGAGCATCTCGATGAGCCTGCGGAAGTCGCCCTTGAGGTCGCCCGTGTCGGCCTGGGTCATCTCGCCCAGGGCGCACCGCGAGCCCTGCGCCAGGGCCGACCGGATGGGCGCGGCGAAGGAGTCGATCACCTCGTCGAGCGCGGTCACCACCAGGTGGAAGTCCGGGAGCACCCGCTCCGGCGAGGCCTGCACCGAGAGCCGCCCCTCGGCCGCCTCGGCGGTGACCCGGTCCAGCTCCGCGCCGAGGTCCCGCACGCCCTGCAGGAACGAGCGGCGCAGCTTGAGCCCCGCCACCCCCACGGCGGCGGCCACCGCCAGGATGCAGAGCCCCACCACCCAGAGGGTGAGCGCGGCGCCGCGGGCGAGCTCGGCCGGCGTGGCGCCCGCCTGCGCCGCCGAGGCCACCGAGCGGACGGCCAGCATGGCGATGGCCCCGCCCATGAAGATGGCGACCACCGCGAACCCGAAGGAGAAGGCGATCTGGGTGCTCAGCTTCCACTTCGAGATCATGGCGCTCTCCGGCAACGGCCCCGGCCAGGCCGCCTCGACGCTGCGTGGAGCAGGCGGCGTGCCAGCCCGGTCCCTTCGGGGGAACGACCTCGGCAGCTCGGGGAGCGGGATTTCACCTCGAGCGGGGACGCGGACTTGGCCCGGCCTCGTCGCGGCTGGCTGCACACACGGGATCACAGGTCTCACCGGACGCGGGTCGGGCAGCACCCGGCCCAGGTACCCGGTCCCGGCCACCCGTCCCCCACCTCCGGGGCCGCCGGCCCCTCGAGACGAGAGAGGCCCCGGCCACCACCTGGGGACCGGGGCCTCGTCGCGCCGGCGGGGCGCCTACCAGATGTCGCAGCGGTCGGCGCGCACCATGGCGTCACCGGCCTTGCACTGGAAGGCGCGGGCGAACTCCGGCAGGTTGGAGAGCGGCCCGTTGACGCGCCACCTGGCGCTGGAGTGGGGATCGGTGGCGGCCCGCAGCCGGGCGTTCTCCGGCCGGATCTGGGTGCACCAGACCTGCGCCGCCGCCAGGAAGAACTGCTGGTCGGCGGAGAAGCCGCCCACCGGCGCCTCGGGGAGCCGGTCGACGCGCGACGCCTGGTAGGCGGCGAAGGCCAGCGTGAGGCCGCCCAGGTCGGCGATGTTCTCGCCCAGGGTGAGCTTGCCGTTCAGCTTCACCTCGTCGATGACCGGGTAGGCGTCGTACTGCTTCACCACGCACTCGGCGCGCCGCTCGAACTCCTCACCCACCGCCTTCGACCACCAGTCGGTCAGGTTGCCCCGGGCGTCGTACTGGCGCCCCTCGTCGTCGAAGCCGTGGGTCAGCTCGTGGCCCACCACGAAGCCCACCGCGCCGTAGTTGACGGCGTCGTTGGCCCCCTGCGTGTAGAAGGGCGGCTGCAGGATGCCGGCCGGGAAGACCATCTCGTTGAGCTGCGGGTTGTAGTAGGCGTTCACGGTGGGCGTGGACATGCCCCACTCGCTGCGGTCCACCGGCTTGCCGATCTTGGCGAGCTGGCGCTTGAGCTCGAAGGCGCCGGCCGCGCTGGCCGAGGCGTAGTAGGCGTCGCGCCGGATGACCAGGCCGTCGTAGGACTGCCAGGTGTTGGGGTAGGCGATCTTGTTGTCCACCGTGCCCAGCTTCTCGCCGGCCTTCACCTTGGTGGGCTGGTCCATCCACGCCAGCGAGGCGATGCGGCCGGCCATGGCGCGCTGCACTCCGGTCACCAGCGAGAGGGCCTTCTGCTTGGCGTCGCCCCCGAAGTGGCGGCGCACGAAGGCGTGGCCCAGCGCGTGGCCCATGGAGCCGTCCACCAGGTCCACGCAGGACTTCCAGCGCTCCGGCTGCGCCTTCTCGCCGGTGAAGTTCCGGGCCTTGAACCAGAAGGCCTCGTCGGAGAGCGCCCTGGGCAGGGCCCTGACGCCGGCCGCGTCGGCCAGCAGGCGCCAGCGCAGGTAGGCGCGCCAGGTGGAGGCCGGGGTCTTCCGCACCTGCTGCCCCACCGCCTCCACCAGCTTCGGCGTGGTCACGTCGAAGGACGTCTGGCCGGCCAGCCCCACCGCCTTCAGGTAGCCGGTCCAGTCGAACTGCGGGGCCGCCTTCTTCAGGCCGGCCAGGTCCAGCCGGTTGTAGGTGCGGGAGGGATCGCGCAGCTCGACGCGGGTCCACTGGCTCTCCGCCAGGGTGGTCTCCAGCGCCAGGATGGCCCTGGCCTCGGCGGCGGCGGCCCTGGCCGGGCGGCCGGCGGCGGCCAGCTGCTTCGAGAGGTGCGCCAGGAAGTCCTGGCGGATGGCGGCGCTCTTCTCGTCCTGCTTCGTGTAGTAGTCGCGGTCGGGCAGGGACAGGACGCCGTACTGGTGGACCCAGCCCACCACCTGGGTGGAGTCCTTGGCGTCCTGCGTGGAGTTGATGCCGAAGACGGCGCTGATCGATCCGGCGTGCAGCCGGCCCAGGGTGGCGGCCAGCGTGCGGGCGTCCTTCACGCCCTCCACCTGCCGCCAGGCGGCCCGGAGCTCGGCCAGCCCGCCCCGCTCGATGGCCGCCTCGTCCATGCAGCCGGCGTAGAGGTCGGCCACCTGCTGGCCGTAGCGGTCGTCCTGGCTCACCTGGCCGGCCGCGGCGGCGTCGAGCAGGGTGCGCAGCTTGGCCTTGTTCTCCTCGCGCATCACGTTGAAGGAGCGGACCCAGCGCGACTGGTCGGCCGGGATCTGGGTCTTCTCGATCCAGCCGCCGCAGGCGTACTCGTAGAAGTCGGCGCAGGCGTCCACCGAGGGCTTCACGATGGAGGCGTCGATGCCGGGCGCGGCGGGCGCCGGGGCGAAGGCGGGCGCCACGGCCACCGGCGCAGGCGGCGGCGGGGGTGGAGGCGGGGGCTTGGGGGTGGCGCAGCCGGCGGCGAGGGCTCCGGCGAGTGCGAGCGCTGAGAGTCGGTTCACGTGAGTGACCTCCCGGATGGGGGCTGGGGGTTGGGAAGAGCGGTGTGGACCTAGCGTCAGGAGGCGCGGCGCGCCCGGGCGTGACGGCGGCTCCTGCTTCGGGAGGGGCCCTGGCCTCCGGCCCGGCCAGGGCCTGGCCTGGCCTGGGCCCCCGCCCTCGCCCTCGGCAGGGTGGGCGCCGGCCATCCCCGGTTCATGGCAGGGGCGGACCGCACGGCGGGCGCGTATGCTCCGCGCCTGCTTCGACCCCAAGGGGGACGGCATGCTGGGCCCGATCGTGAACCCGCGCCGCACCGCTCGCCTGCCGCTCACCGTGCGGGTCGAGGTG
Organism: Anaeromyxobacter sp.; assembly: GCA_016718565.1. Taxonomy (NCBI): domain Bacteria; kingdom Pseudomonadati; phylum Myxococcota; class Myxococcia; order Myxococcales; family Anaeromyxobacteraceae; genus Anaeromyxobacter; species Anaeromyxobacter sp. Next base: position 769,780 of record JADKCZ010000001.1, on the reverse strand, counting down.
GAGCACTTCGGGGACCGCTGGACCGCCGAGACCCTGGACGTCGGCCCCTGCGGCCTGCAGCTGGTGGCGCCCGAGGAGGTGGTGGCCGAGTCCACCCTCACGCTCCGGCTGGCGGTGCCGGGCACCGGCCGCAGCGAGGAGGTGGCCGGCCGGGTGGCCTGGTGCAGCCCCTCGGCGCCCTGGCGGCTCGGCATCGCCTTCGAGCGCGCCTCGCTGCCGGCCGCCGCCCGCTGGTTCGAGCAGGCCATGCGCGCCTTGCCCGGGCTGCCCTCGCTGGCGCGGGTGCCGGAGCGGCTCGAGCCCGCCACCCTGCTCTTCCTGGCCCCGCCGCCCCGCTTCCTCCTCGACTTCAGCGCCGACGAGCTGGACGTCATCCGCGCCCTGCGCAACGGCGGCACGGTGGGCGACCTCAGGGTGCGCCTGGAGCCGACCTGGGCCGCCGCCCAGCGGGCGCTCTTCTCGCTCATGGCGCGCCGGGTGGTCTGCCTGCGGCGCGAGGAGGCCGGCCCTGTGGCGGCCTGGGATCCCGTGCTGCGCGCCCACGCCCCGGTGGGCCCGGCGCCGGTGCGGCCGATCACCCGCTCGGCCGACGCCCATGAGGCCTACCTGGAGGGGACCCGCCGGCTGGCCGCGGGCCAGGCGTCCGACGCGCTGCCCCACCTCAGGCGCGCCCTCACCCTGGCCCCCGGCGACGCCGAGGTGGCGGGCGCCATGGGCCGGGCGCTGGCCGCCTCCTCGGGCTGAGCGCCCGCGGGGCGGCGCCGGAGCGGTCGGCGGGCGCCGTCCTCGCTCCCGCCCAGCCCAGCCCGCGGCGATGGGACGCCCAGTCACGGTGCGGTAGGCTGCGCGCTCACCTCTCCCCCTGGGTTCCCCGTGCCTGCGCCGGACGACCTCCGCGGCACCCCGACGACCGACCCGCCCGCGGCCACCGGCCTGGCCCCCGGCGCGCTCTCGGCCCTGCTGGTGCGGCTGGCCCAGGTGCCGGCCCCCGACCCGGGCGCCGGCTGGGGGCTCCTGCCAGAGCCGGGCACCGCCATCGGCCGCTTCGAGCTGGTGCGCGAGATCGGGCGCGGCGGCTTCGGCGTGGTCTACGAGGCGCGCGACCGCGAGCTGCCCCGCTCGGTGGCCTTCAAGCTGGTGCGGCCGGGCCTGCTCGAGGTGGGCGAGGCGCAGCTCCAGCACGAGGCCGACGCCATCGCCCAGCTCTCGCACCCCAACCTGGTGACGCTCTACGACGTGGGGCGGTGCGAGTTCGGCCCCTACCTCATCCTGGAGCTGCTGCGCGGCGAGACGCTCGACCAGCGGCTGCGGCGCGGCCCGCTGCCGGCGCGCCAGGCGGTGGCCCTGGCGACCGACATCGCCCGCGGCATGGGCCACGCCCACGCCCAGGGGGTGATCCACCGCGACCTCAAGCCCTCCAACGTCTTCCTCTGCCAGGACGGGCAGGTGAAGCTGCTCGACTTCGGCATGTCGCACGCCTTCGGCCGCCAGCGGCTCTCCGGCGGCACGCCCGGGTACATGGCCCCCGAGCAGTGGCGCGGCCAGGCCGAGGACGAGCGCACCGACGTCTACGCCCTGGGGGTGCTGCTCTTCCAGGCGCTCAGCGGGCGGCTCCCCTTCCCCGGCGACGCCGACGGCGCGGCGGTGCTGTCCGACCGGCCGGCGCCGGCGCTGGCCACGCCGGAGGCCCCGCGGCTGGCCGGGCTGGTGGCCCGCCTGCTGGAGAAGGAGCCCGGCCGGCGGCCCCGCGGCGCCCCCGAGGTGCTGGCGGCGCTCGAGGAGGTGCTGGCGCCGCCGGCCGCGGTCCGGGGGCGCCTGGGCCTGCGCTCGCGCCCGGTGCTGCTCCTGCTGCTGGGCGCGGCCGCGCTGGCGGCGACGCTGGCGCTGGTGGCGGTGCGCTGGCCGCCGGGGCCGCCCACGCCCCGGCCGGCCCGGGCCATCGCGGTGCTGCCCTTCCACGACCTGGGCGGCAGCGCCGACACCGAGTACTTCAGCGACGGGCTCACCGAGGAGATCCGCCACCGGCTCACCCGGGTGCGCGAGCTCCGGGTGGCGGCCGGCTCCACCACCTTCCCGCTCAAGGGCACCACCGCCAGCGCCGCCGAGGTGGCCCGGCGGCTGGGCGTGGACGTGGTGCTGGAGGGGAGCGTGCGGCGCGAGAAGGACCAGCTGCGCGTCTCGGCCGAGCTGGTGGACGCCCGCACCGGCTTCCGGCTCTGGTCGCAGATCTACGACCGGCGCCTGGCCGAGGTCTTCGCCATCCAGGAGGACATCGCGCGCCAGGTGGTGGGATCGCTCGAGCTGGTGCTCTCCAGCACCTCCCGGGCCGAGCTCGACCAGCCCGAGCCGGCCAGCCTGGAGGCCTACGACCTCTACCTGCGGGGCCGCGCCGCGCTCAGGCGGCCGGCCACCCGGCAGACGCTGGAGGAGGCCACCCGGCTCTTCGAGCGGGCCATCGCCGCCGACGGGCGCTTCGCCGTCTCCTACGCCGGGCTGTGCGACGCCTGGCTGGCGCGCTTCACCTTCGCCCGGGCCGCCGCCGACTTCGAGCGGGCCGAGCAGGCCTGCCAGGTGGCGCTGGACCGCGAGCCGCAGGCGGCCGCCGTCCACCAGGCGCTGGCCAGCCTGCACCTGGCCGCCGGCGACGCCGACCGGGCCGGGCGCGAGTTCACCCAGGCGGCCAGCCTGGCCACCAACCCGGTGGAGGCGCTGCTGGGGCTGGCCAGGGCCGTGGAGGCCAGCGGGCGCACCGCCGAGGTGGAGGCCATCTTCGAGCGGGCCCGCCAGGCCGATCCCTCCGACTGGCAGGTGGCGCGCCAGGTCGGCAACTTCCTCTTCCGCATGGGCCGCCACGCCGAGGCGGCCACGGTCTACGCCGAGGTGGTGACGCGCACGCCCGACAGCGCCAGCGCCCACGGCAACCTGGGCGCGGCGCGCTACCTGGCGGGCGACTTCCAGGGGGCGGTGGCGGCGCTCGAGACCTCGGTGGCGCTCGGCCCCACCCAGGGGGCCCTCTCCAACCTGGGCTCCGCCGCCTTCTACCTGGGCCGCTTCGAGGAGGCGGCCGCCAGGTTCCGCAAGGCCGCCGAGCTGGCGCCGGGGGACCACGTCTACCAGGGCAACCTGGGCGACGCCCTCACCTTCGCGGGGGGGCGCGCCGCGGAGGCGGCCGGCGCCTACCGGCAGGCGACCGCCCTGGCCGAGCAGCAGCTGGCCATCAACCGGGAGGACGACGACACCCGCTCCGACCTGGCGCGCTACCAGGCGCGGCTGGGTCGCGCCGAGCGGGCCCGGCAGCTGCGCGACGAGGCGCTGCGGCGCGCCGCCGGCAACCTGTACGTGCAGTACAACGCGGCGCTGGTGAGCCTGCAGCTGGGCGCGCTGGACGAGGCGCTGGCGGCGCTGGAGCGGGCGGTGGCGCTCGGCTACCAGCGGCGGCTGCTGTCGAGGGACGCCGCCCTGGCGCCGCTGCGCGGGCTGCCCCGCTTCGAGGCCCTGGCGGCCGCGCTCCCGGCGGGGGCGCCGCCCCATCCGGCGCCGTGAGCGGCCGATGCGCCGTCCCTGTCACAGAGTCCCCCCGGCGACGCTCTACGGAGCGTACCGTCCCCGCCGCCCACCCACCCACCTCGCCCGCTCCGGTCACGCCGCCAGGAGGCCCCCCATGTCGCCGCCCGCCCGCCCCACCGCCCGGCTGCCCCGGGCCGCCCCGCTGCTCCTGGCCCTGGCGGCCGCGGGCTGCGCCGGCGGGCCCACCCGGCCGCTGCCCGGCCCGCACGCCCTGTCGGTCAACTTCCGCGTCGACCCCACGCTGGACCGGGCCTGCCCCTTCGAGGTGGTGGTGGACGAGACCGGCAGCCGGTGCCTGGAGGGGTTCCTCTTCCCCTCGCGGCAGAAGGACTGCCTGAACGTGGGCCGGGGCGACGAGGTGACCTTCACCGCCAGGCTGGTCGGCCGGGAGCGCCCGCCGGGCCAGCTCGACTTCGCCCTCGACTTCGACCCCTTCCGCAGGGGCTCGCTGCCGTCGAGGGACGGGCGGCTGTCGCTGCGCATCGACCCCAGGTCCCCGCCCAAGACCTACACCTTCAACGTCTTCTCCGGCGACTGCCCGGTGGTGGACCCGCGCATCGTCATCCAGCCCTGAGAGGCCGTGAAGGAATCCCCTCCCGTCGCCGGATCGGCCGATGCGCGGCGCATCGCTGCGTTGCGCCTCCCTCACATATCGGCGAGATATGCTCGGTCGGCGCGCCTGGCGCTGCTTGCGCCTCGACCGCCCGGCTCGGTCCGGGGATTCCTTCACGGCCTCTGAGCCGGGGCGGGCAGGCGCCGGTCCTCCCGGCCTGCGGGGCCGGAGCGGGCGGGCCGCCGCGCCGCGTGCTATTCCCCCGCCCTCGATGCCCTTCACCTTCCAGGTCGGCGCCAAGGACCCCGCCACCCGCGCCCGCCGCGGCGCCTTCACCACCACCCACGGCCGCGTCGAGACGCCCGCCTTCATGCCGGTGGGCACCCGCGCCTCGGTGACCGGCCTGACGCCCGAGGACCTCACCGGGCTGGGCGCCGAGATCATCCTCGGCAACACCTACCACCTGCTGCTGCGCCCCGGCCCGGCGGCCATGCGGGCGCTGGGCGGGATGCACCGCTTCATGGGCTGGGACCGCTCCATCCTCACCGACTCGGGCGGCTTCCAGATCTTCTCGCTGCCGGCCGACCGGACCATCAGCGAGGAGGGGGCGCGCTTCAAGAGCTACGTCGACCTGAGCTACCACCACCTCTCGCCCGAGTCCTCCATCGCCATGCAGGCGGCCATCGGCTCGGACGTGATGATGGTGCTCGACATCTGCCTCCCCTCCACCGCCCCGGAGGCCGAGGTGCGCGCCGCGCTGGAGCGCACCCACCGCTGGGCGCTGCGCAGCCTGGCGGCCCGCGGCCAGGCCGACCAGGCGCTCTTCGCCATCGTGCAGGGCGGCCTCTCGCCGGCCTGGCGGCGCGAGTCGGCCCGCTTCCTCTCGCAGCACCCCTTCGACGGCTTCGCCATCGGCGGGCTGGCGGTGGGCGACACCCGGGCCGAGCGGTTCGACGTGGTGGGCGCGGCGGCCGAGCACCTGCCGGAGGAGAAGCCCCGCTACCTCATGGGCGTGGGCACCCCGCCGGACATCCTCGAGGCGGTGGGCCACGGCGTGGACATGTTCGACTGCGTCATCCCCACCACCCTGGCCTGGCAGGGCACCGCCTTCACCTCCACCGGGCGGGTGCGGCTGACGCGCTCGGAGCACCGGCTCTCGCAGGCGCCGCTCGACGCCGGCTGCGCCTGCCCCACCTGCCGCCGCCACCCGCGCGGCTACCTGCACCACCTGATGAAGTGCCAGGAGCCGCTCGGGCCCCGGCTGCTGGCCGTCCACAACCTGCACCACTACCTCGAGCTGATGCGGGCCATCCGCGCCGCCATCGAGGCCGGCCGCTACCAGGCCTTCGCGCGGGAGACCATGAAGGCCATCGACCGGCACGAGCACGACACGAGCGGGCGGTCGCCGGGGCGGCAGGTGTATCCGCAGGCGAAGGCCGGAGCAGGCGCCGGAGCCCCGGCGCTCCCTCCCGCTCCCCCACCCGGTGGGGGTGAGGGGGCGGGCGCCCCGGGGGCGCGCTTCACCATCGTGGCCACCTCCTCCGGCGCGCCCTCGGTGCGCGACGCCGAGGCGGGCGAGGTGATGCACCCGGTCATCGGCGCCACCGTGGAGGCGGAGCGGCTCTACGTGGGCCAGTCCCGGCTGGCGGAGCGGCTGGCCGCGGGCGGACCGGCGCTCACCCTCTTCGACGTGGGGCTGGGCGCGGCGGGCAACGCGCTGGCGGCCCTGCGCTGCGCCCGCGCCGTGCACGCCGCCTCGCCGGGGGCGCGGCCGCTGCGGCTGGTCTCCTTCGAGCGCGAGCTCGGCGCGCTGGCCCTGGCCTGCTCCGACGACGGGGCGGCCGTGCTCGGCTGGTCCGAGCAGGACCGCGCCGCGGCCCGCGCCCTCCTCGCCACCGGCCGCCACGAGGAGGCCGGCCTCACCTGGCGCCTGGCCCTCGGCGACGCGCTCACCTGCCTGGCCGAGGCGCCCGAGCAGGCCGACCTCGTCTTCTGGGACCCGTTCAGCCCACGGGCCAACCCGGCCCTCTGGACCACCGCCGCCTTCCAGGCGCTGCGGCGGCGGTGCGCGCCGGGCTGCGCCCTCTTCACCTACTCCACCGCCACCGCCACCAGGAGCGCCCTGCTGCTGGCCGGGTTCCACGTGGGCGTGGGCGATCCCTCCGGCCCGAAGGAGGAGACCACCGCCGCGGCGCTGCCGCCCGCAGCGCCGGCCCGCCCGCTCGACGCCCGCTGGCTGGTCCGGCTGGGCCGCTCCTCGGCGGCGTGGCCATCGGACGCGCCGTCCGACGCCGGCGACCGGGTTCGAACCCACCCACAGTTCGGGTGAGGCCAGGGCCCAGGCGGCCGCGGACCGCACGTACCGCTCGCCATCGGCTTACCAAGCGTCCGTATTTCCTGGGCCTTGGTCTGACCTGAACGGGGCGGGTCGGGTCGTGTCACGACTCGCTACCGGGTACGGACCGACCCGGCTCCGGCCCGGAGCGACGCCGCCAACTGCCTGGAATCCCGGCATACCCTGGCGGGGCGGGCTGGCCGCCGGCTTGCTCAGCAGGGCGGCGTGGCCCTGTCCTCGCTGCGCGCGCGCCTCCTCCTCCTGCTGGTCGTCGTCCCGGCGACCATGACGGCGCCGCTGGTGCTCCTCATCCAGCACCGGACGGCCGCCCAGTCGCGCGCCTGGCTGGAGAGCCGCTCGCTCGGCGTGGCCCGGCTGCTGGCCATCGCGGTGGGCCCGGCCACCGACTTCGACGACGAGGCGGCCGCCGGCCTGGCGCTGCGCCACCTCGAGGCGGTGAGCGGCGCCAGCTACGCCGCCCTGCACCGCCCCGATCGATCGCTCCTCTCGTCCTGGCGCGCCGGCCCGAGCCCGCCGGGCTGGCCGCCGGCGGGCGGGGGCGCCGTGGCCTTCGCGGAGGGGCTGGTGCACGTGGCCGTGCCGGTGGCCTCGCGTATCGGGCCGCCCGCCACGCTGGTGGTGGGGTTCACCCTCGAGGAGCTGGCCGAGCGGCAGGCCGAGGTGCGCTGGCTGGCGGTCACCGCCGGCGGCTTCCTGCTGGCGCTGGCCGCCGCCACCGCGCTGGCCGGCAGCCGCTTCCTGGTCCGGCCGCTCGGCCGCATCACCGACGTGGCCACCCGCATCACCGCCGGCGAGGAGGCGGCGCACCAGGACCTCGACCTGCGGCGCGCCGACGAGGTCGGCACCCTGGCCCGCGCCTTCGACGTCATGCTGGGCCGCCTGCGCGAGCAGCGCGCCGAGCTGGAGCGGCGCGAGGAGTCGGCCCGGGCCCTCAACGGCCACCTGGAGGACCGCGTCGAGGAGCGCACCGGGGCGCTGGCGGCCGCCAACCTGACGCTGCAGCAGCGGCTGGCCGAGCTCAAGGCGGCGCAGGAGCAGCTGGTGGTCTCGGAGCGGCGCGCCGGGGTGGGCCAGCTGGCCGCCGGGGTGGCCCATGAGGTCAACAACCCCCTCTCCTACGTCTCCGGCAACCTGGCCTTCCTGGCCGACCAGCTGGCCGAGGTGCAGCAGGCGCTGCACCAGGGCGGGGAGGACGGCCAGGCCCTGGCCCGCCAGGCGCTGGCCGAGGTCGGTCCGGCGCTGGCCGACGCCCGCCAGGGCGCCACCCGGGTCCACCAGATCGTGCGCGGCCTCAAGGCCTTCTCCCGCGGCGACGACGACGTGCGCGTGCCGGTGGACGTCGAGGCCGCACTGGGCGCCGCCGTCGAGATGGCCCTCCACGAGATCAAGCACCGCGCCCTGCTGGAGCGGGATGTCCGGCCGCTGCCGCGGGTGGAGGCCAGCGAGGTGCGCCTGACGCAGGTCTTCCTCAACCTGCTGGTCAACGCCGCCCAGGCCCTCCCGGCCGGCAACGCGGCGGCCAACCGGGTGCGGCTGGCCGCCTTCACCGACGCGGCCGGGCGGGCCGTGGTGGAGGTGAGCGACACCGGCCACGGCATCCCGCCGGAGGTGCGGGCCCGCCTCTTCGAGCCCTTCTTCACCACCAAGCCGGCCGGCATCGGCACCGGCCTGGGGCTGGCCATCTCGCAGGGCATCGTCACCAGCTACGGCGGCGCCATCGAGGTGGAGAGCGAGCCGGGCCGGGGCGCCACCTTCCGGGTGCTCCTGCCGCCCTCGTCGCGCGCCCGGCCGGCGGCGCCCGCGCCCGCCGCGCCCGCCACCGCCGCGCCGCGCTTGCGCCTCCTGGTGGTGGACGACGAGGCCGCCGTGGCCGCCGCGCTGGAGCGGCAGCTGGCCCGCTTCCACGAGGTGGTGGCGGTGCGCTCGGCCTCCGTGGCGCTGGAGCGGATCGGCGCGGGCGAGCGCTTCGACCGCGTGCTGTGCGACCTGGAGATGCCGCAGGTGGACGGCACCTCCTTCCAGGCGGGCCTGGCCGAGGTGGCCCCGGGGCTGGCGGCCTCGCTCCTCTTCATGACCGGGGCGCCTTCACCGAGACGGCGGTCCGGACCATGGCGCGGGAGCGCGCCCGCGTCCTGGAGAAGCCGGTGGACGTCGACCTGCTGCTGCGGAGGCTGCGTGAGACCTGAGCTGCGGTGCACCACCCTGGCGGCGGTCCTCCTGCTGGCGCCGGCCGTGGCCAGGGCCGAGGTGCCGGGCGCCGCCTCCGACCTGGGCGACATCCCGCTGGAGGCGCTGCTCGACCCGTCGGTGGAGGCCGCGGCCCTGCACGAGGAGCAGGCCGCCGAGGCCGCCGCCTCGGTGGTGGTGATCCCGGGCGAGGTGCTGCGCGCCCACGGCGCCCGCACCCTGGCCGAGGCGCTGCGCGGCGTCCCCGGGCTCTTCACCTACCGCGACGACCTGTTCCAGATGGTGGGCGTGCGCGGCGTCGGGCCGCTGCTCGACTGGACCACCCGCCTCCTGGTGCTGGTGGACGGCCACCCCCTCAACAACGGCCTGGCGCTGGGCCAGTCCTACCTGGACCGCGACCTGCCGGTGCCGCTGGTGGCGGTGGAGCGGATCGAGGTGGTGAAGGGGCCGGTGGGCGCCGTCTACGGGCCCACCGCCTTCCTGGGCGTCATCAACGTGGTGACGCGCCGCCAGGGGCGGGGCGGCGAGCTGCAGGCTGGCCTGGAGACCGCCCAGGGTCGCCTGGTGGGCGGCGAGGGCTCGGCCCTGCTGCTGGGGCAGGTCGGCGAGGCCAGCCTGGCCGGCGCCGTCTCGGCCTCGGGCGGCCGCGCCCTCACCTGGACCTTCCCCGAGCTAGCGGCCGGCGCGGCGCGCCCGGCGCCGCCGGGCGGGGTGGTGACCGGGGCCGACGGCGCCGGGGCCCTGGCGGGCCACCTGCGGGTGGCCTGGCGGGCGCTCACCGTGACCGCCGCCTGCGCCGACGCCTTCCACCGGCTCCCCACCGCGCCCTACGAGGGGCTGGTGGGGGACCGGGGGAGCTGGGTGCGCGTGCGCACCTGCTCCCTCGACGGCTCGGCGCAGTGGGCGCCGGCGCCGCGCCTGGCGCTGCTGGTGCGCGCCGCCTACGACGACTACGCCTTCCGCGACCGCTACGCCTACGCGCCGCCGCCCGAGGGATCCGGCGCCTACCAGGACGTCGGCAGCGATCGGTGGGGCACGGCGGAGGTGCGGGCCAGCTGGCGCCCCCGGGGCAGCACCCTGCTGGTGGCCGGCGGCTCCTTGCAGCACCACGCCACCCGGCAGCAGGCCTACGCCCCGGCCGACCCCACCGTCGGCTCGCCCGACCTGCGCCAGGCCTTCACCGCCGCGCACCTCTACCTCCTGGCCGAGCACGACCTGCCCGGCCACCTGCGGCTCCACGCCGGGGTCACCGCGGCCCACAACTCGATCTTCGGCGGCCGCTTCTCCCCCAAGCTGGCGGCGGTCTGGACGCCGCGACCGGCCGACGTGCTGAAGGTGGTGGCCTCCACCGGCTTCCGCCCGCCCTCCGTCTCGGAGGCCTTCTTCGAGGACGGCACCGACTACCTGCCCAACCCGGCGCTGCGCCCCGAGACGGTCCGGTCGCTGGAGCTGGCCTGGACCCACCGGCAGGGCCGGCACGTCTCGGTCACCGCCACCCTCTTCGGCTCCAGGTACGGCAACCTCATCCAGTTCGTCACCGTGGCGGCGCCGGGCCTGCCGGGCCCGCCGGACCCGGCGGTGCCCTCCGACTGGCGCCAGCAGGCCCGGAACGTGGAGCACCTGGACACCCTCGGCGCGGAGCTCTCCGGCGAGGTGAGCCTGGGCCGTCGCCTGCGCGCCAGCGCCGGCCTCTCCTGGCAGCGGGCCGGCGCGGCGACCGTCAACTTCCCCGCGCTCACCGCCGGCGGCACGCTGGAGGTGCGCACGCCGTGGGAGCCGCTGCAGCTGGTGGCCCGCGCCAGCCTGATCTCCAGCCGGGCCAAGGACCCGGGCAACCCGGGGGCGCGGCCGCGGGTGCCGGCCGCCGGCCTGCTCGACCTCGGCGCCAACCTGGAGGTGCCCGGCGCGGACGGGCTGACGCTGCAGCTCCGGGCCGCCAACCTCCTCTCCGGCGCGGCCCCCGACCCGCTGCCGGGCGACTTCGCCCCGGTGAGCGAGCTGCCGGCGACGCCGCGCACCTTCGTGCTCTCGCTACGCTGGCGCTGGGACTGAGCCGTGCGCCCGCGCCTGGTCGCCTGCCTGCTGGCAGCCACCGTGGCCCTCCCCGCCGCCGCGGAGGAGGCGCTGTCGCCGTCGGGCGAGGCCCTGCTCCTCCTGCGCGTCCTGGCCTACGACCGCCAGGTGACGGCGCGCGCCGTCGACGCGGTCACGGTGGCGCTGGCCTCCCTGCCCGACGACCGGGCCGGCCAGGCGCGCCGCGCCGCCGTGGCCGCGGCGCTGGACCGGGCGGCGCTGCAGTTCACCGTGGCCGGGCTGCCGGTGCGCTGGGTGGCCGTGTCGGCCTCCGGCGAGGGGCTGGCGGAGGAGCTCCGCCTGGTGCGCGCCAGCGCGGTGCTGGTGCTGGGCCAGGCGGCCGGCGACCCGGCGGCGCTGTGCCGGGCCGCCCGCGCCGCCCGGGTGCTCTCGCTGGCCGGGAGCCGCGAGGCGGTGGAGCGCTGCGTCTCGGTGGGGCTGGTGCTGCGCGGGGCCCGGGCCGGGGTGCTGGTCAACCTGGCCTCGGCCCAGGCCGAGGGCGCCGACCTCGAGCCGGCCCTGCTGACCATGGCCGAGGTGCTGGCGCCCGCCCCCCCGAGGTAGCCGGGCCCGGGGCGCCCGACACCTCATGGTGGCGGCGGAGGCCCGCCGGTCCCATACTGTGCGCCTTCGTGGGACGGCCCGTCTCGGGCCGGCCACGCCGAGGAGGGCGCACCCGATGTGGCGACGACTGGCGAACCTGCTGCAGGCCTTCGCGAACCTGTTCGTGACGGACCTCGAGAAGCGCAACCCCGAGGCCCTGCTGCAGCTGGAGGCCGAGAACCTGCGCAAGCAGGTGGGCTCCTTCAACCAGGGGCTGGCCACCCACGCCGGGCTGTGCGAGCGGATCATGGCGCAGGTGCGCAAGCAGGAGGCCGAGCAGCGCGACCTGAAGGCCAAGACCACCGCCCACCTCAGGGCCGGCAACCGCAACGCCGCCGGGCAGTACGCCGTGCGGCTGCAGACGGTGGAGCGCGACCTGGAGGAGAACCGGCGCCAGCTGGCCCAGGCCGAGGAGACCTACAAGAACCTGGTCAAGGCCCGCGACGTGGCGGTGGCCTCGGCCCGCGCCAAGATCGAGGGGCTGAAGGGCGCCATCACCGACATGCGCATGAAGCAGGCCATGGCGGAGATGCACGAGATGGCGGCCGGCATGGTGAGCGAGATCGGCGGCTCGGGCGACACCATCGGGCGGCTGCACGAGATGGTGGAGGACGAGCGCACCAAGGCGGCCGGCCGGGCCCGCGTGGCCAAGGACTCGCTCGACATGACCGACGTGAACGTCAAGGAGGCCGAGCTGACCGCCCTGGCCGACCAGGCGCTGGCCGACTTCGCCGCCAAGGAGGGCATCACGCTCGGCGGCGCGGCGCCGGCGGCGCCGGCCGAGCGGGCCATGGGCGCGGCCAAGGCCTCGGAGTCCGAGGGAAGCAAGGAGGGCTGAGCCACATGCCCCTCCCGCCGAGCGCGCCCGCCTGGGCCGCCGAGCTCGTGCTGGCCTACGAGAGCGGCGCCCACGGCCAGTTCGTCCTGCACGGCAACGTGGCCGACCGGCTGCCCGTGGAGGGGCGGCTGGTCACCCTGCACCGCTGGCTGGAGGAGGAGCTGCTCTCCGGCTTCGACGTGGTCTTCGTCTTCGACCTGGGCAACGGCCTCAGGGTGGCCCGCGGCGCCGAGGCGGTGGAGGCCTGGCGCGGCGGCGAGAAGGCCGGTCCGCTGCCGCGCGAGCCGCTCGAGGCGGTGGAGCTGGTGGGGCGCTGGGTGCGCTACCTGGCCAACCTGCGGGCGCTGGGGCGCCCGGAGAAGCGCTCGGTGGCCTGCATCCTGCGCGGCGCCGACCGCATCCTCCCGGCCGGCGACGACGGCGGCCACCAGCAGGGCAGCCTGGTCTCGCTGGTGCGCGACTGGGCCGGCGAGGCCCCCTTCGCCGACGTCCCCTTCGCCTCCTTCCTGCTGGCCGACACGCTCAACGACCTGCACCCGCTGATCTCCGGCAACCCGCGGGTGGCGAGGCTGCGGGTGCCGCTGCCCGACGCGCCGCCGCTGCTGCAGGCGCTGGTGCAGCTCCGCCGCGAGCACCCGGCGGCCTTCGACGCGGAGAGCGGGGAGGCCGGCGCCGCGGCGGCCGCCTTCGTGGGGGTCTCCATCTCGGCGCTGGAGAGCCTGGTCAAGACCCGGGCCCACCAGCAGCGCCCGCTGCGCCCGGCCGACCAGGCCCAGGTGAAGAAGCAGCTGGTGGAGCGCGACTCGGCCGGCCTGGTGGAGTTCATCGAGCCGCGCCGCACCTTCGCCGACTACCACGGGCAGGAGGCCCTCAAGGCCTGGCTGCGGCAGGACGTGGCGCTGTGGCGGGCCGGCGACCTGCGCGCCCTGCCCATGGGCTACCTGGTGTGCGGGCCGGTGGGCACCGGCAAGACCTTCCTGGTGGAGTGCCTGGCCGGCGAGGCCGGCGCGCCGGTGGTGAAGCTGAAGAACTTCCGCGACCGCTGGGTGGGCTCCTCCGAGGGGAACCTGGAGAAGATCTTCCGGCTGGTGCGGGCGCTGGGGCGCTGCATCGTCTTCGTGGACGAGGCCGACCAGGCGCTGGGACGGCGCGAGTCGGGCGGCGGCGACGGCGGCCTGGGCGGGCGGCTCTACTCGATGGTGGCGCAGGAGATGAGCGACTCCACCAACCGCGGCCGCGTCATGTGGGTGCTGGCCTCGTCGCGCCCGGACCTCATCGAGGTGGACCTGAAGCGGCCCGGCCGGGTGGACGTGAAGGTGCCCATCCTGCCCACCGCCACGGTGGAGGAGAGCGCGGCCCTGCTCTCGGCGCTGCTGGCGCGCATGGAGCTGGTGGTGCCGGCGCTCGAGCTCGTCCCGCTGGGGCCGCCGCTCCTGCTCACCCCGGGCGCCGCCGAGGCGCTCTCGGTCAAGGCCTACCGGCTGGTGCGCACCGCCGGCCTGGCGCCGCTGGAGGCGGTGCGCCGCTGCCTCGACGGCTACCAGGGCCCGGTGCCGCCCGACGTCATGGAGTTCCAGATGCGGCTGGCGGTGCGCGAGGCCACCGACCTGGCCTTCGTGGCCCCGGCCTTCCGCCACCTGGCCGGGCCGGAGCGGGCCGGCGGGGAGCGGGCCGGCCCATGAGCGCCCGCCACGTCTGGGCCGCCTTCTGGGCCCGCCCCTTCGGCATGCCGGTGCCCCCCAACCTGTTCGGGCTGGCCGCCTTCGCCGCCCTGGGCGCGCTCCTCGACCCCGCCTTCCTGCTCATCGGCGCCGGGCTGGAGGTGGCCTACCTGCTGGCGCTCTCCGCCAGCCCCCGCTTCCGGGCCGTGGTGGACGGCGCCCGCGGCGACGACCGCCAGGCCGGCCAGCGCGACCAGCGCCACCAGGCGGTCTGGGCGCGCCTGGCCCGGGTGGACCAGGAGGCGCAGGCCGCGCTGGAGGCCCGCTGCGACGAGATCCTGGAGACGCTGGCGCAGCGCGGCGCCACCTCGACCCACGCCGACGGGCTGGCCCGGCTGGCCTGGATGCACCTGCGGCTGCTGGCCGCCCGCGAGGCGCTGGAGCGGGTCATGGCCGGCGGCGCGGCCGAGGCCGGGGCGCTCGAGGCCCAGGCGGCGGCGCTGGCCACGCGGCTGGCCGCGCCCGGCCTGCCCGAGGAGCTGCAGCGCACCCTGGCGCAGCAGGCCGAGGTGATCGGCCAGCGGCGCGAGGCCCACGCCGAGGCGGCGCGCCGGCGCGAGCGCGTCCAGGCCGAGCTGGAGCGGATCCGCCAGCAGGTCTCGCTGGTGCGCGAGCAGGTGCTGCTGGCCACCGACGAGGCCGGCGTGGCCTCCTCGGTGGACTCGCTCTCCGCCTCCCTCGACGACGCCAGCCGCTGGCTCTCCGACCAGCAGGAGCTGCTGGGCGGCCTCGACGACCTGACCGCCCCGCCGCCCAGCTCCCTGCTGGGCCGCTCCAGGCGGCGCACCTCCACCAGCACGGGAGCATCGGCATGACCCCCACCCGCCTCCGCAGGCCCCGCGGCGCCGCCGCCGGGACCCTCCTCACCGTGCTGCTGGCGCTGGCCCTGGTGGGCCTGGGCGCCTGGCTGCTCTGGCGCCGCGCCCCGGCGCCGGGGGCGGGCGCCGGGACCTCGGCCGCCGCCCCGGCCGCCCCCGCTGGCGTCAAGCCGCCCGAGGGCAAGGTGCCGCAGCCCATCGAGCCGGTCACCGGCTCGCCCCCGCTGGCGGCCGCCGCCTCCTACCTGGTGCGCGACGGCGTGGTGGAGGTCGACCTCTCCGAGTACGCCGGCTACGGCGGCCTGATCGTGGCCAACGGCGGCCTGGCGCCCAACCCGGACTCCTTCTTCGCCCGCACCTACGGCTTCCAGGTGAAGCTCACGGTGGGCGAGGGGGAGACCTGGAGCCAGCTCAACAACGGCCGCTTCGCCGCCACCGCCACCACCGCCGACGCGCTGGCCGTGCAGGGGCGGGCCTTCCAGGCGGTGGTGCCGGTGCAGATCGGCTGGTCGCGCGGCGCCGACATGCTGGTGGTGGACTCGGGCGTGGCCACGGTGAACCAGCTGGCCGGCAAGGTGGTGGCCGCCTCGCAGTTCAACGAGGCGGAGTTCTTCCTGCGCTTCCTGGCCCGCGAGGCCGGCCTGAAGGTGCGGGTGCTGCGCGACCTCGACGGGCGCCCCGAGCCGGGCGAGGTGGGGCTGGTCTTCTACGAGGACGCCAACGCCGGCTGCGACGCCTACCAGCACGAGCTGGCCGGCGGGCGGCGGCGCCTGGTGGGCTGCATGGGCTGGTCGCCCCGCACCGACGAGGTGGTGGAGGCGGCGCAGGGCAAGGCCAAGGTGCTGGTCAGCAACAAGAACCTGCTGGTGGTGGCCGACGTGCTGGCCCTCAACCGGGGCTTCGCCGAGCAGCACCCCAAGCTGGTGAAGGGGCTGGTGCACGGCCTGCTGGAGGGCAACCGCCGGCTGCGCGACGACCCCAAGGCCAACCTGGCGGTGGTGGCCCGGGCCTTCAAGTGGACCGAGGCCGACACCAGCGAGGAGCTCGGCCGGGTGCACCTGGCCAACCTGCCGGAGAACCGCGCCTTCTTCGCCGGCACCATCGACTCGGCCGGCTCCTTCGGCGGCATCTACCAGTCGGCGGTGCTGGCCTACGGCGACGTCATCAAGAACCCGGCCGACGGGGCCCGCTTCCTCGACCTCGGGCCGCTCGAGGCGCTGGCCAAGGAGGGGCTCTTCGCCGACCAGCGCATCGCCATCGCCCCCATCAAGACCGGCGGCGGCGCCTCGCTGGAGGGCGACCCGCTGCTCAAGAAGGACATCCGCTTCTTCTTCGAGCCCAACTCCTCCCGGCTCGACGAGCAGGAGCCGAAGAACGCCGAGTACCTCGACGCCGTGAAGCAGTTCCTGCAGGTGAGCCCGGGCTCGGTGGTGGTGCTGCGCGGCCACGTCGACGACGCCAAGGTGGCGGACTTCCGGCAGCAGGGGGGCGAGCAGCTGGTGCAGGCCATGGCGCTCAAGGCCATGGAGCTGTCGCGGCAGCGGGCGGTGGGGGTGCGCGACGCGCTGGTGAAGCGCCACCCCAGGCTGGACGCCAAGCGGCTGGAGACGGTGGGGCGCGGCTGGGAGGAGCCGGTGGGCAAGGACGGGACCCAGAACCGCCGCGTCGAGGTGCAGTGGTTCACCCTGGAGTGAGGCGGCGTCGGCCGCGAGGAGCGCGCGTGACCACCACCTGGAGGCCATGGTCCGCATGCGCGACGGCGTGCGGCTGCAGACCGAGGTCTACCTGCCCCGCGGCGTGAAGGAGAGGCTGCCTATCCTCCTCATCCGCACCCCCTACGGCTTCAAGCCGGACGCCAAGGGCTACACCCACTTCCTGTCCGGCCCCTGGCTGGCGCCCATGCTGCGCGACGGCTACCTGCTGGCGGTGCAGTCGGTCCGCGGCCGCTTCCGCTCGGAGGGGCGCTACGCCTACGGCGACGACGCCCCGCGCGACCGGGGCGATCGGCGCAGCACCGACGAGGCCACCGACGCCTGGGACACGGTGGACTGGCTGCTGGCCCACCTGCCCAGCAACGGCCGGGTCGGGATGCTGGGGGTCTCCACGCCCGGCCGGCTGACCGCCGTGGCCATGCTGGAGCCGCACCCGGCGGTGCGGGCCTACTCGCCGCAGGCCACCCCGGCCGACAACTGGATGGGGGACGACGACTTCCACCAGGGGGCCTTCCGCGCCGCCGCCATGATCGAGTTCGTGCACGTCATGGAGTCGGGCAAGGAGTTCGCCGACTTCGAGCGCGACCGGCGCGACGACTTCGAGTGGCACCTGGCGCTCGGCCCGCTGGCCAACGTGGACGCGCGCCACTTCCACGGCGCCAAGGCCACCTGGAGCGACTTCCTGGCCCACCCGACCTACGACGCCTACTGGCGGCGGCGCCGGTGCCCTACGCGCCCCGCCCCATCACCCATGAGGCCTGGCCCACCTGGCTGGTGGCCGACCAGCGCTTCGCCCACGGGCGCCCCGACGTCCTCTCCTTCGAGTCCGACCCGCTCACCGAGGACCTGGTGGTGGCCGGCCCGCTGGCGGCCCACCTCTTCGTCTCCACCAGCGGCGCCGACCTGGACGTGGTGGTGAAGCTCATCGACGTCCTGCCGGAGCAGGGGCAGGCCGACCCCACCCTGGCCGGCTACCAGCTCATGGTGGCCGGCGAGATCCTGCGCGCCCGCTACCGCCGCAGCTTCGAGCGGCCCGAGCCCTTCGTGCCGGGCCGGCCGGAGGCCGTCACGGTGGACCTCAACACCCGCAGCCACGTCTTCCAGAAGGGGCACCGGGTCATGGTGCAGGTGCAGGCCAGCTGGTTCCCGCTCTACGACCGGAACCCGCAGGCCTGGGTGCCCGACCTCTTCCGGGCCAGGCCCGAGGACTTCCAGGCGCAGGAGCACAAGGTGCATCGCTCGGCCCGCTGGCCGTCCCGCCTCACCTTCGCCGCGCCCGCGCCCGCGCCGGGGCGCTGAAGGGGACCTACCCCCGCAGCCTGAGCCGCGCGTAGGCCAGCTGCGACCGGGCGGCGTGGTAGGCCAGCCGCACCGGGTTGACCGCCCGCGCCGGGGTGAGCCGGCCGGCCAGCCAGCGCCGGGCCGCCTCGCCGCGCCGCAGGCGGCCGGAGCCGGTGCGCGGCAGCGCCCCCTGGGGCAGGAGCTCCACCACCGCCGGCGAGAGGCCGGTGGCGTCCAGCACCAGGCGCCGCACCTCGGACTCGAGCGCCGCGGGCGCCGCCTGGCCGCCCTCGAACCGCTCCACCAGCAGGAGCAGGCCGCCCTCCTGGCCGCGCGGGGCGGGCAGCGGCGCGGCCACCACCGCCTGGAGCCCCGAGAGCCCCAGGAGCGGCGCCTCGAACTCGTCGGGCGCGTGCAGCGCGCCGTGCACCGGCACCAGCTCGTCGCGCCGGCCGTGCACGTGCAGCGCGCCGCCCACCACGAACCCCACCTCGCCGGTGTCGAGCCAGCCGTGGTGGCCCAGGTGCTCGGAGCCCTCCAGCAGGTCCGGCGCGCGCAGCCAGAGCTGCCCGAGCCGCCCCTCCGGCAGCGGGCGGCCGGCGGCGTCGCGCACGTCCACCTCGACGCCGGGGAGCGGCCGCCCCACCGGCGTGACCAGCCGGGCGCCGGGCGCCACCAGGCCGTCGCGGGCCAGCCGGCCGGCGTCCACCCCCAGGGCGGCCAGCCCCTGCCCGCGCTCGCCCGCCGAGGCCAGGAGCGGCGGCTCGGCCAGCCCCCAGGCCGGCACCAGCGCCTGCGGGTCGAGGCCGAAGGGGGCGAAGCGGTCGGCGAAGCGCCGCAAGAGCCCGGTGGCCCCGGGCTCGGTGCGGGCCACCACCAGCCGCAGGGAGGAGAGGTCGCAGCGCTCCAGCTCCGTGTCGGCGGCCAGGGTGGCCCGGTCCAGGGCCGAGGCCGGCCCCACCATGACGGTGCCGCGGTGGCGCGCCACCGCCCGCAGCGCCAGCACCGGGCGGGCCGCCACCGCCTCGCGCGACACCAGCACCAGCGAGAGCGGCCGCGCCAGGGCGGTGAGCAGGCAGCCCACCAGCCCGGAGTCGTGCACCACCGAGAGCCAGGAGACCAGCACGTCGTCGTCGCCGAGCCGCAGCGCCTGGACCCGGGCCGCCACCTGGGCCGCCAGCGCGCCGTGGGTGAAGTCCACCGGCCTGGGCGCGGTGGTGGGACCCCAGGCGAACTGGACCAGGCCGGTGTGGCGCGGCTCCACCTCGCGCTGGATGCGGGCCGGCGCGACCTCCAGCGCCGCCGCGTCCAGCCAGCCGAGGCGCGGCCGCACCCGGCCGGCCACCCGCCCCAGCAGCTGCAGGGTGGCGCCGCCGCTCACCAGCAGCGCGGCGCCGGAGCCGGTGAGCATGCGCTCCAGCGCCACCCCGTACTCCTCGAGGTGCCCGAGCTGCGACGGCGAGGGGAGCGGCACCGGCACGGCCGCGGCCAGCCAGGCGCCCAGGAAGGCGTCCAGGTAGGCGGGCCCGGTGCGCAGCACCAGCGCCACCCGATCGCCCGGCCGGACCCCGGCCTGGGCGTAGGCCGCGGCGGCGCGGCGGGCCCGGACCAGCACCTCCGACCAGGGGAGGAACCGCTCCTGCTCGTCCTCGGTGACGAAGGTGACGCCCAGGCGCCCGCCTGCCGCGTGGACGAGCGCGTCCACCAGCGTGCCGGCCGGCTTGGTGAGAGGTGGTCCCCTCACCGGGAGTTTCCTTTCAGGAGCAACGGTGTTCCCCCCCGGGATGTGGCGAATCTGCACCCCGGGTTGACCGGGCGCAAGGTCCGACCGGGCGCCGGGCGTCGCCCGCCCCCGGAGGGTGTGCGCCGGCGGCGGGCGCCCGCGGGGGCCCCGGCGAGCGCCCGGCGAGTGCCCGGCGGGAAGCGCGGGCGGCCGTGGCCTGTTCACCAGGCCCGACCGCCGCTATCTTTCGGCCCTTTTCAGCGCTGCACCCGCCAGGAGGACGCATGAACCCCGACATCCGGGCCGTCTCGGACGAAGTCCAGCGCCAGTCCGCCTTCGTGGAGGCCCTGGTCGCCGAGACCGGCACGGTCATCGTCGGCCAGTCCTACCTCATCGAGCGGGCCCTCATCGGCCTGCTCACCGGCGGCCACGTGCTGGTGGAGGGCGTGCCCGGCCTGGCCAAGACGCTGGCGGTGAAGACCCTGGCCGACGCGGTGGACTGCGCCTTCAGCCGGGTGCAGTTCACCCCCGACCTCCTGCCCGCCGACGTGGTGGGCACGCAGGTCTACGATCCGCGCTCGCAGACCTTCTCGGTGAAGCAGGGGCCGGTCTTCGCCAACATCGTGCTGGCCGACGAGGTGAACCGCGCCCCCGCCAAGGTGCAGTCGGCCCTGCTGGAGGCCATGCAGGAGCGGCAGGTCACCATCGGCGACCAGACCTTCACGCTGCCCGACCCCTTCATCGTGCTGGCCACCATGAACCCCATCGAGCAGGAGGGGACCTACCCCCTGCCCGAGGCCCAGGTGGACCGCTTCATGCTGAAGGTGAAGGTGGGCTACCCGACGCGCGAGGAGGAGCGGCTGATCCTCGACCGCATGGCCACCCTCACCCCGCCGCGGGCCCGCAAGGTGTGCGGGCCGGCCGATCTGGCGGCCGCCAGGGCGGTGCTGCACCGGCTCTACATGGACGACCGGGTGAAGGACTACGTGGTCAACCTGGTCTTCGCCACCCGCGACCCCAAGGCGCACGGCCTGGCCGACCTGGTGCCGCTGGTGGAGTACGGCGCCAGCCCGCGCGCCACCATCTTCCTCACCCTGGCGGCGCGGGCCCACGCCTTCCTGCGCCGACGGGCCTTCGTCACCCCGGAGGACGTCAAGGCGGTGGCCTACGACGTGCTGCGCCACCGCATCACCCTGACCTACGAGGCCGAGGCCGAGGAGGTCACGCCGGAGAAGGTGGTGTCGCGGGTGCTGGACCGCATCGAGGTGCCGTGAGGCGGTGAGGGCGGTGGCGGGGTCTTTCGCGAAGGAGCGCGCAGCAGCCGGGACATGAACGCCAGGGAGCTCATCCAGCGCATCCGGCGCATCGAGATCACCACGCGCCGCGCCGTGGAGGACTCGCTGGGCGGCCAGTACCACTCGGTCTTCAAGGGCCGCGGCATGGACTTCAGCGAGGTGCGCGCCTACGCGCCCGGCGACGAGGTCCGCACCATCGACTGGAACGTCTCGGCCCGCACCGGCCACCTGCACGTCAAGCGCTTCGTGGAGGAGCGCGAGCTCACCGTCATGGTGCTGTGCGACCTGTCGGCCTCGGCCGACTTCGGCTCGTCGGCGCGCACCAAGGCCGAGGTGGCGGCCGAGATCGCGGCGCTGCTGGCCTTCTCGGCGGTGCAGAACGGCGACCGGGTGGGCCTGGCCCTCTTCACCGACCAGGTGGAGCGGTTCGTGCCGCCGCGCAAGGGGCGGCGCCACGCGCTCCGGCTGGTCTCCGAGATCCTGCGCTTCCAGCCGCGCAGCCGGCGCACCGACCTGGGCGGCGCGCTGGAGCACCTGCGCCGCGCCATGCGCCGCCGCACCGTGGCCTTCGTGCTCTCCGACTTCCTGGACGACGAGGCCCGCTTCGAGCGCCCGCTGCGGGTGGCGGCCCGCAAGCACGACGTGGTCCCCATCCGCATCGAGGACCGGCTGGAGCGCGACCTGCCGGCGGCCGGGCTGACGCTGCTCGAGGACCCCGAGACCGGCCAGGTGGTGCGGGTGGACCTCTCCGACCGGCGGCTCCGGGCCCGGCTGGCCGCCGCCGCCCTCGCCTCGGAGCGGCAGCTCACCCGCCTCTTCTCCCGCCTGGAGCTGGACCACGCCACGGTGCGCGCCGACGACGCCGACTACGTGAAGCCCCTGCTGGCTTTCTTCCAGGCGCGGGCCCGGAGGATCGGGTGAGGCGGGGCGGAGCGCGGGGGCGCGGGGTGGGAGGCGCGCTGGTGCTGCTGCTCGTCCTGGCCGGGTGGCCGTGGGTCGGCGGGGCGGCGACCCCGACCGCGACCTCGACCTCGGCCTCGGCCCCGACCGCGACCGCGACCCCGCCCCCCCTCCCCCAGGCGTCCCCCAAGGCGGTGGCCTCCCGCCTCTCCAAGGCCACGCCCCGGCTCGGCGAGCCCTTCACCTGGGAGCTGGAGATCCGCCACGGCCAGGCCGAGTCCTACGCCCTGCCCGAGGCCCCCGCCCTGGCCCCCTTCGAGCTGCGGTCGCAGGGCTGCACCCGCGCCGCGGCCGGCGAGGACTCGCTCACCACCTGCACGCTCACCCTGGCGCTCTACGAGCTCGGGGCCCACGACCTGCCGGCGCTGTCGCTGGCCGCCGCCACGCCGGCGGGCCCGCGGGTCCTCGACGTGCCCGGGCCGCGGGTGGAGGCGTCCGGTCTCATCGACCCGGCCGCGCCCACCGACGCGCTCGAGCTGCGCGCCCCGGCGCCGCCCGTCCCGCTGGTGCTGCCGAGCTGGCGCGTCGTCTGGTGGGCCCTGGGCGCGCTGGCCGCCGCCCTGGCCGGCTGGCTCCTGTGGCGCTGGTGGCGCCGCCGCGCGCGCGCCGCCGCCGAGCCCCCCGCGCCGCTGCCGCCCGAGGTGCGCTTCGCCCGCCGCCTCGACGCCCTGGAGGCCGAGCGGCTCCCCCAGCAGGGCCGGGCCCGCGAGTTCTTCTTCCGGCTCTCCGAGGCGGTGCGCGAGTACCTGGGCGCGCTCACCGGCCTGAACGCGCTCGACCTGACCACCGGGGAGCTGCTGGACGCGCTGGCGGCGCAGGCCGACCCGCGCCTCGATCTGGCCGCCCTGCGCGGCTTCTCGGAGGACACCGACCTCGTCAAGTTCGCCCGCTTCCCGGCGGGGGGGAACGAGTGCGACGCCGGGCTGCGCTACGCGCGCGGGCTGCTGGCGCAGACCGCGGGGGCGTTCGCCCCGGCGGGGAAGGCGGGGGGGGCATCGACCTCGCCTCCGACCTCGACCCCGGTCCAGGATCCCCCTCTCCCCTCCGGGGAGAGGGCCGGGGTGAGGGGCAACGCGCCCCCCGGTGACCGCCGGTGACCCCTGGCGTCCCCACCCTGGCGGAGCCCTGGGCGCTCCTCCTCCTGCTGGCCGTCCCGCTGGTGGTCCTGGCGCTGGCCTTCGAGCGGCGCCTGGCGCCCCGCCTGCGCCACCCGCGCGCCGCCCTCATCGCCGCCGGCGGGCGCGGCCTGGCGGCCCGGGTCTGGTGGCTGCCGCAGGCGCTGGTGCTGGCGGCGCTGGCCCTCTCGGCGGTGGCCCTGGCCCGCCCGCAGACCCGCGAGCGCGAGCCGGAGAAGCGCTCGGTGGAGGGCATCGACATCGTCATCGCCCTCGACCTCTCCACCTCCATGCGGGCCGCCGACTTCAAGCCGCAGGACCGCATCCACGTGGCCAAGGAGGTCCTCAAGGAGTTCATCGGCCGGCGCAGCAGCGACCGGATCGGCCTGGTGGTCTTCGCCGGCGACGCCTACACCCAGGCGCCGCTCACCCTCGACTACGGCATCCTGCGCACCCTGGTGGACCAGCTGCAGATCGGTCTCATCGAGGACGGCACCGCCATCGGCAACGCGCTGGCCACCTCGGTGAACCGCCTGCGCGAGTCGGACGCCAAGAGCAAGGTGATCATCCTCATCACCGACGGCGACTCCAACGCCGGCCAGATCTCCCCGCGCGAGGCCGCCGCCATCGCCCGCACCTTCGGCATCCGGGTCTTCCCCATCCTGGTGGGCAAGGGCGGCGTGGTGCCCTACCCGGTGGGCGTCGACCTGTTCGGCCAGACCATCTACCAGCCCATGCCCTTCGCGGTGAACCCGGCGCTGCTCAAGGAGATCGCCGAGGCCACCGGGGGCGCCTTCGCCGGCGCCGGCGACCAGGCCGAGCTGGAGCGCGGCCTGCAGCAGGTGCTGGACCGCATGGAGAAGACCCGCATCTTCGAGTCCACCGCCTCGTCCCGGGTGGCCGAGCTCTTCCCGCGCCTGCTCGGCCCGGCCTTCTGGCTGGCCCTGGCCGGGCTGCTGCTCGGCCTGACCCGCTTCCGGAGCTTCCCGTGACCGAGGCCGCGCCGCTCTCCTTCCAGGTGCTGGGGGCGCCGGCCCGCCTGGCCGAGCCGGGCGCGCTCTGGCTGCTGGCCGCGGTGGCCGCGCTGGCCCTGCTCGGCGCGGTCATGCTGGGCCGCCGCCGCGCCCTGCTGGCCCGCACCCTGGGGCCCCAGGCCCGCCGGGTGGCCCCACGCGCCGGCGCCGCCCGCCCGGCCACCCGGCTCGGGCTCTCGCTCACCGGCCTGGCCCTGCTGACGCTGGCGCTGGCCCGCCCGCAGTGCGGCAGCCGCACCGAGCTCGTCACCCGCACCGGCGTCGACGTGGTCATCGCCCTGGACGTGTCGCGCTCCATGCTGGCCCGCGACGTCAAGCCGGACCGGCTCTCCCGCGCCAAGCTGGAGGTGGGGGCGCTGCTGGAGCAGCTGGCCGGCGACCGGGTGGGGCTGGTGGTCTTCGCCGGCCAGGCCTTCGTCCAGTGCCCGCTCACCACCGACTACGCCGCGGCCCGGCTCTTCCTGCGGGCCGTCACGCCGCAGAGCGTGGCCCAGCAGGGCTCCGACCTGGGCAACGCCCTCACGGCGGCGCGGGAGGTGCTGGAGGGCTCGCAGGCGGCGGCCGGGCGCTCCAAGGTGGTGCTGCTGGTCACCGACGGCGAGGACCTGGAGGGCGGGGCGCGCCAGGCCGCCGCCCAGCTGGCCGAGGCCGGCGTCCGCATCCACGCCCTGGCCATCGGCACCACGGCCGGCGAGCCCATCCCGCTCACCGACGCGGGCGGCGCCCTCACCGGCTACAAGAAGGACCGCGCCGGCGACCCGGTGGTGACCCGCCTCGACCCCGCCACCCTGCGCGCGCTCACCGAGGCGGGCGGCGGCCAGGTCTTCGAGCCGGGCTCGCCCGATCGCGGCCCGGCCGCCTTCGTGGCGGCGCTCGACGCGCTGGAGAAGGGCGAGCTCACCAGCCGGCTCACCGTGGCCTACGACGACCAGTACGCCCGCTTCGCCCTGCCCGCCTTCCTCCTCCTGCTGGCCGCCCTGCTCCTGCCCGAGGGGCGCGCCCCCCGGCCCGACGACGACCCGGAGGCCGCGTGAGCGCCGCCGCCCTGCTGCTGGCGCTCCTGGGCGCCGCCTCGCCGTTCACCGCCGAGCAGCCCGCGGTGCGCCAGGGGAACGAGCAGCTCCTCTCCGGCGACGGGGCCGCGGCGCTGGAGCGCTACCAGGCGGCCGAGCGCGAGGCCGGGCCCCACCCGGAGATCGACTTCGACCGCGGCAACGCCCTGCACGCCCTGGGGCGGCACGCCGAGGCGCGCGAGGCCTGGAGGCGGGCGCTGGAGCGGGACGCCGCCGGCGTCCTCTCCTCGCGGGCGCTGCAGAACACGGGCAACGCGCTGGCCGCCGCCGGCGACCGGGACGGCGCGGTCAAGGCCTTCTCGCAGGCGCTGGCACGCGACCCCGCCAACGAGGACGCGCGCTATAACCTCGAGGTCCTGCTGCGCCGCAAGGCGCAGGGCCAGGGCGCGCCGAAGGACCAGGGCGACCAGGGCAAGCAGGGCGGCCAGCCGGAGCAGCAGCCGGGGAAGCCGGAGCAGGGCCAGCAGGACGGGAAGGACCAGGCGAAGGGCCAGGACCGGCAGGGGGCCGGCCAGGAGCCGAAGCCGGGCCAGGCGCAGGGCCAGCCGAAGCCGGACCAGGGGCGGCAGGGCGACGAGGACCAGCCGGGCCAGCAGCCGGGGCCCAGTGAGCGCAAGGACGGGAGCCAGCGTGGCGGCCAGCGGGACGGGGAGCAGGAAGGCGAGCGCAGCGAGGGAGCCGCGGGTCGGGCCGGCCAGCTCGACCGGCAGGACGCCGCGCGGCTCCTCGACGCCCTGCGCGACCGCGAGCGGAACATGCCGCTCGGCCCGGCCGGCCGGAAGGAGGCGCGGAAGCGCGATGTGGCCAAGGACTGGTAGCCGCGCCCTGGCGCTGGCCGCGCTGCTGGTGGTCGGCCTCCCCTCGGCCGCCCGGGCGGCGCTGGCCGTGCGGGCCGGCGTGGACCGCACCGAGCTGGCCGCCGACGAGGTGGTGACGCTGGAGGTGCGCGTCGAGGCCGACGAGACGCCCACCGTGACGCTGCCGGCGCGCGACTTCGAGTTCCAGGTGGTGGGGCGCAGCTCCGGCTCCTCCACCAACGTGGACCTGGGCGGCGGCGCCGGCGTCCGCATCCGCCGCACCTTCACCTTCCAGTTCTCGCTGGCGCCGCGCCGGGCCGGGGCGCTGGTCATCCCGCCGCTGCAGGTGGTGGCCGGGCCCGCCAGCGCCGAGACCGCGCCCATCCCGGTGACCGTGCTGGCGGCCGGCAGCCGCACCGCGCCGCCCCCGGGGCCCCGCGGGGGGCCGGCCAGCCCCTTCGGCGGCCTGCTCGGACCGCCCGGCGGCGGCGGCGGCGCCAGCCGCGCCTGGCGTGGCTGGGAGAAGGACCTGGTGCTCCAGGTGGAGCTCGACAAGCGCGAGGTCTTCCTGGGCGAGCAGGTGACCGCCTCGGTGGTGCTGCTCTCGCCGGTGGGCGTGGTGGACGTGGGCGGCTACCAGCCGCCGCTCTACGACGGCTTCTGGTCCGAGCAGGTGGAGACGCCGCAGTCGCTCTCGTTCCAGCTGCGCAAGGTAAACGGCCTGCCCATGCGCGCCTACCTGTACCAGCGGCTGGCGCTCTTCCCCACCCGCGCCGGCGCGCTGGAGCTCGGCAGCTTCGGCCTGACGCTGGTGGTGCGGGTCGGCGCCGACGACCCCTTCGACCCGTTCCCGGACGTGCGCAAGGTGACCCGGCAGAGCGCCCCGGTCACCATCACCGTGAAGCCGCTCCCGCCCGGCGCGCCGGCCGGCTTCGACAGCGTCAACGTGGGCACCATGACCCTCACGGCCGCGCTCTCCGAGAAGACCGTGGCGGCCGGGCAGCCGGTCTCGCTCAAGCTGACGGCGCAGGGCGAGGGGAACGTGAAGGCCTGGTCGATCCCGGCCCCGCCGCGCCTGCCGGGCCTCAGGGCCTTCGCCCCGACCTCGACCGACAAGGTGGCGCCGCGCCAGGCCCGCCTGGCCGGCGCGCGCAGCGTCGAGACGGTGCTGGTGCCGGACCGGCCGGGCACGCTCACCGTGCCGGCGGTCCGCTGGCCGGTCTTCGACCCCAGGACCGGCGTCTACCGGGTGCTGGAGACGGCCCCGCTGCAGCTGGAGGTGCTGGCGCCCGGCCCCGCGACGCCGGCGCTGGCGGCCTCGCCCGGCCAGAACGCGCTGGGCGGCGGGCTGAAGCCCATCCGCGCCGGCGGCGCGCTCTCGCGGCGCGGCGAGCCGCCCTGGCAGGGCTGGCCGTTCTGGCTGCTGCTGGGCGCGCCGGTGGCGGCGTTCGCGGCGCTGGCCGGCTGGGACCGGCTGCGCGAGGCCCACGCCTCCGACGGCGGGGCGCGCCGGCTGGCGCTGGCCGGCCGGGCGGCGCGGCGCCGGCTGGCCACCGCCTCCAGGCTGGCGGCCGCCGCCGAGGCCGGCCCCTTCTTCGCCGAGGTGGAGCGGGCCCTGACCGGCTACTGCGGCGACAAGCTGGGCCGCCCGGCGGTGGGGCTGACCCGCGAGGACCTGGCCCGCGCGCTCGCCGAGGCCGGGGCCCACCCGCCGGCGCTGCGCGCGCTGGCCCTGGCGCTGGACGCCTGCGACGCCGGCCGCTACGGCGGCGCCGCCGGGCGCGACCAGGTGCTGGCGCTGGCCGGGCGGGCCATGGAGCTGCTCGAGGAAGCGCACTGGCACGCCGCGGGGGGTGCCACGTGAGGGCGGCGCTGCGGGTGGTGCTGGTGAGCTTTACGCTGGTGGCGCTGGCGGCGGCGCCGGTGCGGGGCGCCGGCTCGGAGCCCGCTCTCCCCCCTGGGGGCAGGGCCGGGGTGACGGGCGCCGGTTCGGAGCCCCCTCTCCCCTCCGGGGAGAGGGACGCGGGTTCAGAACCCCCTCTCCCCTCCGGGGAGAGGGCCGGGGTGAGGGGCGCTGGGGATTCGGAGGCCTCCGCCCTGGCCCGCCAGGAGGCGGCCGGCGCCCTGTACCTCTCCGGCGACTTCGACGGCGCCGCGCGCGCCTACCGCGCCCTGCTCGACGAGGGCTGGGAGGGGCCGGCGCTCCACCTCAACCTGGGCAACGCGCTGGCCCGCGCCGGGGCGCGCGGGCAGGCCATGGCGAGCTGGCAGCGGGCGCTGCGGCTCGACCCGTCCGACGCCGACGCCCGCGCCAACCTGGAGCTGGCCAGCGCCCAGAACGTGGACCGGCTGGTGGGCGACTCGTCCCCGCCGCTCCTCGATCGGCTGGTGGCGCGCACCGGCGACGGGCTGGCGGTGGGGCTCTTCGGCGCGGCCTGGGTGGCGCTCTGGGCCCTGCTCTGGCTGCGCGGCCGGGCCACGCCCCGGTCCCGCCGCCCGCTCGGCGCGGCGGCGCTGCTGGCGGCGCTGCTGGCCGTGGCCGGCGGCGCCCTGGTGGCCGCCAAGGCCGCCGACCGGCGCACGCCGTCCGCGGTGGTGGTGGCGCCGGTGGCCCCGGTGCGCGAGGGGCCGGAGCGGGCGCTCAAGGCGGCCTTCGAGCTGCACGAGGGGACCTCGGTGCGGGTGCTGGAGGCCCGCGGCGAGCTGGCCCGGGTGCGGCTCGACAACGGGCTGACCGGCTGGGTGGCCTCGGCCGACCTGGAGGTGATCTGATGCTCCGCCTGGTGGAGGCGGCCACGCCCTCCGAGCTCGACCTGGCCCGCGCCCTGTTCCGCGAGTACCAGCAGGCCATCGGCGTGGACCTCTGCTTCCAGGGGTTCGAGGCCGAGCTGGCGGCGCTGCCGGGGGCCTACGCGCCGCCCTTCGGCCAGCTGCTGCTGGCCTTCGATGGCGTGGCGCCGGTGGGCTGCGGCGCGGTGCGGCCGCTCGGCCCCGGCCTGGCCGAGCTGAAGCGCATGTGGACCCGCCCCGAGGCGCGCGGCCGCGGCGTGGCCCGCGCCGTGGCCACGGCGCTGCTGGCCTTCGCCCGCCAGGCCGGCCACCGCACCATCCGCCTCGACACCCTGGAGTGGATGACCGCGGCGCGGTCGCTCTACGCCAGCCTGGGCTTCCGCGAGATCGGCCCCTACTACCCGAACCCGCTGCCGGGCGTGGTCTACATGGAGCGCACCGGGTGAGCGGGCCGCCGGTTTCGCCCGATCCCGGCGAGGCCGCCCCCGCCGCCGTCCCCGGAGCCGCGGCGGCCGCGCCGCTGGCGCCTGGCCTGCGCACCTTGCTCACGCTGGCCTGGCCCATCGTGGTCTCCCGCTCGTCGCAGGTGGTGGTGGGCGTCTCCGACGCGGTCATGGTGGCCCACCTGGGCGCCGCCGCGCTGGCGGCCACCACCACCGGCGCCATGAACGCCTTCTCGGTCTTCATCCTGCCGATGGGGGTGGTCTTCATCGTCTCCTCCTTCGCCTCGCAGCTCTTCGGGCGGGGCGACCGGGCCGGCGCGCGGCGCTACGGCTGGTACGGGCTGGCGGTGGCGCTGGCCACCCAGGCAGCCGGCCTGGCGGCCATCCCGGCCCTGCCCGTGGCGCTGGCCTGGCTCGACCTGCCGGCCGACGTGGTGCCGCTCCTGGCGACCTACCTGGCCATCCGGCTCTGGTCGAGCGGCGCCGCCATCGGCCTGGAGGCGCTGGCCAACTACTACGGCGGCCTGGGCGACACCCGCCGGCCCATGGTGGCCAACGTGGCGGCCATGGTGCTGAACGTGGGCGGCAACTGGCTGCTCATCGACGGCCACCTGGGGTTCGCGGCCAGGGGCGTGGCGGGCGCGGCGCTGGCCTCGGCGCTGGCCACCTGGCTGGCCTTCGCCGGGCTGCTGGCGGGCTTCCTGCTGGAGGGGCGGCGCCTCGGGGCCGGGCGCCGTCCGCTCTCGCTGACCGAGCTCCTCCGCATGCTCCGCTTCGGGCTCCCCTCCGGCCTCAACTGGTTCTTCGAGTTCCTCGCCTTCAACCTCTTCGTCACCGTGATCCTGGCCGGGCTGGGCACCACCACGCTGGCGGCCTTCATGGCGGTGCTGCAGGTCAACTCGGTGGCCTTCATGCCGGCCTTCGGCCTGGCCAGCGCCGGCGCCATCCTGGTGGGGCAGGCCATCGGCGCGGGGCGCCGGGACGACGTGCCGGGGGTGGTGTGGCTCACCTTCCAGGTGGCGGCCGGGTGGCAGGGCCTGGCCGGGCTGCTCTACCTGGCGGCGCCGGCGCTGATCCTGGCCCCCTTCGCCACCGATCCGGCCAGCGGCCCGGCGCTGCTCGAGGCCGGCGCCCGCATGCTGGTGCTCACCGCCACCTGGCAGCTCTTCGACGCCGCCGCTGCGGTGGTGGGCGAGGCGCTGCGGGCGGCCGGCGACACCGCCTTCATGCTCTGGGCGCGGGTGGCCATCGCCTGGGGGATCTTCCTCCCCGGCAGCTGGATCTCGGTGCGCTGGCTCGGCGGCGGCGACCTGGTGGCGGTCGGCTGGCTGGTCCTCTACCTGGGGCTGCTGGCCCTGGTCATCTGGCTGCGGTTCCGGGGCGGCGCCTGGCGGCGGCTCGAGCTGGTGGAGCCGGCCCCGCTGGCCTGAGGCGGCCCGGCGCCGTCCGCCGCCCGGCCGCTCAGGCGCAGCGCAGGTGCTCGGCCAGGCCCCGGTCGCCGCCGGCCCGCCAGGCCTCCAGCGCCTCGTCGGCCGGGGTGCGGCGGCTCTCGGCGCGGGCGCGCAGCGGGGCCAGGTACTTGCGCTCGTCCTCGCCCCGGTCACCGCAGGCGTTCTGGCGGCACAGGCCGCCCTCGGCGGCGTCGAGCAGGGTGCCGGCCAGGGCGCCGAGCGTGCGGCCGTCCGGCAGGCGCCCGCGCAGCCCCTCGCGACCGGCCGTCACCATCAGGGCCCGCCGCTCCGGCACGCCCAGGCGCTTCACCGCGTCCCAGGCCCAGTCGCGCGCCTGCTGGTCGTAGAGCAGCCCCTTCCACAGGGCCAGCAGCGCGCGGGTCATGGGCGCGTCGCAGGCGTCGGTGGCGCGCACCTCCACCACCCCCTTGACCCGCACCTCCGGGAAGAGCGTGGAGAGGTGGTCCTCCCAGTCGAGCAGGGTGGGCCGCTGGCCGTGCAGCCCCTCGGCCAGGAAGCGCCGGAAGGTGGCGCCGCCGGTCTCGAGGTAGGCGCCGTCGCGCCTGAGGAACACCATGGGCACGTCGAGGGCCCACTCGGCGTAGGCCCGGTAGGCCCGCTCCTCGAAGCCGGGCTCGAAGGCGAAGGCCAGCAGCCCCGAGCGCGCCGGGTCGACCTCCTCCCAGACCGCCACCCGGTAGCACTGCCAGCCCGAGTCGCGCCCGTTCACCACCGGCGAGTTGGCGAAGAGCGCCGTCACCGCCGGCTGCGCCGCCAGCGACACCCGGAGCTTCTCGGCCATGTCGCGCTCGGAGGCGAAGTCGAAGGAGGCCTGGGTGGACCCCGTCATGGCCATCATGTCCTCGGCCAGCCGGCCGCGGGCGCGCAGGAAGGGGCGCATCACCTGGTACCGGTTCTTGGGCATCCACGGCACCGTGGACGGCGTGCCCCAGGGCCGGTACCCGGTGGCCAGCAGCTCCAGGCCGAGCGGCCCGGCCACCTCGCGGCACTTCTCCAGGTGGCGATCGAGCTCGGCCGCCACCGCGTGCACGTCGGCGAAGGGGCGGCCGGAGAGCTCCACCTGCCCGCCCGGCTCCAGCGACACCGTCAGGCCGCTGCGCTGCGAGGCGATGATCCGGCCGTCCTCCAGGAAGGGCTCGTAGCCGAAGCGCGAGAACCCCTCCAGCGCCGCGGCGATGCCGGCCGGGCCGAGGTAGGGCACCGGCTCGAGCGTGCCGGCCCTGAGCGGGATCTTCTCGTGCTCCAGCCCGACCTTCCAGTCCTGGCGCGGCCGCTCCCGCTCGCGGAACCAGGCGACCAGCTCGGCGTCCCCGGCCACCGGCGGGCTCTCGTGGACCTTGGCGTCGAGCGACATGTGGCCTAGCGCCTCCCGGCCGGCGCGGCGGGCGACGGCGACGGGGTGGCGGCGGGCCGCGCGGCCAGGGCGCCCGGGGCGGGCGCGGCCGGCAGCAGCAGGTCCTCGAGGAAGAAGGCGGCCAGCTCGGCGCGGCCGGCCAGGCCCGCCTTGCGGTAGACGGCCAGCGCCTGCTGGCGCACCGTCCGCTCGCTGGTGGAGCGCACCTCGGCCGCCTCCTTGAGCGAGAGCCCCTTGAGCAGCAGCAGCCCCACCTCGCGCTCGGCCGGCGAGAGCGCCCAGCGCTCGAACTGCCGGTCGATGTCCTCGCCCAGGCCGCGCAGGTGCTCCTGCGACTCGGCCCGGTAGCGCTCCACGTCGCCGCTGAGCCGCTCGGCGTCGGCGCGGGCCAGCACCAGGTGGGCGCTCAGCGCCCGGTTGGAGCGGCGCGCCGAGAGGAGCTGCCACCAGAGCGCCAGCGCCCCGCCGCCGGCGATGGCCACGGTGACCAGCTCCAGCCCCACGTGGAAGAGGGTGGCGCCGGTGTCCCGGTCGAGGTGGACGTCCAGGCCGACCAGCAGCGCCACCAGCCCCATGAACAGGGCGGGGGCCACGCCCGGCTCGGGCGCCAGGTCTCCGGACCCCAGGCCCGCCAGGCCTGGCTCGGCGTCGGCCACGACCTCGGGACCCTCGGCCTCCGGCCCCTTTTCCTGCGTGATCGTCACCGCGTCGCCTCCGGGAGGCGGGAACCTACATCCCCCCTTCCCCCGGCGTCCACCACCCCCTGGGGCCTCGCTGGAGATCCGGTCGGCGGGGC
Organism: Anaeromyxobacter sp.; assembly: GCA_016718565.1. Taxonomy (NCBI): domain Bacteria; kingdom Pseudomonadati; phylum Myxococcota; class Myxococcia; order Myxococcales; family Anaeromyxobacteraceae; genus Anaeromyxobacter; species Anaeromyxobacter sp. The sequence goes on along the minus strand of JADKCZ010000001.1, from coordinate 737,219 downwards.
GCGGGGCATGAAGCGGCGCCTTCGCTTGTTTTCGATGGGACGCCCTCTTATCCTCGAACTTCACACCTGATTTCCCCCCCCGCAGGCCCGCTCGAGAAGGCTCCCGCATGATCCGCCCATTCCGGCTCGTCGCCACCCTCTCGGTCGCCCTGGCGCTGGTCCTCGGCGTGGCGGTCCGCTTCGTGCGGGCCGACTCCGCCGCCCACGGCGCGGCGCAGGCCGCGGCGCCCGCGCCGCGCCCCGCCCCTGCGGTGCTGGCCTCGGCCGGGCCGGCCGGGCTGCCCGACGGCGCCCTGGCCCTCAAGACCGCCCCGGGCGCCGCCAGGGGCCAGCCGGGCGACGAGGACTACCGCCTCGACCGGCTCCCCATCCTGGGCCGCGTCATCCACCACGTCTACCACTCGTACGTGGACCCCACCCGCATCGACCCCAAGGCCATGGTGGTCTCGGCGCTCGACTCGGTGGAGCGGACGGTGGCCGAGGTGATGGTGCAGGGCGACGACAAGAGCGCCGCCCTCTCGGTGACGGTGGGCGCCGCGCAGAAGGAGTTCCCCCTCAAGGACGTGGACACCATCTGGAAGGCGCGGGTGCTGCTGGGCGAGGTGATGGGCTTCGTGCAGGAGCACCTGGTGGCCCACCAGGACCTGCGCGAGATCGAGTACGCCGCCGCCAACGGCATGCTCAACACCCTGGATCCGCACTCGGTGCTGCTCGAGCCGAAGTACTTCAAGGAGATGAAGCTGCAGACCCGCGGGGAGTTCGGCGGGCTGGGGTTCGTCATCGCCATGCGCGACGGCAACCTCACGGTGGTGAAGATCCTGAAGGGCACCCCCGCCCAGCGGGCCGGCCTCAAGGCCAAGGACGTCATCGCCAAGATCGGCGAGCAGTCCACCGTCAACATGGACCTGCAGGACGCGGTGGACCGGCTGCGCGGCAAGCCGGGCACCAGCGTGGCCATCACGGTGCACCGCGGCGCCTGGCCCGAGCCCAAGCGCATGAGCCTGCAGCGCGAGACCATCAACGTGGAGACCGTGCCCCAGGCCAAGCTGCTCGACGGCGGGGTGGGCTACCTGCGCCTCTCGCAGTTCTCGCGCAACGGCACGCGCGACCTCACCCGGGTCATCAACCAGCAGCGGCTCCAGGCCGGCGGCAGCCTCAAGGGGCTGATCCTGGACCTGCGCGGCAACCCGGGCGGCCTGCTGGAGGAGGCCATCGACCTCTCCGACCTGTTCCTGGCCGAGGGCGTCATCGTCAAGACGGTGGGCGACGGGGCCCAGCGCATCCGCGAGCTCAAGGAGGCCACCACCGACCGCGACGACCTGACCGCCCTGCCGCTGGTGGTGCTGGTCAACAACGGCTCGGCCTCGGCCAGCGAGATCGTGGCCGGCGCCCTCAAGAACAACGGGCGGGCCCTCATCGTGGGCCGCCAGACCTTCGGCAAGGGGTCGGTCCAGTCGCTCTTCGACTTCACCGAGCCGGGCCGCCCCACCGAGGAGGCCGCCCTCAAGCTCACCATCGCCCAGTACCTCACCCCGGGTGACGTCTCCATCCAGGAGGTGGGCATCACGCCCGACGTGGCGCTGCTGCCGGGCCGGGCCCTGAAGGACCAGATCAACGTCTTCGCCCCGCCGCGCTCCATGGGCGAGGCCGACCTGGACCGCCACCTCACCAACCCCGGCGCCAAGGAGAAGGACGCCGCCGCCGCGGCCGCCGCCGCCAAGAAGCAGCGGGCCGAGAAGCCGGCGCTGGAGCTGCGCTACCTGCTCGAGGAGAGCGAGGACGGCGTGGCCAAGGCGCTCAAGCGCGAGGCCGCCCAGGGGCACGCCGACGAGGACGCCATCTCGGCCGAGCAGGCCGAGGACGAGGCCATCGACGCCGACCCGGACCAGGTGAAGGAGGACTACCAGATCCGCTTCTCCCGCGAGCTGCTGCTGCGGGCCCCCTTCAACGACCGGGCCCGGCTGCTCAAGGAGGCCGCGGCGCTCGTGGAGGAGAAGCAGGCCGAGCAGGAGAAGAAGCTGGAGGCCCGCCTGGCCCAGCTCGGGCTCGACTGGTCGGCTGGCCCGGCCAGGCCGACCGGCGCGCCGCGCGGCGTGGTGACCGTGACCCCGGCCGCCGGCCGCCCGGCCCGCGCCGGCGAGACCATGGCCTGGACCGTGACGGTGGAGAACCGCGGCGACGCCCCCTTCCGCCGCCTGCGCGCCTGGTCCACCTCCGACAAGAACGGCCTGCTGGACCGCCGCGAGTTCGTCTTCGGCCAGGTGCGCCCGGGCGAGAAGCGCGCCTGGACCGTGCCGGTCAAGCTGCCGCGCAGCATGGACAGCCGCCGCGACGAGGTGGTGCTGCACTTCGACGAGGCCAACGACAAGGCCCCGCCCGACGTGGCCGCCGCGGTGGACGTGGTGGAGGTGCCCCGGCCGCTCTTCGCCCTCTCGGTGCAGGTGGACGACCGCAAGGGCGGCAACGGCGACGGCCTGCCGGCGCGCGGCGAGAGCTTCACCCTGCGGGTGGACGTGCGCAACGCCGGGCCCGGCGCGGCCGGCGAGAAGACCTTCGTGTCGCTCAAGAACCTGGGCGACGAGAAGCTCTTCATCAAGAAGGGGCGCGAGGTGCTGGGCGCCCTCAAGCCGGGCGAGGCCCGCGCCGCCGCCATGGAGGTGGAGCTGAAGCACGGGTCCAAGCTGGAGACGCTGCCCATCCGGCTGCAGGTCTTCGACGAGAAGACCGGCGAGTTCACCTCGCAGAAGCTGGAGCTGCAGGTGGCCCCGGCGGCCGAGCGGGTGGCCGAGGAGCAGGGCGCGGTGCGGGTCGAGGCGGCCGAGGCCCGGGTGCGCGGCGGCGCCGCGGCCGGCGCCCCGGTGGTGGCCTCCGCCCGCAAGGGCGCGGTGCTGCCCACCACCGGCGCGCTGCCCGGCTGGCGGCGCGTCGAGTGGGCCAAGGGTCGCTTCGGCTTCGTGGCCGCGGCCGAGGTGGTGGCGGCCAGGGGGCCGCGCGGCGGCGCCGTGGCCGAGGCCTGGCAGCGCGAGCCCCCGCGCATCACCCTCAGCCCGGATCCGGGCAAGGGCGCCCCGGTGGTGGAGGCCGAGACCTTCCGGCTCACCGGCAGCGCCATGGTGCCGGCCTCGGCCGACCCCGACGCCCGGCTGCGCGACGTCTACGTCTTCGTCAACGAGGAGAAGGCCTTCTTCAAGGTGGTGCCCGAGGGCACCGCGCCCGACGCCCGGCTCGACTTCACCGCCGACCTGCCGCTCAAGCCGGGCCTCAACCTGGTGACGGTCTTCGCGCGCGAGGACGAGGAGTTCCAGGGCCGGCGCAGCTTCTCCATCTTCCGCAAGCCGCCGGCGGCGGTGGCCGAGACCACCCCCGCGGCGCGGCCCGCCACCCGCACCCCCTGACGATCCGGGCGGGCCCACCCCGCCCCCGGCCCCACCCCGGCCCGGCGGCCGCCCACGCGGCGGTCCCCGGGCCGGGTGCTTTTTCGCCCCCTGGCCCGTTCTCCGCTACCCTCTCCGGCGAATGGCCGAGGTGAGATCGACCGAGGCCGGCGCCACCGCCGGCGCCGGGACCAGGACCGGTGCGGGCTTCGAGCTTCGGCTCGAGCGCGGCGGCGTGCACGTGCGCCTGCCGCAGGCCGCGGCCGTCGGCGGGGTCATGGTGGTGGCGCTCGACCTCCAGATCCCCGACGTCACGCTGCCCATCGACGTGGGCGCCGGCCCCGGCCAGTTCCAGAGCCGGCTCTGCGAGCTCCACCGCCTCGAGGTGGCGCTCGGCCCCGAGGTGGTGGCCGAGGCCGCGGCTCGCCTGGACCTGGCCGCCCTGGGGCTGGGCTCGCTGACCGTGGCGCTGCGCGACGGCTTCGCCGAGGTGGGCGGGCGCCTGGCCGCCGGGCCGGCCTTCGCGCTCCGGCTCGGGCTGGTGGCCGGCTTCGAGCGCGGCGTGGTGGTGGTGCCCTACGCGCCGCGCCTCTTCGGCCCGGCCCCGCTGCCGGCCGCGCTGCTGCCACACCTGGCGCTGCGGGCGCTGGCCGCCATGGGGCTGCCGGCCGACCCCTTGCCGGCGCTGCTGCGCCGCCTGCTGGTGGCGCGCGGCTGGAAGGTGCCGGCCGAGGGATCCACCCGGCTGGCCCTGGCGGCGATCGGCCCGGCCGGCGTGCGGCTGGCCTGGGACCGCGACCCGCCCGACCCGGCCGCCCGGCCCGCCGACCCCGACCTGCTGGCGGCCGTGGAGGGCGCCCGCGCCTTCGAGGCCGCCGAGGCGCACCTGGCCGCGGGCGACCTCGGCGCCGCACGCGACGCCTACCTGGCCGCCCCCGCCACCGAGCACCCCTTCGCGGCCGACCGGCTCCTCTCGCTGCTCTGCCTGGAGGAGCGCTTCCACGACGAGGCGCTCGACCTGGCCGGCGGCTGGCTGGCGCGGCGCCCCGGCTTCGCCCCGGCGCTCTCGGCCGAGGCCTGGGTCCGCTCGGCCCGCGGCGAGGGCGACCGGGCGGCGCTGGCGCTGGCGCGCCTGGCCGAGGAGGCGGTGGCCGCCGGCGAGCGGCTGGCCGCGGTGGGCGCCGCCGAGGCCGCCCTGGCCCAGCCCGGCGCCGGGCGGGAGGCCCGCGCGCGCGCCGTGGACGCGGCGCTGGCGGTGCAGCGCGACCACCTGCCGGCCCTGCGGGCGCTGCGCCAGCTGGCCATGGAGGACGGCGACAAGGGCGCCCACGTGCGGGCGGTGAGGCGGCTGCTGGCCTACGCCCCCGCCGACGCCGAGAAGGCGCGGGCCCACGCCGAGCTCGGCGAGCTGCTGCTGGAGCGCGACCCGCCCGCGGCCCGCCTGCACCTCGACCGGGCGCTGCGCCTGGCGCCGGACGACGCCGAGTCGCTCGCCACGCTGGCCCACGCCTGCGCCGCCGCCGGCGACCACCTGCGGGCGGTGCGGGCCATCGACCGCCTGCGGGCGCTCCGGCTGGCGGCCGGCGACCCGGAGGGCTCGGCCCGGCTGGCCCTGCAGGCCGGCGCGCTCTGGGAGCACCGCCTCGGCCACCTGGAGAACGCCGCCCTCTGCTACCGCGACGCCGCCGGGCTGGGCGGGCCGGCCGCCGCCGAGGCCCTGGCCGGCGCGGCCCGCTGCGCCGGGCTGCTGGGGCGCTGGATCGACGCCGCCGACCACCACGCCGCGGCCCTCTCGCTGCTCGATCGCGCCGCGCCGGGGGCCGCCCAGGCGGCGCGGGCCCACCACCTGGCGCTGGCCGAGGTGGCCGAGCGCCACCTCGACGACCCGGCCGGCGCCGCCACCCACCTGGAGGCCGCGCTGGCCGGCGCGCCGGCCGACGCCGCCCAGCTGGAGCGCCTGGCCGCGCTCTACCTCCGCCTGGACCGGCCGGTGGAGCGCTCGGCCGCGCTCGACCGGCTGGCCCCGCTGGCCGCCACCGACGCCGGGCGCGCCGCCCTGCTGGCCGAGTCGGCCGCGCTGCTGCTGCGGGCGCCGGACCGGGCCGAGGCGGCGCAGGCCCGCTTCACCGCAGCGCTGGGCCACGACCCCGCCAACCGCGCCGCGCTGGCCGGGCTGGCGGCGGTGGCCTCCCTGCGTGGCGACGCGCCCTCCGAGCGCGAGGCCCTGACCCGCCTGCTGGGGTTCGCCGCGGCCGGCGAGGAGGAGGCGGCCCTGCGCGACCGGCTGGCCAGCGCCTGCGAGCGGGCCGGCGACCTGGCCGGCGCCGCCCGCGCCGTGGCCGCCGCCCGCCGCGCCGCGCCCACCCTGGGCCGCCTGGCCGCCGAGGTGGCGCTGGTGCGTCGGGCCGACGACCGCCCCGCCCTGGCGGGGCTGCTCGACGAGCAGGCCCGCGCCGCCGTGGCCGCCGGCGACGTGGCCGGCGCCGCCGCGGCCTGGCGCGAGCGCTCCGAGCTCCTCTCCGACGGCGACCCCGCCCTGGCCCTGGCCTCGCTGGCCGAGGCGCGCGCCCTCCTGCCCGGCGATCCCGGCCTGCTGCGCCGCGAGGTGGCGCTGGCCACCCGGGCCGGGGAGCCGGCCGTGGCCCTGGGCGCGCTGCGGGCGCTGCTGGCCGGCCGGCCCGACGACGCCCCGGAGCTGGACCTGGCGGCGGCGCGCGCCGCCGTGGCGGCCGGGCTGCCGGCCGAGGCCCGCCCCCACGCCGAGCGGGCCCTGGCCGCCGACGCCCCCGGCGCGCTGCCGCTCCTGCTCGACGTCCTGACCCGCTGCGGCGACGACGCCGGCCGGGCCGCCGCGCTCTCGCGCATGGGGCACCACCAGGAGGCCGCCGCCCTGTTCGAGCAGGTGGGCGACCTGGCCGGGGCCGAGGCGGCCTGGCGCCGGGCCTCCGGCCAGCCGGCCTGGGCAGCCCTCGCGCTGCGGGCCCTGGTGCGCCTGCGGGCCAAGGCCGGCGACGCCGCCGGCGCCGCGGCCGCCCTGCTCGACGCCGCGCGCCTCGCCGGCGGGAGGGAGGGGGCCGAGCTGGCCCTGCGCGCCTACACGCTGGCCGGGCACGACGAGGCCCTCGAGGCGGCCGTGTGGGCCGATCCAACCTTCGCCCCGGCCCGGGCCGAGCGGGCCCGCCGCGCCGCCGCGCGGCCCGGCGCCGACCCGGCCGCGGCGCTGGCCGACGCCGAGGCCGCGCTGGCCGGCGAGCCCCTGGAGCCCGCCGAGCGCCCGGCCCTGCTGGCGCTCTCGGCCCGGCTGGCGGCGGCCGCGGGTGACCGCGAGCTGGCCCGGCGGCGGCTGGCCGCCTTCTGCCAGCTGGGCCAGCCGGCCGACGAGGACCTGGCGGCGCTCTGCGACCTGCAGCGGGCGGCGGGCGACGCCGACGGCCTGATGAGCGCCCTGGAGAAGCGGCTGGCCACCGCTCCCCTGGCGGAGGCGGTGGCGCTGCGCCTGGAGCTGGCCCCGCTGCTGGCGGAGCACGGCCGCGACCTGGAGGCCGTGGGCCGCTGGCGCGAGGTGCTCAGCCTGGACCGCGCGCAGCTGCCGGCCCTGCGCGCCCTGCTGGCGCCGGACCGGGCCGCCGTGCTGCACGAGGGCGAGGAGACGGCCCTCACCACCCTGCTGGCGCGCCACCCCGACGCCGGCGACCTGGAGCGGGCCGCCGCCTGGGCCGGCCTGGCGGCCAGCCGCCTGGCCGGCGGCGACGCGGCCGGCGGAGCCGCCGCGACGGCCGAGGCCGAGCGGCTGCGCGGCGAGGACGACGACGGGCTGGAGCGGCGCGCCGCGGCCGCCGCCCGCGCCGGGGATGGCCCCGCCGCCGCCACCCTGCTGCTGCGCCGGGCCCGCCGCGGCCTGGGCCGCGGCGAGGCCGGCGACGCGACGCGCCTGGTGGACGCCGGGCTGGCCGCGCTGGAGGCGGGGCTGGTCGCCGAGGGTGAGGCCGCGCTGCGCCAGGCCCTGGCGCTCCACCCCGAGCCGGAGGCGGCCTGCGCCGCGCTGGGCGCGCTGGCCGGGCTGGCCCAGGCCGCCGGCGACGAGGCCGCCGAGGCCGCCGCGCTGGCCCCGCTGGTCCCGCTCCTGCCCACCGGCCAGCGGCCCGGCCGGCTGGTGCGGCTCTCCGCCCTGCGCGCCGCCGCCGGCGACGCCGCCGGGGCCCTGGCCGCCGCCGAGGAGGCCCGCACGCTGGCGCCGCGCGATCTGGCCGCCGTCCGCCAGGCCCGGGCCGCCGCCGACGGGGCCGGTGAGCGCCGCCGGGTGGCCGACCTGCTGGCCGAGGAGGCCGCGCTCGACGAGCCCCGGGCCGGGCCGCTGCTGCTCGACCGGGCCCGCCTGCTGGTCCGGCTGGGCGACGCGGCGGCGGCCGACCAGGCCTTCGACGAGGCCCTGCGGCTGCTGCGCCCGGACCTGGCGCTCTCGGTGGAGCAGGCCCGCCTGCGCCGCGCCGCCCTGCCCGACCGCAGCGCCGCCGCGCCGGTGGAGGCCTGCGCCCGCCGCTGCGAGGATCCGGCCCTGGCCGCGCGCGCCTCGCTCACGGCCGCGGCGCTGGCGCTGCAGGAGGCCGACCGCGCCGCCGCCCTGCGCTGCGCCCGGCGGGCCTTCGCCCGGCGCCGCGACTCGCCGGCCGAGGCCGGCCCGCTCCTGGCCCGCCTGCTCTACGAGGGCGGCGCCTTCGCCGAGGCGCTGGTGCTGCACCGCGCGCTCTTCGCCGGCGGCTTCGTGGGGTTCGACGACGCCGACGTGGTGGCGCTCTGCCGGCAGCTCGGCGAGCTGGCCGCCGAGGCCGGCGAGCTGGAGCTGGCCCTGGGCGCGCTCGACCGGCTGCTGGCGCTGCGCCCGCAGGAGGCCGAGGCGGCGCTGGCCCGGCTGGCCCTCGACCCCGACCGGCGACGGGCCGCCGAGGCGCTGGCCGAGGTGGCGGGCCACGTCCGCTCGGCGGCCACGCGGGTGGAGCTGCTGGCGCGCGCCGGCGAGGTGGCGCTGGCCGAGGCGCGCGACCGCCACCTGGGCGACCGCCTCTTCCGCGAGGCGCGCACCGAGGCCGCCCTGCTGCCGGCGCTCGGGGCCTCCCTGGCCCGCCGGCGCGCCGCCGCGGTGCGGGCCGGCGAGCTCGGCCCCGAGGCGCTGCTGGGCGCGCTGCACGAGGCGGCCGAGGCGGCGCGGCTGGCCGGCGACGGCGCCGCGCAGCGGGCGCTGCTGGAGGAGGCGGCCGAGGAGGCCGGCCGGCGCGGGATGTGGCGCTCGGCGGCCGCCGACCTGGCGGCGCTGGAGGGCCTGCTGGCGGCCGCGGGCGACCAGGCCGGGGCGGCGGAGCGGGCCCGCCAGGCCGGCGAGCGGCTGTCCGAGGCGGGCGACCTGGCCGGCGCCGCCGAGGCGCTGGGGCGGGCCGCCCGGCGGGCCCCGTCCGACGACGGCCTGCTGCGCCGCCTGGCCGAGGTGTCGCGGGCGCGGGGGCTCGACGGGGGCGAGGACTGCTGCCGCGCGCTGGCCGCGCTGGCCGGGCGGGCCGCGCACGGCCAGGCCCGCGCCGCGGCGCTGCGCCAGCTGGCGGAGGCCGAGGCCACGCTGCTGCCCGACGACGTGTGCGCCGAGGCCTCGCTGCGGGAGGCGCTGGCGGAGGTGCCCGGCGACCCCTTGGCCGAGGCGGCCCTGCTGGAGCTGCTGACGCGCAACGGGCGGGGCGGCGACCGGGCGCGGCTCCTGCTCGAGCAGGCCCGCCGCGAGGCCGCGCCGGCGGCGCGGCGGGCGCGGCGCGAGGAGGCGGCCGCGCTCCTGGCGGGGTCCTTCGACTCCGACGACCGCACCCTGGCCGCCGAGGCGCTGCGGGCGGTGGCGCAGGAGGCCCCCGACGACCTCCTGGCCGCGCGGGCCGCGTCCGACGCCCTGCTGGCGCTGGGGCGGCGCGAGGAGGCCACCCCGCTCCTGGCCGCGCTGGTGCGCGCCGATCCCGACGACGAGGCCGCCGCGGCGGCCCTGGCGCTGGCCTACGCCGACCGGCACCGCGACCGGGCCGAGCTGTTCCTGGCGCGGGCCGCGCGGGCCAGCGGCCTGCCGCGGGCGGCCCGCCTCCGCGAGGCGGCCCAGGCCCTGCTGGCGGCGCACGACCCGGTGCGGGCGCGCCAGGTGCTGGTCCAGGCCTTCGACGCCTGGCCGGGCGACGACGAGGCCTTCGGCGCGGCCGTCTCGCTGGCGGACGACGACGTGGAGCGGCTCGACGCGGTGCTCTCGGCCCGCGCCGGCGCCGTGCCCGCCGAGGCGGCCGGCTGCCACCGGGCCCGCGCCGACCTGCTCTTCGCGGTGGGGCGCCTGGAGCGCGCCGCCGCCGCCTACCAGGCGGCGCTGGCCCTCGACGGCGAGGACCCGGCGGCGCTGGCCACCCTGGCGTCCTGCCAGGCCAGCGTGCACGGGGTGGCCGCGGCGAGGGAGACCGACCGACGCCTCTGCCTGCTGGCGGCGGCCCGGCCCGGCCTGGTGCCCGCCAGCCTGGAGGGCGAGGCGCGCTACCGGCTGGCGCTGGGGGCCGACGCCGAGGGGCCGGTGGGCGCCGAGGTCGAGGACCTGGAGCGGGCGCTCTGGCTGGCGCCGGAGGATCCGCGCGCCGACCAGGCCTTCGCCGCCCTGGTCGAGGCGCAGCTCAGGCTGGGCGCGCCGCTGGCGGCGCTGGCGGCGGCCCGGGCGAGGGCCGAGCGGGCGCTGGCGCTGGGCGACGAGGTGGCCGAGCGGGCCGCGCTGGAGGCCGGCGTGGCGCTGGCGGCCACGGTGGGCGAACGCGGGCCCGACGCGGCCGCCTTGCTCGACGCGCTGGTGGGGCGGCGCGCCGACGCCGGCGAGCCGCTGGAGGCGCTGGTCCCGCTGGCGGTCCGCGCGGCCGCGGCCTGGCGGGCGCTGGGCGACCAGGGGCGCGCCCGGGCCGTGCTCGAGCTGGTGGGCATCGCCCCGCGGCCGCTGCTCGAGTCCGTGCCCACGCCGCCGCCCGGGACGCTGGAGGCCCTCGACCCGTCGCCCCTCGGGGCGGCCCTGGAGGCGGTCGCCGACCAGACCAGCGAGGTCGAGCTGTCCGCCGCCGAGCCGGTCGCCGAGCAGCCGGTCGAGGTCGAGCCGGTCGAGGTCGAGCCGGTCGGCGCTGAGCCGGTCGCCGACCAGACCAGCGAGGTCGAGCTGACCGCCGTCGAGCCGGTCGCCGAGCAGCCGGTCGAGGTCGAACCGGTCGGCGCTGAGCCGGTCGCCGACCAGACCAGCGAGGTCGAGCTGACCGCCATCGAGCCGGTCGCCGAGCAGCCGGCCGAGGTCGAGCCGGTCGGCGCGGAGCCGGTCGCCGACCAGACCAGCGAGGTCGAGCTGACCGCCGTCGAGCCGGTCGCCGAGCAGCCGGTCGAGGTCGAGCCGGTCGGCGCGGAGCCGGTCGCCGACCAGACCAGCGAGGTCGAGCTGTCCGCCGCCGAGCCGGTCGCCGAGCAGCCGGTCGAGGTCGAGCCGGTCGGCGCGGAGCCGGTCGCCGACCAGACCAGCGAGGTCGAGCTGAGCGCCCTGGAGGCTGACCTCGAGCAGCCGGACGCGCTCCAGCCCGTGGCCCTCGAGCCGGCCAGCGAGCAGGAGCCGCTGCCAGAGCCGGTCGCCGTGGGGCCGTCCGTGGCCGGGCCGGCCACCGAGGAGCAGCCCGCGCCCTGGGACTCCGGCGCCGAGGCGCCCGCCGAGTGGACGGCCGCGGCCGAGGCGGCCTGGTTCGAGCCGGCAGCGGAGCCGAGCCCCTCGGCGGAGCCCGTCCCGGAGGCGCCGGCCGGGGCGGCGCCTGCAGCCGGCGGGCCCTCCAGCCCCGAGCCGCTGGCCGCCCCGGAGCCCGCAGCGGACCCCGCGTCCCTCGAACAGCCATCCTTCGATCGGCCCGCCATCGACGAACCACCCGGCGATGGGCTGGTCGCCGCCGACCGTCCGGTCGACGAGCCCGCGGGCCAGGAGCCCGCGCCCCTGCTGCCGCCCGCGTCCGCACCTGCGGAGGAGGCGGCCGCCTGGCTCGCCACGGCGGAGGCGCTCCAGGCGTCCGGCGCTGCCGAGGGCGAGGTGCGGGAGGCGGTCGAGGCCGCCTGCGCCGCGGACCCGGACGGCCCTTCGCCCTGGCTGTCGCTGGCCGCCCTCGAGATGTCCGCCGGCCAGCCCCTGGCCGCCGCCCGCGCCTACCTGGCCGTCTCCATCCGCTCGGAGGGGCGCGGCGCCTCCGAGCCGGCCCTCGAGGCGGCCCGGCTCTTCGAGGAGGCGGGCCGGCACACCGAGGCCGCCCGTGCTTACCGCGCCGCCAACCTGGCCGCGCCCCGCTGCATCCCCGCCGCGCTGATCCTGGCCGAGGAGGCGCTGGCGCGCGGGGACCTGGCGGCCGCCGACGAGAACCTCCGCCTCATCGGCGAGGCCGAGCTCCCAGCCGGCGCCGTGGCGGGCTTCCGCTGCGCCAGCGCTCGTGCGGCCGCGAGCACCGGGGAGGACGGCCCGGGCGCCGAGGTGGCGTCCGCCGCCGAGCCGCCGGGCGGCGCGCGGCCTGAGGAGGAGCCGGCCGTCGAGGCGCCGGACATCGAGGTGCCGGACATCGAGGTGCCGGACATCGAGGTGCCGGCTCCGGACCTGGCGGTGGCCGCGGAGGCACCGGTCGAAGCGCACCCGGTCGAGGAGCCACGGGTCGAGGATCCACCTGCCGTGGCGCCGCTGGTCGAGGCGCTGCCCGCCGAGGCGGTGCGGACCGAGGAGCCGGCGGTCGGCCAGCAGCCGTGGCCCGCACGCCACACAACTGCGGAGTGGCCGCCAGCCCCGGAGCCATCCGAGGCGCAGCCGCCCGAGGCACAGCCATCCGAGGCGCAGCCGTCCGAGGCACAGCCGTCCGAGGCGCAGCCGTCCGAGGCACAGCCGCCCGAGGCACAGCCGTCCGAGGCGCAGCCGTCCGAGGCACAGCCGTCCGAGCCGGAGCCGTCCGAGCCGCAGCCAGCCGAGCCGGGGCCGGCCGCGGCGCGGACCACCACAGCACCCTGGGTTCCAGTCGTCGAGCCCGCCGCCCCACCGCCCGACCGCGCCGCCGAGCTGCTCGGGCAGCTCCGCGAGCACGCCGCGGCCGGCGACCGCCACTCGCTGGCCGCCCTGGTGGCGGAGGCGGAGGCCCTCCTCGAGCCCGCGGCGCTCCGGCCCTACGCCGCCTCGCTGGGGCGCGCCGAGCTCGACGCCGGCCGCCCCGAGTCGGCCTGGCGCTGGCTCTCGCGCGCCCTCCAGGACGACCCCGACGAGCTGACGGTGGCCCGCGACCTGGCCCGCGCCGCCGAGCGGACCGGCCGGCACGGCCAGGAGGTGGCGCTGGGCGCCCGCTGCGCCGACGCGCTGGCACCACACGACCCGCTGGCCGCTGCCGCCCGGCTGCGCCACCTGGCCCGCGTGGCCGACGCCAAGCTCGCCGATCCGGAGCGGGCCGCCGCGCTGCTGCTGCGGGCGCTCGAGCTGGTGCCGGACGAGGTCGCCTTCCGCCGCGAGCTCTGGTCGCTCTGGTCCCGCCACCCCGCCACGCAGCCGCAGGCGCTGGAGGCCTGGACCGAGGCCGCGCAGCGCGATCCCGCCGACGTCGCGGCGCTCGACGCCTTGACCGGCCTCTGCACCGCCCTGGCGGCCGGCGCGCCGCCGGACCTCGCGGCCCGGCTCCGGGAGCGGTCCCGGCTGGCCGCCTCGCTGGCCGCCTTCTGCGACCCGGGCCGCGCCGCCCTGCCCCTCCGCCCGGCGGCGCAGGTGCCGGACGAGGTGCGCGACCGGCTGGCCGCACCCGGCGCCGCCGGCCCGCTGGCCCGCCTGCTCCGGCTGCTGGCCCCCTACCTCGAGCCGCTGCTCCCGGCCGACCTGGCCCGGCGCGGCGCCGGTCCGGCCGTGCAGCTGGTGGCGCCGCGCGCCCCGGAGCTGCGCCAGTCGCTGGAGGCGGCCGGCCGGATCCTGGGGGCCCGCCCCTACGTCGGCTTCCTGCTCGACCGACCCGGGCTGGAGGTGGCCATCGAGAACACCCGGCCGCCGGCGCTGCTGCTGCCCGCCGGCGCCGAGTCGCTGGCCGCCCCGGAGCGGCTCTTCCTGGCCGCCCGCGCCCTGGACCTGCTCGACCGCGGCTGGGCCCTGGCCGGCAAGTTCGCCCCCAGGGACGTGGGCATCCTGCTTGAGCTGGCCTGCCGCTTCGCCGGCGGCGCGCCGCCGCCCCTCGGGCTGCCGGCGCAGCGGGCCGGCGACTTCCTCGCGGCCATGGGGCGCAGCGTGCCCCCCACGGTGGCGTCGCGCGCCAGGCTGCTCGGCCCCGCCGCGGCCGACGAGCTCGCCAACACCGACCTGGTGGCGCTCTCCACCGCCCTGCGCCGCTCCGCCGCCCGGGTGGCCCTGCTGGTGACCGGCGATCCGGGCGCCGCCCTGGGCGTGCTGCTGCACCGCGAGCCGTCGCCCGAGCCGGCCGAGCCGGCCGCCGCCCTGGACCTCCCGGACCTGCGCGACCTGGCGGTGCTGGCGCTCTCCGACCCCTTCCTCGACCTCCGGGTGTCGGTGGTAGGCTGACGCGCCGTGTCTCGCCGCCACACCCAGTCCAGCCTGCTGGTCCCGATCCTGCTCGGCCTCGCCGCCTGCACCAGCCGCCCCCCCGTGGCCGACTGCCCGGGCACCGTGGTGGCCACCTTCACCTTCGCCGCCACCCGCCTGGTCGACGACGCCGGCTGCGCCGGGGTGCTCGGCCCGCCCGCCTACACCGGCCCGGCCCCGGACCTCCTGGCGCTCTACCCGCTGGCCATCCCGGTGGCCCCCGCCACCGCCACCCTCACCGTGGCCTACGCCTCGCAGGGCCAGGCCGCCGCGCTCTGCACCGACCGGCCGGGCGCCACCCCCTTCACCGGCACCCGCGCGCCCGTCACCGCCGACGACGATCAGGTCACCGCCACCCTGGAGACCTCGGGCGCCGTGCTGGCCGCCTGCTCGGGCCTGTGCGCCGTGACGGTCCGCCAGGAGATCTCCGGCCTGCTGCGCCGCGACCCCGGCTCCGGCGCCGTCACCGGCTTCACCGGCACGCTCACCGAGACCGACACGGCCACCGCCGGCGCCGACTGCACCCCCTGCGTGGCGCCCTGCGGCGCCACCTACACCCTCGACCTCACGCCGGTGACCCCGTGAAGCCCAGCCACGCCCCCCCCGCCCGGCGGACCTCGCCGCGCCGCCCGGCCGCCAGCGCCGCCCCGGCCAGGGCGCCCCGGCCCCCGGCGCGCCGCGCCGTGGTGCTGCTCTCCGGCGGGCTCGACAGCACCACCTGCCTGGCGGTGGCGCGCGCCGAGGGCTTCGAGGCCCACGGCCTCTCGGTGGACTACGGGCAGCGCCACCGCCACGAGCTGGCCTGCGCCCGCCGCGTGGCCACGGCGCTCGGCGCCGCCAGCCACCGGGTGGTCGCGGTGGACCTGTCCTCCTTCGGCGGGTCGGCCCTCACCGACGCGGCCATCGCCGTGCCCAAGGGGCGCCTGGCCGCGGCCATGGGCGCCGACATCCCGGTCACCTACGTGCCGGCCCGCAACACCGTGATGCTGGCGCTGGCGCTGGCCCACGCCGAGGTGGCCGGCGCCGAGGCCATCTTCGTGGGCGTCAACGCGGTGGACTACTCGGGCTACCCGGACTGCCGCCCCGAGTTCCTGCGCGCCTTCGAGCGGCTGGCCAGGCTGGCCACCCGGGCCGGGGTGGACGGCCGGCCCCTGGCCATCCGGGCCCCCCTGCTGCGCCTCTCCAAGGCCGGCATCGTGCGACTTGGCACGCGGCTCGGCGTGCCCTATCACCTCACCTCCACCTGCTACGACCCCGAGCGGGGCCGGGCCTGCGGGCGCTGCGACGCCTGCCAGCTCCGCCGCATGGGGTTCGAGGAGGCTGGTGTCCCCGACCCGACGCGCTACGCGCGCCCGGTCAGAAAGAAGGCCTGATGGCGACCAAGACGATCTCTGCGGCGTTTCCCGGGAAGAAGGCGGACGTCCTGTACGTCGAAGTGGAGAAGGTGATCCGCCGGCTGGGCGAGAAGTTCGGCATCCAGTGCCAGTACGACGCCGCCCGGCGCTGCATCGTGGTGCCCGAGAAGATGGGGGTGAAGGGGCTGTGCACCGTCACCGATGGGCAGGTGAAGGTGGACCTGGAGCACGGGATGATGGGGACCCTGGTGGCCAACCAGGTGAAGTCCTACGTCGAGGAGAAGCTGGGGAAGCTGTTCACGTGAATCGGGCGGCCGCCGCGCCGTCTGTCATCCGAAGCACCACCGAGAGGGTACCGAACATGAAGAAGCTGATCATCGTCGCCGCGGTCCTGCTGGCCGGGGCGGCCTCCGCCGAAGACAAGAAGCCCGCCGCCCCCACGCCGTCGCCGGCCGCGCTCTCGCCGGAGGCGACCGAGAACGCGCTCTACGCCACCGGCCTCTCCATCTCCAAGAGCCTGGAGCCGTTCAACCTGACGGCCAAGGAGCTGGAGACGGTGGTCAAGGGCATCAAGGACGGCGTCACCGGCAAGCCCAGGTACGAGCTGGACGAGATGAAGAACAAGGCCGTGCAGCAACTGGTGCAGGGCCGCCTGGCCGTCACCGCCGAGAAGGAGAAGACCAAGGGGCTGGAGTACCTGAAGAAGGCCGCCACCGAGAAGGGCGCGGTCAAGACCGCCTCCGGCCTGGTGATCACCCACCTCAAGGAGGGCGCCGGCGCCTCGCCGTCCCCCACCGACAAGGTCAAGGTCCACTACGTGGGCACGCTCACCGGCGGCAAGGAGTTCGACAGCTCGGTGAGGCGCAACCAGCCGCTCGAGTTCAACCTGAACCAGGTGGTGCCCTGCTGGACCGAGGGCGTCGGCCTGATGAAGGTGGGCGGCAAGGCCAAGCTGGTCTGCCCCTCGGAGATCGCCTACGGCCCGCAGGGGCGCCCGCCCGCCATCCCGGGCAACGCCGTGCTGGTGTTCGAGGTGGAGCTGCTGGGGTTCGAGGCCGCCAAGCCCGCCACCCCGGCCCCGGCCCCGGCCGCGCCGGCCAAGTAGGAAGCTGGCCGCAGCGTCCTGGCGCGCCCGCGCGTCGCCCCCACGGGGCGGCCGCGGGCGCGGTCGCGTCCGGGCCTGGATCAGTCCAGCTCGACCACGATGGCGCCGGCCCGCTCGTTGAGCCGCTCCACCGCGGCGCAGATGGCCGCCAGCGGGGAGTCGCCGGTGCCGCTGGCCGACCTGGGCGCCGTGGCCCGCCGCTTGGCGGACGGCCCGGGCACGATGCGGGCGGAGGCGCGGTTGTTGATGGCGTCCGGGCTGAGGTGGACCTCCATCCCGGCGCGGTAGAGCGCCAGCAGCACCCGGCCCGTCTCGGCGGCCACCTTCTCCTCGGTGTAGGTCATCGAGCTTCCTGGGTGGCTGCGATCGCGGCGGGGCATCTCGTCCCTCGGTCGGCGCCCGGCGTGACGCCACCCGGGCCCGGGTCATCCTATCGGGGCCGGGCCACATCTCCAGTTTCCGGGCGGCGCGGCCGCGCGGTGTAGAGTCGGCGGGTGCACCCGCTCGCCGCCGCGGCCCTGGTCGCCGCCACGCTGGCCGCGCCGGGCCCGCCCTCCAGGCCCGCCACCCGCGCCGCCCCGCCCCAGGCGGCCGGGCCGGCCGCGGGCGCCCACCCGACCTGGCCCCTGGTGGACGCCGCCGCCCTCATCCCCGACGCGCTGCTCGACGTCCGCTACGCCACCACCCGCAACTTCACCGGGCGGCAGCTCTACCCGGCGGCCCGCTGCCTGCTGCTGGCGCCGGTGGCGGAGCGCCTGGCCCGGGCCGCGGCCCGCCTGCGGGAGGGCGGGCACCGCCTGGTGCTGCACGACTGCTACCGGCCCCTCTCGGTGCAGCGCCAGCTCTGGAAGGTGCTGCCCAGGCCGGGGCTGGTGGCCAACCCCGCCACCGGCTCGCACCACAACCGCGCCGCCGCCGTGGACGTGGCCCTGGCCGACCGCGACGGCCGCCGGCTGGCGCTGCCCACCGGCTACGACGAGTTCGGGCCGCGCGCCCGCGCCGGCGCCACCCAGGGCATCCCGGCGGCGGCGCTGCGGAACCGGCGCGCCCTGCGGGCCGCGCTGGAGGCCGAGGGCTTCCGCGTCAACCCGTCGGAGTGGTGGCACTTCGACGCCCCGGAGGCGCGCGGCGCGCCGCTGCTCGACGTGCCGCTCCTGGAGGCAGGCCGGTGAGCCGGGATCTGGACGATCCCCTGGAGGCCCTGGCCGGGCTGGCGCCGCGCGCCCGGCTGGCCGCCGCCGAGCGCCGCCTGCGCGGAGCGCCTGGCGGGCCGCTCGGCGCCTTCGCGCCGGTGAGCGAGCTCGACCCCGGCCCGGCGCCCCCCGCCCCGGCGGCGGGTCCGGCCGCCGGCCCGCGGCGCATCGACGGCCGGCTCCTCGAGGCCATCGCCGATCAGGCCCTGGGCGGCGCGCGCGGGGCGGTCTTCACCCCCGACGCCGAGGCCCGCATCCTGGCCGCCTTCGGGCTGGCCCACGCGGCGGCGCGGCGCGGCGGACCGCCGGCCGAGGTGGCGGTGGGGCTCCTGCTCTCCTCCCCGCCCACCCCCCAGGCCCTCCTCGCCCGCGCCCTGGACGGCCTCACCGTGCTCGATCCCGCCTGCGGCGGGGGCGCCCTGCTGGCGGCCGCCGAGCGGCTGGCCCGCGGCGCCGGCGCCCGGCTGCGGCTGCTCGGCCTGGACCTCGCGCCGCTGGCGGTGGCGGCGGCCCGCGCCCGGCTCGACCTCATGGGCGCGCGCGCCACCGTGAGCCGAGCCGACGCCCTCGGGCCGGCCTGGCCGCCCTGCGACCTGCTGCTCGCCAACCCGCCCTTCCTGCGCCACGAGGCCATCCCCCCGGCCCGCAAGGCGACGGCCACCCGGCTCACCGGCCTGTCGCGCCAGGCCGACCTGTCGGCCCACCTGGCGCTGCTGGCGCTGCGGCGCGCCCCGGTGGCGGCGCTGGTGCTGCCGCGCGCCCTCCTGACCTCGCGCTCGGCCGAGCCGCTCCTGGCCGAGGCGCGCGCCCGCGGCGGCTTCGCCCTGCGCCTCCGCTCTCGCGCCGCCGGCAGCTTCGCCGCCTCGGTGGACACCCACCTGGCGGTCTGGGTCGAGGGCGGCCCGGAGGCGCCCGCCGCCGAGGCCGGGGTGGCCCTCGCGGCGCTGGACGACCTGGAGCTCGCCGCCCTGGCGCGGGCGCTCGGGCCGTCGGGTGGGGGAGGCGGCCTCCTCCACGGCGAGGGCGGTGGGCGCGCCGCAGGTGAGGTCGCGCCCGGCGGCGGCTCCGGCGGCGGCCCCGGCGACGCCGCGCCCGCCGGCCGCGGCCGCACCCCCCGGCCCGGCGCCTCCGGCGGCCCGCCGCGCCTGAGGCTCGAGCTCCCGGCCGCCCGCCCTGGACCGCGGGCCCGCGGCGCCGCCGCCCCGGTGCGCCTCGGCGACCTCTGCCTGGTCCGCTTCGGCCTGAAGAGCGGCTGCAACGCCTACTTCCACCTGGCCCCCCTGGGCGGCGGCCGCTTCCGCTCGGCCCTGCTCGGCGAGGTGGCCCTCGAGCCCGGGGACGTGGCGCCGCTGCTGGCCGGGCTCAAGGAGGCCGACGCCCCGGAGCGGCTCCGCCCCGCCCTGGTGCTCTTCCGCCCGCGCGGCGAGCCCTCGGCGGCGGCGCGCGCCTACATCACCCTGGGTGAACGGGCGGGCCTGGCCGACCGGCCCACCTGCGCCGGGCGCTCGCCCTGGTGGCGGCTGGCGCCCGGGCGCGGCCCCGCCCCGCTGCTCTACCCGGCCAAGGTGGGCGCCCGCGCCTTCGCGGTGGTCAACCAGGCCGGCCTGCTGGAGGACAAGAAGTGGCACGCCCTCTTCCCGCACCAGGCGCCCGCCTGGCCGCTGGCGCTGGTCCTCTCGGCCACGCCGGTGCGGCTGGCCATCGACGAGGGGGCGCGCCAGCTGACCGGCGCGCAGGCCATCGCCGACGTGGACTGCCGGGTGCTGGCCGCCGCGCCGGTGCCGGCGCCGGCCGCGCTGGCGGCGCTCCAGCCGGCCCTGGCCCCGCTGCGCGCCGCGCTGGGGGGCGCGCTGGTCACCACCGACCTGGCCGCCATGCTGGCCCGGCCGGCGCAGCGCGCCCTCGACCTCGCGGTGGGGCGGGCGCTCGGGCTGTCGGCCCGCCAGGTGGAGGCGACGCGGGCCGCGCTGCTCGACCGGGTGGCGGCGCGGCTGGGGCACGCCGCCGAGGTGCGGCGGCTGGCGCGCCCGCGCTGAGCGGGCCGCGCCGGCCCGAAGGGACCGGGCACGCTTCGCGATCAGCCCGCTCGCCCCGAGCGCTGTCTCCGGATCACCCTCACCCGTTCAGCCGGCGCTCTCGCCGTCGGCCGGCGCGGCCCCGTCGTCCTCCGGCAGGTCCTCGAAGGCCCCCGGCGGCGCCTTGCGCAGGCACTCCGGGCAGGTGCCCACCAGCTCGTGGTAGTGCGACTGCAGCCGGAAGCCGTGCTTGGAGGCCACGTCGCGCTGCAGGATCTCGAAGGCCTCGAACTCGAACTCCACCACCGCGCCGCAGCCGCTGCAGAGCAGGTGGTCGTGGTGCTCGCGCCCGAAGGTGGTCTCGTAGCTCTTGGTGTCGGCCACCACGATGGCCGGCTGCAGGATGCCGGCCTCGGCCAGCAGCGGCAGCGTGCGGTAGACGGTGGCCTTGGAGCCGCGGATGCCGCGCGCCTTCAGGTCGGCGATCAGGTCCTCGATGGGGTAGTGGCCCTGCCGCGCCAGGGCCGCCTCGACGATGGCCGCGCGCGCCTCGGTGAGCCTGAGGTCCTTCTTGTGCAGGAACCGCTCGAAGCGGTCCAGCGCGGCCTTGGTCTTGGTCTCGTCGATCTGATCCATGCGACCCTGTCTCACGGGGCGGACCCTAGCGGGCGCGCCCTCGCCAAGTCAACGGCCGGACGATCTGGTCCGGATGGACGGTGGGTCCGTGGGCGGCGGCCTCGGCCGGCCTCGACCGGCCAGTCGGCGCGCCCCCCGGCCGGCCCGGTCGGCCGGTGGCCGCGCCGGGGTCTCACCGCTCGGAGCCGATCCGCCGGCGGGAGGGCATTCCGTCGCGGCCTCCCGGCCCCCTTGAGTCCCGCCCCGTCCACCGCTACACCACCCCCTTGCCCCGCCACCTGCCGCCCCGCCCCGCCGTGTCACTGGCCGCCGCCGCCCTGCTGGCCGCCCTGCTGCTCGTCGCGCCCGCCCCGGCCCGCGCCGCCCAGGCTGGCCCCTCGCCGCTCTCCGCGGTGCTCGACGACCTCCTGCTCAACGGCCCGCTCGCCGAGGCGCGCACCGGCGCCTGCGTGGTCTCGCTCGACACCGGCGCCACCCTCTACGCGCGCGACGCCGACGCCCTGCTCAACCCGGCCTCCAACGTGAAGCTCTTCACCGCCGCCGCGGTGCTGGCGCGCCTCGGGCCGGAGTTCCGCTTCGAGACCGAGCTGTCGGTGGACGCCGCCAGCGCCGGCCTGCCCGGCGGCGCCGCCCGCACCCTCTACGTGAGGGGCAAGGGCGACCCCACCCTGGTGACCGAGCGGCTCACCGCGCTGGCCGCCGACCTCTTCCACCTGGGGCTGCGCCGGGTGGGCGACCTCACGCTCGACGAGGGCTGGTTCGACGGCGTGCGGGTCGGGCCGGGCTTCGACCAGGAGACCGGCGACCGGGCCTACCTGGCGCCGGCCGGCGCGCTCTCGCTCAACTTCAACACGGTGGCCATCCACGTGGGCCCGGGCGAGCGGCCCGGCGCCGCGGCCCGCGTCGAGCTGGAGCCGGACTCCCCCTACCTGGAGCTGGTCAACCGCACCCGCACCGTCGGCCCGCGCGCGGCGCGGCGGCTCATCATCTCCTCCGACGCGCAGCCCAGCGGGCGGCAGCGCATCGTGGTGGAGGGGCGCCTGCCGGTGGGCGGCCGCACCAGCGCCACCTGGAAGCGCATCGAGGATCCGCCGCGCTACCTCGGCGAGACCCTGCGGCGGCTGCTGGAGCAGCGCGGCATCAAGGTGACCGGCCGGGTGCGGCTGGGCAGCGTGCCGGCCGACGCGCGCCTGCTGCACGTGGCCGAGTCGGAGGCCCTGGGCGAGGTGGTGCGCCGGCTGCAGAAGACCTCCAACAACTTCATGGCCGAGCAGCTGGTGAAGGCGCTCGGCGCCGCCACCGCCGGGCCGCCCGGCAGCTGGCGCAGCGGCGTGGCCGCCATCGAGGACTTCCTGGCCGAGGTGGGGCTGCCGCGGGGCGCCTACGTCATGAAGAACGGCTCCGGGCTGAACGACGCCAACCGCTTCAGCGCGCGCCAGACGGTGCAGCTCCTGGTGGCCATGGCGCGCCGCTTCCCGCTGGCCGCCGAGTACCTGGCGGCGCTGCCGGTGGCCGGGCGCGACGGCACCATCCGCGGCCGCATGGAGGGGTCGGCGGCGGCCGGGCAGCTCCGGGCCAAGACCGGCACGCTCGACGGGGTGGTGGCGCTCTCCGGCTACGTGGAGACGGCCACGCACGAGCGGCTGGCCTTCGCCCTGCTGGTGAACGACCACGGCCGGCGCAACGGCGCGGTGACCCGGGCCGTCGACCAGGTGGCCATGTCGCTGGCGGCGGGCGGGCGCGTCCCCGAGCCGCCGGCGGCCGGCGGCCACGCGGCCGGGCGGCAGCCGCCCCGCGGCGGCGCGGCGCCCCCGGCCCAGGAGCCGGCGCCCGCCGCGCTCAGCCCCTCGGCCCTCGACGCCACGCTGCGCACCTACCTCGCCATGGGGCGCAGCGGCGACCGGCGCAACGCCGCCTTCCTGCGCACCGCGGTGCAGACCGAGACCGAGCCCTCGGTGCGGCTGGCGGTGGCCGAGGCGCTCTACCGCTCCGACCCCGACTCCGGCGCTTCGCAGCGCGCCTTCATGGAGGCGGTGGGCGCGTCGCTCGGCCCGGCCTCCGGCGCCGCCCCGCTGGCCCCGGTGCTGGCCGCCGCCGAGGCCGGCGACCAGGTGCCGGTGCTGGCGGCGCTCGGCGATCTGGCCGCCGAGCCGGGCGGCGACCGGGCCGCCGAGGCGCTCTCCCGGCTGCTCGAGCTGGCCCCGCCGGCGGCCGCCCTCCCGATGGTGCAGGCGGCCCTCGGCGCCGTGCTGCAGGACCTGGCCGAGGCCATCCCCGACGAGCTGCGCGCCGCGGCCGGGGGCGCCTCCGCCCCGGTGCGGGACGCCGCCGCCGCGCTGGTGGGCCACCACCTGACCGGCCTGGCCAGCCCGGCCACCGAGGCGGCCGGGATCGGGCCGACGCCCGCGGCCGCCGCAGGGCCGGCCGCGGGGCCGGCCGCGGCGCCAGGCCCGCCGCCCGCCGCCGCGCCGCCGGCGGCGAAGCCGGGGCCCTGAGCCACCCACCGCCGCCCTGCCGCCAGCGGAGACACCAGCCATGTGCCAGCTCCTCGGCATGAACTGCAACGTGCCCACCGACGTGTGCTTCTCCTTCGAGGGCTTCTCGGCCCGCGGCGGCGCCACCGACGTGCACGTCGACGGCTGGGGCATCGCCTTCTTCGAGGGGCGCGGCTGCCGCGTCTTCCTCGATCCGGCGCCGGCCCGCGACTCGAAGGTGGCCGAGCTGGTGCGGCGCCTGCCCATCCACTCGCTCAACGTCATCGCCCACATCCGCAAGGCCACGCGGGGCGCCGTGGCCCTGGAGAACTGCCACCCCTTCCAGCGCGAGCTCTGGGGGCGCTACTGGGCCTTCGCCCACAACGGCACCCTGCAGGACTTCCACCCTGCGCTGGGCGGGCCCTACCGGCCGGTGGGCGACACCGACAGCGAGGCGGCGCTGTGCCTGCTGCTGGAGACGCTGCGGGCCCGCTTCCCGGGCGGCAGGCCCGCGCTCCCGGCGCTGCACGCGGCGCTCTCGGAGATCACGGCCGGGCTGGCGCGCCACGGGCCCTTCAACTACCTGCTCTCCGACGGGCAGCACCTCTTCGCCCACTGCTCCACCAGCCTGCACTACGTGGTGCGCCAGGCCCCCTTCGGCACGGCCCACCTGGTGGACCGCGACGTCAGCGTGGACTTCGCGGCGCTGACCGGCCCCAAGGACCGGGTGGCCGTCATCGCCACCGTGCCGCTCACCGACGACGAGCCCTGGACGTCCATCCCGCCGGGCACGCTGCTGGCCTTCGAGGACGGGGCGCCGGCGGCCCGCTCGCCCTGAGGACCGCCCTGCCCCGGGCCCGGCGCCCGGCCAGCCCCCTCGCGCCCGCCGATGTCCGGGTCCCGCGTAAGCTGCACCCCACATGACGCTCCGCCTCCTCCACACCTCCGACTGGCACCTGGGCCGCTCCTTCCACGAGGCCTCGCTGCTCGACGACCAGGCCTGGGTCCTCGAGCGGCTCCTCGAGGCGCTCCGGGAGACCCGCCCGGACGCCCTGGTCCTGGCCGGCGACGTCTACGATCGGGCCGTGCCCTCCGCCGAGGCGGTGGCGCTGCTCGACGACACCCTCACCCGCATCGCCGCCCTGGGGGTGCCGGTGATCGCCATCGCCGGCAACCACGACTCGGCCGAGCGGCTCTCCTTCGGCTCGCGCCTGCTGGAGCCGAGCGGCGTCCACCTGCGCGGCGCCCTCGACCGGGTGGCCGCCCCGGTGGCCCTCCCGGGCAAGGGGTTCGTCTACGCGCTGCCCTTCGTGGACCCCGACGTGGTGCGCGGCCTCACCGGCGACGAGGGCCTGCGCGGCCACGCCGCCGCCACGGCGCGGGTGCTGGCCGCGGTCCGCGCCGACGCGGCCTCGCGCGAGCTCCCCTGCGTCCTCACGGCGCACGCCTTCGTCTCCGGCGCCACCGAGACCCCGGACAGCGAGCGGCCCATCTCGGTGGGCACCGCCGGCGCGGTGCCGGCCGAGGCGCTGGCCGGCTTCGACTACGTGGCCCTGGGCCACCTGCACGCGCCGCAGGAGGTGGCGCCCGGGATCCGCTACTCCGGCTCGCTGCTCAAGTACTCCTTCGCCGAGGCGGACCACACCAAGGCCGCCTGGCTGGTGGAGGTGGAGCGCGGCGCCGCCCGCGCCACGGCCGTGCCGCTCGGCCAGAAGCGCGACCTGCTGCGGGTGCGGGGGCGCATCGACGAGCTGCTGCGCCGCCCCGACCTCGAGCCCCGCCGCGGCGACCTCCTCGAGGTGACGCTCGACGACCCCGGCTACGTCTTCGACGCCCTCCACCGGCTGCGGGCCCGCTTCCCCAACGTGCTGAGCGTGATCCGCTCCGAGCTCTCGGCCGGCGGCGAGGGCAGCTTCGCCGAGCGGGTGGGCGGGGCCGGCCACGACGACCTGGCCCTCTTCCGGAGCTTCGTGGAGACCGTGGCCGGCGGCCCGCCCGACGCGGCGCAGGAGGCCTGCTTCGCCGCCGCGCTCGACGCCGTCACCGGCAGGGAGCGTGCGTCGTGAGGCCACTCCACCTCGAGCTGACCGCCTTCGGCCCCTACCAGCGGACCCAGCCCATCGACTTCGCCGCGCTCGGCGGCAGCGACCTCTTCCTCATCCACGGCCAGACCGGCGCCGGCAAGACCTCCATCTTCGACGGCATCACCTACGCCCTGTTCGGCGAGCTGGCCGGCACCCGCGGGGTGGACCGGCTCCGCGCCGACCGGGCGGCCAGGGACCAGGCCACGGTGGTCACCTTCCGCTTCGCCATGGGGGCCGACGAGTACCGGGTGGAGCGGTCGCCGGAGTGGGAGCGGCCCAAGAAGGTGGGCAGCGGCACCACCACCGCCATCGCCACCGCCAGCCTGTGGCGCGCCGGGGTGGCGGCACCGCTCGCCACCGGCCCCGGCAAGGTGACCGAGGCGGTCGAGGGGCTGCTCGGCATGGACGTGGACCAGTTCACGCAGGTGGCGCTGCTGCCGCAGGGCGAGTTCAAGCGGCTCCTCTGCGCCGACTCGGCCGAGCGGGAGACGCTGCTCCGGAAGCTCTTCGCCACCGACAAGTACACCCGGGTCGAGGACCTGCTCGTCGAGCGGAAGAAGGCGCTCGACGCCCGGGGAGCCCGGCTCAAGGAGCGGCAGGCCGAGGTCTCGGGCGGCGAGCCCGCCGAGGCGCTCGAGGCCAGGCTGGCCGCCGCGGCCGAGCAGGCCGTCGCCGCCGCCGCCGCCGAGGCGACGCAGCGCCAGCAGGACCAGGCCGCGCTCGAGGTGCTCGGCGAGGCCGAGCGGCTCCAGGCCCGCTTCCAGGAGCGGGAAGTGGCGCGCGCCGAGCAGGGTCGCGCCCTGGCCGAGGCCCCGGCGCTGGAGGCCGATCGGGCCCGGCTCATGCGGGCCGAGGCCGCCGAGCGGGCCCGCGCCGGGCTGGAGCAGGCGGCCCGCGCCGAGGTGGAGCAGGCCGCACGCGGCCGCGACCAGGCCGCCGCCGCCGGCGCGCTCGCCGCCGCCACCCTCCAGCTCACCGGCGCGGCCACGGCCCACGCCGCCGCGGAGGCCGAGGCCCCCGAGCGGGCCCGGCTGACCGCCCGCGCCCAGGTGCTCGAGCAGGCGCTGCCGGCCCTGACGCGGCTCACCGCCCTCGACCGGGCCCTGGCGGGGGAGCGGGCCGCCGCCGCGAGGGCCGGCGCCGAGCTCACCCGGGCCGCCGCCGCCTTGGCCGAGGCCGAGCGCCGCCCTGTCTCCCTGGAGGCCGAGGCCGTGGGGCTCAGGCCCCTGGCCGCCCAGGAGGGCCCACGCGCCGAGGAGGCCGCCGGGGCGCAGGGCGCGCTGGCCGCCGCCGGGGCCCGCGACACCACCACCGCCGCCGCCGTCGCCAAGGCCAGGGAGGTGGCCGTCGCCAGCCAGGCGCTCGCGGCGGTCCGCGAGCGGGCCGCCGGCGCCGCGCGCAGCGCCGCCGCGCTCGACGCCGCGCGCGAGGGCGGCCTGGCCGCCGAGCTGGCCAAGAAGGCGCTCCGGCCCGGGGCCCCCTGCCCGGTCTGCGGCGCCACCGATCACCCCGCCCCCGCCGCCGCCCACGGCGCCCTCCCCGAGAAGGCCGACGTGGAGGATGCCCGCGCCAAGGAGCGGGCCCTGGCCGAGCTGGTGGCCGCCACCGAGGCCGCCCTGGCCCGTCAGGCCGGGCTGCTCGCCGATCTCGAGGCCCGCGCCGGCGCCGCCACCGCGAGCGAGGCGCGCCCCGCCTCCCAGCTCGGGCCCCTGGCCGCCGCGGCCGCCCAGGCCCTGGCGGAGGCCCGCGCCGCCACCGCGCGGCTCGGCGCCCTGGAGGGCGAGCTCGGGCTGGCCCGGGCCGCGGTCGAGGCCGCCCGGGCCCACCGCGACGCCGCCACCGCCGCCGAGGGGGCCGCCCGGGAGGCGGCCGGCCGGACCGAGGCCACCCGCGCCGAGCTGGTCCGGCAGCTCGAGCAGGCCGGCGCCGGACCGGACGCTGGAGCGGAGCTGGCCCGCGTGCGCGCCGACCTGGCCGCGCGCGAGGCGAGGGCCCAGGCGAGCCGCGCCGGGCACGAGGCCGCCACCTCGCGGCGGGTCGCCGCCGCCGCCAGCCTCGCCGCCGCCGAGGCCGCGCTCACCCGCGCCCGCGCCGCGGCGGCCCAGGCCGGCGCCGCGGCCGCCGCCGCCTGCCAGGCCGAGGGGTTCGCCGACCTGGCCGCCTGCCAGGCCGCGCTCCTCTCCCAGCCGGACCGGACGGTGCTCACGGCCTCGATCGACCAGCGCGCCCAGCGGGCCTTCGCGGCCTCCAGGCGGCTCGGCGAGCTCGAGGCAGCGCTGGCCGGCCTGGCCGCGCCGGACGTGGCCCGGGCCCGGGCCGTCCGCGCCGCCACCGAGCAGGCGGCCCACGCGGCCAGCGCCGGGCGCGCCAGCCTCGAGGCCGAGGAGGGGCGGCTGCGCGCCCTCACCGGGCGGCTGGCCGCGCTGGCGGCCGAGCTCGCCGAGGTGGCGGCGGCGCTGGCGGTCGAGGGGCAGGTGGCCGAGCTGGTGCGCGGCAAGAACGCCAAAGCCATGAGCCTGCAGCGCTTCGTGCTGGCGGCGCGGCTGGAGGACGTGGCCTTCGCCGCCAGCCAGCAGCTGCAGGTCATGTCGCGCGGCCGCTTCCGGCTGCGCCACGACACCGCGGTGGCCCGCAAGAACTCGGCGGCCGGGCTCTCGCTGGTGGTGGAGGACTCGCACACCGGCGTGACCGACCGGCCGGTGGGCGCCCTCTCCGGTGGGGAGTCCTTCCTGGCCAGCCTGGCGCTGGCGCTGGGGCTGTCCGAGGTGGTGCTGCGCCGCTCCGGCGGGCGCCGGCTCGACTCGCTCTTCGTGGACGAGGGGTTCGGCTCGCTCGACGAGGCCACCCTGGACGTGGCCCTGCGGGCGCTCGAGGCGCTGCAGCAGCGCGGCCGGCTGGTGGGCGTGATCTCGCACGTCGCCGAGCTCAAGCGGCGCATCCCGGCCCGCATCGAGGTAACCGCCACCGATCAGGGGTCGGTGGCCACGGTCTGGCCGGCCTGACCGCTCCCTCCAAAGGACGGTTCGGACGTCCGAACCGATATCGCCTCGTTCGCCTGAACTCCCTGTCAGAGCCCGCTGCTAGCTTCCGCTCCCTCACCCAAGACGCCGGTGGCAAGCGCCGGCCACGCGAAAGGCAGCTCACCCATGGTCAACAAGGTCCTCCTCATCGGCAACCTCGGCAAGGATCCCGAGGTCCGCTACACGTCCGGCGGCCAGGCCGTCGCCAACCTGCGCATCGCCACCTCCCGCTCCTGGACCGACAAGCAGTCCGGCCAGCGCAAGGAGGAGACCGAGTGGCACGACGTCGAGGTCTGGGGGAAGCAGGCCGAGCAGTGCGGTGAGTTCCTCTCCAAGGGCCGGCAGGTCTACGTCGAGGGCCGGCTCAAGACCGACACCTGGGACGACAAGGCCAGCGGCCAGAAGCGCAGCCGGGTGAAGGTGGTGGCCGACACCGTCCGCTTCATCGGCGGCGGCGGCGGCGCCCGCGGCGGCGCCGGTGGTCCCGGCGGTCCCGGTGGTCCCGGCGGCGCCCAGCGTGGCGGCGGACAGGGCGGCGGCCAGGGTGGCCCGCCCGACGACATGGGCGGCCCGCCCCCCGGCTTCGACGACGGCGGCCACGGCGGCGGCGGCGGCGGCGGCGGGGACGACATTCCGTTCTAGGCCGCGCCAGGCCGAGTCCAGCGAGGTCAGGGGTGGGGGACGCCGAGTCCTCCGCCCCTTCTCACTTTGCTCCCGCCCCAGGCAGGACGCCCACCCTGCCGCACCCGCGCGGGACCACCCCCGTGCGCCGCCCGCGCGCCAGGGGCGTAGGATCTCCTCCAGGTGAGGGGAGGTCCTCCATGGCCACGCTCGAGTTCCGCCGCATCCTCTGCCCGGTCGACTTCTCGGAGGCCTCGGCCGGCGCGCTGCGGGCCGCCGCCGCGCTGGCTCGCCGCCACGGCGCCACGCTGACGCTGCTGCACGTCGACCTGATCCCCGGCTCGGCGATCCCGGAGGCGCTGTTCCCCACGCCGCCGGAGGTGGCCGGCCAGCTCGCCGCGCCGGCGGACCGGCCGCTGCTGGCCTGGAAGGCCGAGGCCGAGCGGCTGGGCGCCCCCCACGTGGCGGCGCTGCGCTCGGTGGGCCAGGCGGCGGAGGAGATCCTCGCGCTCGCCGGGCGGGAGCCCTACGACCTCGTGGTCATCGGCACGCACGGCCGCGCCGGCCTGGATCGCCTGCTCCTCGGCTCGGTGGCGGAGGAGGTGGTGCGGCGGGCCACCTGCCCGGTGCTCACGCTGGGGAGCGCGGCGGCCGCGGCGCTGGCCTGAGCCTCCCGCGGCCAGGCCGTCGCGTCAGGGGACGGCGGGCCGGCCGGCGACACCGCACCCACATCCCCTCCCCCGTGGCCAGGACGCGTCCTTGACCCGCGGTCGCCCCTCGGCCATCTATGGCCGATGCCAACCAGAAGGAAGTGGGCCCTCGTGCTCGGCGCCTCGTCCGGCTTCGGCGAGGCCATCGGCCTCGCGCTGGCCCGCGGCGGCCGCAACGTCTTCGGCGTGCACCTCGACCGCAAGGCGACCCTGCCCAACGTGGAGCGGATCCAGGCCGAGATCGAGGCGGCCGGCGGCCGCTCGGTCTTCTTCAACGTCAACGCGGCCGATCCCGAGCGGCGGGCCGAGGTGCTGGCCGAGGTGCGCCGGGTGCTGGCCGAGGCCGGCGACCCGGCCGGCGTGGACGTGCTGCTGCACTCCCTGGCCTTCGGCGCGCTCAAGCCCTTCGTCACCGAGGCCGAGGCCGACGCCATCACCCGCCCGCAGGTGGACATGACGCTCGACGTCATGGCCCACAGCCTCGTCTACTGGGTGCAGGACGTCCTCCGGGCCGGGCTGATGGCCCGCGGCAGCCACGTCTTCGCCATGACCAGCGCCGGCAGCCACCGGGTCTGGAAGTCCTACGGCGCGGTCTCGGCCGCCAAGGCGGCGCTGGAGGCCCACTGCCGGCAGCTGGCGGTGGAGCTGGTGAACCACGGCATCGCGGTCAACGCGCTGCGCGCCGGCGTCACCGACACGCCGGCCCTGCGCAAGATCCCGGGCAACGACAAGATGATCGACAACTGCCTGGCGATGCACCCCGCCCACCGGCTCACCACGCCGGCCGACGTGGCCGCGGTGGTGGTGGCGCTGGCCCGGCCGGACACCACCTGGCTCACCGGCAACGTGCTCGGCATCGACGGCACCGAGGACGTGGTCGGGTAGCGACCGCGGAGGCGGCGCTGCGGCACGGCCGCCGGGCGGTCCAGCCGGCCGGGCCACGGCCGGGCCAGCTCACCTCCCGCTGGCGCCCGGCGCGCCGGGCAGCGGCAGGTCGCCCGGCAGGTCCTTTCGGCCCCGGTCCTCGTCGGTCCGGTACCGGTCGTTCACCACCAGCTTCCCCTGGCAGTTGCCGCTGACCGCGTCGCCGTAGCGCGGCTCGGGCAGGTGGTCTGGCGCGTTGACGCCGGTGCCGGCGGCCCCGCTGCACAGCCGGGTGCGCGCCCGCCACCCGGAGGGGTCCGGCACGTAGTCGGTGTCGGGGAGCCGGCTGGAGACGAAGAGCCCGCGGTCGGCGTAGCGCATCAGGCAGGTGTCGACCCCGCTCGCCTGGCCCTGCTTGCCCAGCTCCCAGATGATGAGGCGCCCCTTGGCCAGCGCCTTCGAGCCCTCCGGCGGCGGATCGTCCGGCCCGAGCCGCCGGCCGGTGGCCTCGTCGAGCAGGGTGATGAAGCGCCCCTGCTCGATGGGCTGCCGCGTCTCCTCGTCAACCTCGACCCGGTACAGCGCCTTCCCGCCGTCCGGACCGTCCACCCAGCGCAGCACCACCGCCCGCCGGTTCCCCTCGCCGTGGTGGGTCAGGCCGGTGCCGTGGCCCAGCTCGTGCGCCACGTCGGACGCCCAGTCCTGGGCCGCGGTGGCGCTGGGGCTGGCCCCCGCGCCGCCCTTCGGCAGCTGGATGTGGTGGGAGGTGCGGGGCGGCCCGATGGCCACGTCTCCCACGTTGATGGGGTCGCTGCCCTTCGGCCCGGGCACGATGCGCAGGCCGTGCTGGTCCACCACGTGCGGCCCCTCGCTGAAGTGCCGGTTGACGACCCGGTCCTGGCCCAGCTCGGGGCAGGTCACCTGGTGCACCGCGAGCCCTGTGGCCACCTCGAAGAGGCCGATGCCGGGCCCGGCGAACTCGGTCTCGTCGCAGACGAAGAGGTCCTTCTTCCTGGGGTCGGTCTCGCGCCAGGCACCCTTCACCTGGAAGCCCCGGTACTCCTCGTAGAGGGTCAGGCCGTCGCCGGCGAAGCCGTTGCCCTGGGGCCTGTCGTCCTCGTCGTCGGCGCCGGGCCGGCCCATCAGGCCGTGCCGCTCCTGCCAGGCGTCGGCCACCCGGTTCTCGTCGTCGTCCTTCGGGATGGGCAGGGCCGCGCCCACCTTGCCCTCGCGCCCCTTCACCGTGACCGGCACCGGGCGCCCCTTCGAGTCCACCGCCGTCACCACCAGGCGCCCCCAGGCGCCGTAGTCGAAGCTGGAGACGGTGGCCCGGGCCTCGGCC
Organism: Anaeromyxobacter sp.; assembly: GCA_016718565.1. Lineage (NCBI taxonomy): Bacteria > Pseudomonadati > Myxococcota > Myxococcia > Myxococcales > Anaeromyxobacteraceae > Anaeromyxobacter > Anaeromyxobacter sp. The sequence goes on along the minus strand of JADKCZ010000001.1, from coordinate 705,814 downwards.
ACCAGCTCCCGGGTGCGGGCGGTGGTCTCGTCCAGCACCTCCAGCCCGGGGTTGCGGGCCGGGAGCAGGCGCAGGTCGGCGCTGGTGTCCGCCCGCTCGGCCGGACCGTTGTTGCAGACCCCCTTCTGCGACGAGACCCCCTTCAGCGTGAAGGTGAGCCGCACCTTCCGATCGCTCCGCGCCTCCCCGTCGCCGGAGGCCTGCACCCGGGCAGACACCGTGAGGTGGGCGGCCGGCTGGGCCGGGGTGGCCAGGTCGCCGCGCGGCCGCCAGTCCGCGTACCCTTCGGCCTCCACCAGCACCTCGCCCAGGTCCGGCAGCCTGGCCTTCAGGAGCAGGGTCAGGGTGAAGCGCGCCTCGGGCTCACCGGAGATGGAGATGGCCCGGCTGCGATCGAGCTCGCCGAAGGCGGCCAGGTCCTGGTCGGTCAGCTCGAAGGTGGACCAGGCGGCGTGCTGCGCCGGCGTCTTGTCGAGCGCGGCGTAGTGGGTGGCGCCGAAGAGGCCGTAGCCGCCGGTCTCGAGCACCGCGTCCGGCCGCACCACCAGCCGGGCGCCCGAGGCGGTGCGCTCCAGCTCGGCCAGCGGCGTGGACCGGCCGGGAGCGCCGTCGGTGGGGTCGTCCTCGACGGCGAACGGGGTGCGGACGGGAGGCGAGCCCGCCTCCACCGCCACGCCCCGGGCGGCGGCCCGCCCGTCGGGCAGGATCGCCAGGCTGGCGTCGGAGCCGGCGCTGTCCTGGCCGTGCCCGGAGCCGCCCACCCGGCAGAAGTGGAGCCGGGCGCCGCGGGAGAGCCCGCGCAGGCCGCGGGCGCGGGTGAAGAGGTCGCGGGAGCGGGAGGCCTTCTGCCCCGGCGCGGCGCCCGGCCGGGCCGCCGGCTGGGGCCAGTCGTCGCACAGCTCGTAGCGCTCCTGCACCTCGGAGCGGTACCAGTCCCCGCCCACCACGCCGCGCGCCTGGTGGATGAGCCAGAAGGTGGGCTCCTCCTCGGCGGCCAGGGCGGCGGGCGGGGCCAGGGCGCAGAGCCCGAGCAGGAGGGCCGCCGGGAGCACCCGGGTGGCGAGCGCCCTCCCGGGTGCGGCTGGCCCTGCGGGCGCCCGCCGCAGGGACGAGGCGTGGGCCGGCTGGTGCTGGGGCATGCGGGTGCTCCTCCAGTCGAGGATGCTACCGGCCCGGGCCATCCTGGGGCCAGTGCGAGCGGAACCGCGCCGCTGCGCGAGGGACCGCCACCCCCGCGCCGCTGCGGCCGCGCCACCCCGCGCCACCCCGCCGCCGCCGCGCCGTGGCCCCGGAGCAACCCACCGGACAGTGCGAAACAATGCCGCCACTTGACACCACACTGTTCCTGGAACTGAAATGACCTGGTGGACCGCCTGGACGCCATGGCCACCTTCGTCGCGGTGGCCGACCTGCGGGCCTTCGCCGCGGCGGCGCGCCGGCGCGGCCTCTCCCGCCCGGCCGTGACCCGGCAGGTGGCGGCCCTGGAGGCCCACCTGGGCGTCCGGCTCCTCACCCGCACCACCCGCCGCGTGGCGCTCACCGAGGCCGGGACCCGCTACCTGGCGCGGGCCCGCCGCGTGCTGGCCGACGTGACCGAGGCCGAGGGCGTCGCCCTCGGCGACCAGGGCGCGCCGGCCGGGCGCCTGGTGGTGGCCGCGCCCAACCTCTTCGGGCGGCAGCACGTGGCCCCGCTCGTGTGCGCCTTCCTGGCGCGCCACCCGGCGCTGGCCGGCGAGCTCCTGCTGGCCGACCGCGCCGTCAGCCTGGTGGAGGAGGGCGTGGACGTGGCGGTCCGCATCGGCCACGTCGGCGACCCGGGCCTGGTGGCCCGCCCGGTGGGCCGCACCCGGCGGGTGGTGGTGGGCGCGCCCGCCTACCTGCGGCGGCGCGGCACCCCGCGGCGCCCCGAGGAGCTGGCCCGCCACGAGCTGATCTCCTTCACCGGGGTGAGCGCCGGGCCGGAGTGGCGCTTCCGGCGGGACGGCGCCGAGGTGCGGGTGGCGCTGGCCCCGCGCTTCGTCACCAACAGCGCCGACGCCGCCCTCGGGTACGCCGAGCAGGGCGGCGGGCTCACCCAGGTGCTGGCCTACCAGGCGGCCGAGGCGCTGCGGGCCGGGCGGCTCCAGGTGGTGCTGGCCGGCTTCGAGCGGCCGCCGCTGGCCATCCAGCTCGTCACCCCGGCGGGCCGGCTTCCCTCCGCCGCGGTCAGGGCCTTCGAGCTGCAGCTGGCCCAGACCTGCGACTGGGAGTTCACGGCGCCCTGAGGGACCGGCAGGGGCCGGCGGGCCCGCTCAGGGCGTCGCGGTGATCGGCGCGAGCACCCAGGGCTCGAGGACCAGGCGGGCGTTGGCGCCTCGCGCCGCCCCGGGCGGCCCCCGCGTCACCGCCGGGGCGCCAGCCGCCTGGTCACCAGCGCCACCACCCGCCGGGTGGCCTCCACGTCCTGCGGGCTGGCCGCCCGGAGCGCCGACCGGATGGCGCCCTCCACGGTGTCCGCCGTGAGCCCCGCCACCCGCTCGCCGCCGGGGCCCAGCTCCAGCAGGAAGCGCCCGGCGTGGCCGGGCTGCGGCCTGCGGCGGATGGCTCCGCGCGCCTCCAGGCGGCGGGTCAGGCGGGTGACGGACGAGGGGTGGACGTGCAGCACGCGCGCCAGCCGGGCCGGGCTGATGGGCCCGAGCCGCTCGACCACCCGCACCAGCAGCCGCTGCGGACCGGTCACACCGTGGCGGGCCAGCAGCGCCCGGGAGCGCTGGTCGAGGGCCTGCTCCAGCGCCCAGAGCTCCTTCAGGAAGCCCAGCACCGCGCCGAGCGCCTCCACGTCCCCGTCCAGCGTGGGCGCCGCCCGGTCCGGGGTGGCGCCGGCCGCCTCGCGCAGCAGGCACAGCCGCTCCAGCAGCCGGTCCACGTCGGCGCGGCGCCGCAGCCAGTACCTGGCCCGGCTGGCCGGATCCCGCCCCACCCGCGCCATCACCGCCGAGATCTCCAGGCTGGCCCCGAACGCCGCCTCGTCGGTCACGTCGTCGCCGACGAACAGGACGCGCCTGGCGCCGGCCTCCTTCACCAGGCGCTGCAGGGCCGTCCCCTTGTCGCCGGCCTCGGCGGGCACCAGGTTCACGACCAGCTTCCCCAGCCCCACCGCCGCGCCCGGGAGGTCCGCGGTGGCGTCGTCGATGCGCGCCTCCGCCAGGCGGCGCGCCGGGCTGCGCCGGTAGTGCACCGCCAGGGCCAGCGGCTTGACCTCCAGGTCCACCCCCTCGAGCCCCTGGAGCCGCCGCGCCAGCACGGCCCGCCACCGCAGGATGGCGCGGCGCCAGGCGCGGTGCCGCTGCCCCTCGCCGGGCCACTCGGCGCCGTGGGAGCCCACCACCCAGCGCACCGGCGCGCCCTCCAGGCGCGCCCGCACGTCCTCCAGGGCCCGCCCGCTCAGGACCGCCACCGGGTAGAGGCGCGCCAGCCGCAGCAGCGCCGTGCGGGAGCGCACCGTCAGCCGGGCCGCGTCCCGGTCGGCCACGATGGGCGCCAAGGTCCCGTCGAAGTCGAGCACCACCAGGGTCCCGGGCCGCGCCAGCGAGCGCACCACCTGCTCCAGCCCCGGCGCCAGGAGCTCGCTCATCGCGCGCCGCCGCCCGACGAGAGCTTGGTCACCAGCCGCTCGCGCCGCCGGGTGCGGGTGGCGTCGAGCAGCATCTTGCCGGCCCAGCGGTAGACGTTGAGCTCGGAGACCAGCGCCCGCATGGAGCGCATCCGCTCCTCCTGCTCCAGGGCCGGCATGGCCAGCGCCGCGGCCAGCGCGGTGGCGGAGGAGTCGATGTCGTAGGGGTTGACCACCAGGGCCTCGGTGAGCTCGCGCGAGGCGCCGGTGAAGCGGGACAGCACCAGCACGCCGCGCTGGTCGTCGCGGGCCGCCACGAACTCCTTGGCCACCAGGTTCATGCCGTCGTGCAGCGAGGACACGTAGCAGAGGTCCGCCGCCCGGTACATGCGGAAGACGTCGGGCGGCTCGTGGTGGCGGCGCGCCAGCAGGATGGGTGACCAGCCCGGCCGGGCGAAGCGCTGGTTGATGCGCTGGGCCAGCGCCTCGACCCGCTCCCCGAGCGCCCGGTAGGCCGGGATGATGGCCCGGCTGGGGGCGGCCGCCTGCGCGAACCAGAAGCGCCCGTGGTACTCGGGCGAGCGCTCCAGCAGCCGCTCCACCGCCAGGAGCCGCTCCTCGATCCCCTTGGTGTAGTCGAGGCGGTCCACCCCCAGGCCCAGCAGGGCGTCGTCCGGGATGCCGAGCTCGCGGCGCACGGCCACCCGGCACTCGGCCACCGAGGGGGCGCCGTCGGCCCAGCGGCTCGGCCACTCGATGGAGATGGGGTACGGGCGCACCAGCGTCTCGCGGCCGCCCTGCACCACCGAGTGGCGCTCGCGGTCGAGCCGGGTCTCCAGGTAGCGGTCCACCGACTCCATGAAGTTGTTGCAGTGGGCCTGGGTGTGGAACCCCACGATGGAGCTGCCCAGCAGGCCCTCGAGCACCGCCCGCTCCCAGGGGCAGATGCCGAAGCGCTCGGCGTTGGGCCAGGGGATGTGCCAGAAGGTGAGGATGGTGGCGCGCGGCAGCCGCTCGCGCAGGTACCGGGGCAGGAGGGCGAAGTGGTAGTCCTGCACCAGCACGATGGGGTCGGGCGAGGTGGCCTCCTCGGCCACCGCCTCGGCGAACCGGCGGTTGACCCGCTGGTACTGCTCCCAGTCCGCCGAGCGGAACTCCGGGCGGGTGTGGGCCACGTGGCAGAGCGGCCAGAGCCCCTCGTTGGAGAAGCCGTAGTAGTAGCCCTGCTCCTCCGCCTCGGAGAGGCGCAGCCGGCGCAGGTCGTAGACCGGCCGGCCGGGCGGGACGCCGACGTGGTCCCTGGCGTCCACCACCTCGAAGTCGGCGTCGCCGCTGCCGTGGGCGATCCAGGTGCCGGAGCAGGCGCGCATGACCGGCTCCAGGGCCGTCACCAGGCCAGAGGCCGGGTGCGCCACGCGGATCCCGCCCTGGCCGTCGTGCTCGTGGATGTAGGGCTCGCGGTTGGCCACCACCAGGATGCCCTCGCCGCCCAGCTGCCGGCGCAGCACCAGCCGGAGCCGCTCCGGCGTCCAGCCGGCCTCGGTGCGCGACTCCTCCGCCGCCAGGCTGGCCACCAGGTCCCGCACGTCGGAGAGGAGCGGCTGGAAGTGGCGCGGCGTGGGGACCTCGGCGGCGCGGAAGGGCGCCAGCAGCACCTTTCGCAGCTGCGCCGTCCACGAGAGCCAGGAGAGCCGCGCCACCGCCGCCGCCGCCGCCGCGCCGAGCAGCCCGACCAGGGCGAAGGCCAGGAAGGTGTAGCGGCGCGTGGTGCCGGCCCGGCGATCCACGAAGGAGAGGTCGTGCACCAGCAGGAGCAGGCGCCCCTGCGGCTGGTCGTCGACGGGCATCACGGTGAGGTGGGTGCTGCCGGCGGGCCCGGCCACGGTGTGGTCCCAGCCCGCCTCGCCGGCCTCGCGCGCCTCCACCGGGAGGGCGGCGCAGCCCAGGCGGGCCGGGAGCCGATCGGTGGCGGCCTCCGAGCGGCCGTCGCGCCAGCACAGGGCGGAGCCCATGAGCCGCTCGTCGCGGACCAAGACGTCGAGCACCGCGCGCGCCTCCTGCTGGGAGGCCGCCCGCAGCGAGGGCCCGGCCGCCGAGACCGCCAGGCGGGCCCGCAGCGCCATGTCCCGCTCGGCCCAGACCCGGGCCTGGCGGTTGAAGAGCGCGGAGGCGCCCCAGGCCACCAGCGCCAGGCTGGCGACGAGGAGCAGCAGGAAGCGGAGGGCGGCGCGCATGGGCTGGGTTGCAGGTGCAACGTAGGTCGGATCGGGTGTAAGACGCCAGGCCTGGGAGGTCAACGCCATGCCGCGCCTCGAGGAGATCGGGCTCATCGGGAATGGACAGTTCGCGGCGCACGTGGCGGCCGACGGCGACGTCGTCTGGTGCTGCCTGCCCCGCTTCGACGCCGAGCCGGTCCTGGCGGGCCTGCTGGACCGGGAGCGGGGCGGTCGCTTCCGGGTCGGCCCGGCCGGGGGGGGGCTGGGTCGGCAGCACTACCTGCCCAACACCAACGTGCTGGTCACCGAGTTCGACGACGGCCAGGGCGCCTTCCGGGTCATCGACTTCGCGCCCCGCTTCGAGCAGCACCAGCGGGCCTTCCACCCCACCCAGCTCTTCCGCATCCTCGAGCCCATCCGCGGCACCCCCCGGGTCCAGGTCCAGTGCGAGCCGGTGCTGGGCTGGTCCGGCCGGCGCGCCGACCGCGTCACGGGCTCGAACCACGTCCGCTTCGAGGGGTTCCCGGCGCAGCTCCGGCTCACCACCGACGTGCCGCTCTCCTACCTGGCCGGCCAGCCCTTCACGCTGACCGGGCGGCGCCACCTGGCGCTCACCTGGGGCGCGCCCATCGAGGAGCCGCTGCAGCCGCTGGCGGACCGCTTCCTCGCCGAGACGTCGCGGTACTGGCAGCGGTGGGTCAAGGCCTGCGACATCCCGGCGGCCTACCAGGCCCAGGTGATCCGGTCGGCCCTGACGCTCAAGCTGCACTGCTTCGAGGACACCGGCGCCATCGTGGCGTCCACCACCACCTCCCTGCCGGAGGCCCCCGGCTCCGGCCGCACCTGGGACTACCGCTACTGCTGGCTGCGCGACGCCTTCTTCGTGCTCGGGGCGCTGCGCCGGCTCGGCTGCTTCGAGGAGCGCGAGCGCTTCACCCAGTGGCTCCTCGACGTGGCCGGCGGCTCGCCGGACCTCGACCTGCAGCCGCTCTACCGCATCGACGGCCGCTCGGACCTCGACGAGGCGCAGCTGGAGGGGTGGGCCGGCTACCAGGGGCACGGGCCGGTCCGCACCGGCAACGGCGCCGCCACCCACCGGCAGCACGACGTCTACGGCGAGACGGCGCTGTCGCTGGTGCCGGTCTTCCTCGACGAGCGGTTCCGCGACGAGCGCTCCGACGCCGCCCTCGAGCTGGTGGTGCGGCTGGCCCGCAAGGCCGTCCTGGTGGCGGGGACGCCCGACGCCGGCATCTGGGAGTACCGCAGCGAGTGGACGCCCCAGACCTTCTCCACGCTGATGAGCTGGGCGGCGGCCGACCGGGTGGCCGCCGTGCTGGAGCGCCGGGCCACCGGCAGCGGGGCCGAGCTGGCGGCCCAGGCCAGCCGCCTCCACGCCGAGATCCTGGCGCGCTGCTGGCGGCCGCAGCTCCCCGCCTTCGCCGCCTCCTACGCCACCGACGACCTCGACGCCTCGCTGCTCCTGATGGTGCCGCTGCGCTTCCTGCCGCGCGACGACCCGCGCCTCATCGCCACGGTGGACGCCATCTCGCGCACCCTGGGGCGCGGCGACTGGCTGGATCGCTACGGCCACGACGACGGCTTCGGCCGGCCCCAGGTGGCCTTCGTGCTCTGCACCTTCTGGCTGGTGCAGGCGCTGGCCGGCCTGGGGCGGGTGGAGGAGGCGCGGCGCCGGCTGGAGCTGGCCTTCGAGGCCCTCTCGCCGCTCGGGCTGCTCTCCGAGGACTTCGACCCGACGTCACGCCGGCTCTGGGGCAACTACCCGCAGGCCTACTCCCACGTCGGGCTCATCCACGCGGCCTTCGACGCCTCGCCGCGCTGGCCGGAGGTGCTGTAGCGGGCCTGACTTCAGGGCGTCACGGTGAGCGGCGGGAGCATCCAGGGCTCGAAGAACAGGCCGCCGTTGGCGCCCGCGCCGTCCGCGTCGCAGTAGGTCCAGCGCTGGCCGTCCGGGCTGAAGCGGTAGGCGTAGGCGTAGCTGCCAGGGGCCGGGGCGGAGAACGACGCCTGGTACTCGTCGTCGTTGCCGACCTGGACGTTGAAGCTGGCGGCCACCCAGGTCCAGCCGACCGCGTAGCGCGGGTCGCTGCCGGCCGGCCCGTGGCCGAGCTGGCCGACGAGGACCGACGGGCCCGGCGCCTCGGTGACCCCGGCCTCGAAGACCCGGCCGGAGACCGGCGGGCTGGTGGTGCCGGCCTGCAACGTGAGCGAGACCGGGACCTGGACGATGCAGAAGTCCATCTCCACGGTGGCGCCGCTCTCGTTCACCGCGCTCCCGGCGCAGCCGCAGGCCAGCGGCGGGCTGGACGACGTGCGGGGCACGGCCAGCTGCGAGGCCAGGTCGAAGGCGTTGTCGTCGGTGTCGCCGCAGCCGGCGCCGGCGCGCACCAGCGCCGCCCCCGCATCGGCCGGGGCCGTCGCCGGAGCCACCCCTTCCTTGCAGGAGACCGGCGCGCCCTGCGAGGTCCCGTAGCCGACGGCGTCGAGGAGCCCGACGGGGGGGCAGCCCCCGCTGGAGTTCGCCGTGGTCGTGGAGAGGAGCGTCACGATGCCGCCGGTGGCGGCCAGGCTCACGGGCGGGGCCAGGGCCAGGTCGGGCGCCGGCAGCGCCGCCCCGGTGGCGCCGGCGGCGCCGACCTGGATCAGCAGGTAGCCGCCGGACGGGATGCTGCCGGAGAGCGGCAGCACGGCCCAGGGGTTTCCCCAGGGGACCTGCAGCGACAGGCCGGCGAGCGAGATGGTGGACGGCGCGCGGTTGTGGAGCTCGACGTAGTCGGCCGCCCAGCTGGCGCCGGCGGCGCCGCCGCCCGGGTAGACCTGGCTCACCACCAGCGCGCTGCCGCAGCCGCCGCCGGCGGCCACCGTGAAGCCGGGGTGGACGAAGGGCTGGAAGGCCCCCACGGTGGACGACAGGAGCCCCTCGAGGGTGCGCACCTGGTAGGTGGCCGGACCGCCGAGCGGCAGGGCCGGCTTCAGGAGCAGGTCCCGGCTGCCGAAGAACGCGCTCCGGGCGGCGATGCCGAGGCAGGTGGAGAAGCCGTCGGCGGAGAGCTGCACCGAGCCGGTGCAGGGGCCGGCGGCCGCCTGGAAGGTGATGGAGGCGAGGTCGAGCGGGGCGCCGAAGGTCAGCGTGATGGCGGTGCCCGGGACCACGTCGGCCGCGCCCGACGCCGGCGTGACGGAGGTGACCCGCGGCGCGCCGCAGACGCCGGCCACGCAGGCGCCGCTCCGGCAGTCGACGTCGAGGCGGCAGGCCAGGCCGGGGGCGCAGGCGGGGCAGGCGCCGCCGCAGTCCACGTCGGTCTCGGCGCCGTTCCTGACGAAGTCGCCGCAGGCCGGCGCGGCGCAGCGGGCCTGGGCGCAGACCAGGCTCAGGCAGTCGGCCGGGATGGCGCAGCTCCGGCCGTCGAGGCAGGCCGGGCACGGGCCGCCGCAGTCGAGGTCGGTCTCGAGGCCGTTCCTGACGGTGTCGCCGCAGCTGGGCGCCTGGCAGGCGTTGCCGGCGCACACCAGCGAGGCGCACTGGGCGCCGCTGGTGCACTCGACGCAGGCGCCGGCGCCGTCGCAGACCGTGCCCCCGCCCACCGCGCAGCTGGTGGCCGCCGGCGCGGGCGGGTTGGAGGGGGTCAGGCCGGTGCAGACGTCCAGCGTGCAGGGGTTTCCGTCCACCGGCACGTCGGCGGGGTAGGCCTGGCCGGCGGCGTTGCCGGCGCCGTCGCACAGCACGGCGCTGCAGTCCCCGGCCCCGAAGTCGCCGGCGAAGGTGCCGGCCGGCGCCAGGACCGTGCTGCAGCGCCCCGCCGTGCAGGTCGGGTGGGCGCACGGGCCGTCGACGCCGGCGCAGTTGGCGTCCACCAGGCACTGCACGCAGGCCCCCGCGCCGTCGCACAGGCCGGCGCCGGGGGCGGTGGTGCAGCCCGTGCCGGAGGCCACCGGCTGGTGGGAGGCCACCCCGCCGGCGCACAGATCCTGGGTGCAGGCCTGGCCGTCGTCCGGCAGGTCCGCGTCGAGCGGCAGCGTCACCTGGTTGCCCACCCCGTCGCAGGCGCTCACCCGGCAGTCACCCGCCACCTGGTCCTGGAGGGGCGTGCCCTGCGGGGCGAAGACCACGCCGCAGGCGCCGGCCAGGCAGGTGCGGGTGGCGCACTCGCCGTCGACCCCAGGGCAGTCGGAGGGGGCCAGGCACTGGACGCAGCGCCCGGCGCCGTCGCACCAGGCGCCGAGGTCCTGGACGCAGGGCTGGCCGGCGTCGAGCGGCGCGTTCGACGGCGCGCCGGCGTTGCAGGTGTCCTGCGTGCAGGCGTTGCCGTCCTCCGGCAGGTCGGCGTCGTCGCGGGCCGCGACCACGGCCCCCGCGCCGTCGCAGACCTGGGCCTGGCAGTCACCGGCCACCCCGGTGCCGAGCACCGTGCCGGCCGGACGCGGGGCGACGCCGCAGCCCCCCGCCAGGCAGGTGGCCACCCGGCAGCCGCCCGGCTGCGGACACTGGTCCACCGAGCTGCACTCCCCCGGGGTCGAGCTGCCGCAGCCCGCCAGGCCGAGCGCCAGGACCAGGAGGAGGGGCGCGGCGGTGCGGGCGAGGTGGCGGGCGCTGGCCATGGAGGCCTCCGGGGCGGTGGTCGCGGGGTGAGGCTCCGGGTCTTACCATACGCGAGGTGAAGTCGCGCCGGCGCTGGTGGCCGGCCGCCGCCAGCAGCGGCCGCCCTCCCGGGGGACGCCCCACCAGGGCGGGGCGCCCGGCCCCGGCGCCGGGCAGCCAAGGAGGGTTCCGCTCCCTCCCCACCACAGGACACGCCATGAACACCCTCACACGCCTCACGCTGGCCCTCGCGGTCTCGCTCTCGCTCGCCTCGGCCGGGTTCGCCGAGGACCAGCCCGCCGCCGCCGCGGATCCAATGGCCGGCTGGGCACCGCCGGTCCTGAAGCAGGAGAAGAAGGACCGCAAGGAGATCGAGGCGCTCCTGAAGAAGATGGAGACGTGCTCGACCAAGGGCGCCCTCGACGACGCCGCGGCGCTCATCGACTTCCCGGTCCTGATGGTGACGGACGACGCCAAGGGCGAGGGCACCGGGGAGCCCTGGAGCCGCGAGCAGTGGGTGCAGATGATGAAGCCGTTCTACGAGAAGCCCATGCCGCCCGGGTCCATGGTGCCGGGGAAGCGGACCATCGTGCTCCTCACCGACTCGCTGGCCCTGGTGGGCGCCGGGTGGACCATGGCCGCCGGGCCGAAGAAGGTGAGCGGGACGAGCGGCATGGTCCTGCTCCGCAAGGGCGGCGAGTGGAGGGTGAAGGCCATGGTCGAGGGTGGCTGGGGCGGGACGCCGATGCCCGGCGAGCCCGCCACGGCCCCGGCGAAGTAGGCGCGGGCGTCAGCCCCGCGGCGGCGCCGGTGGCACCAGCCGGACCAGCCCGGGAGCGGCCTTGACCACGGCGAAGCGCACCCCGGCGCGCCCCACGGCGGCGATCTCCGGCCAGTCCGGCCACCACAGGTCGGAGCGCCACCGGGTGGTCGCCACCAGGTAGTCGGCGCGGGACTCCTGGTCGGCCGGGACCACCGTGAAGTTCTCCGGCAGCTCCCCGGCCAGGACCTCCTGCGGGCCGACCACCGCCACGTGGAAGCGCAGGGAGGCGAGCGGCGTGCCCGACGCCGCCGCCACCGCCGCGGCGTGGTCCAGCACCGCCCGGGACGCCTCCCGGTAGGAGGTGATCCAGTACTCGGTGTCGAAGCGGCGCGCGCCCGCCGGCATCCCGCCGGCGAAGGCGTTCAGGTAGGCGTACTCGTAGGGGTGGAGCGAGGCCATCCTGGCCGTGGAGGGCGCCAGGGCGCCGAGCAGGGCGAGCGGCAGCGCCAGGCCGAGCGCCGCGTGCCTCCCGGCGGCCGCCGCCACCAGCCGCGACCAGAGGAGCCCGGCCAGGCAGGCCAGCGGCGGCAGCACGAAGAGGAAGTGGCGGCCGTTGTCGTAGAGCGTCGAGCCCATGGCCACCGCCCAGCCCACCGGGAACAGGGTCGCCAGGACGAGCAGGGCGAGCCCCGGCCGCAGGGCAGCGGCGGGGGCGCCCGGGTGAGGACCGCCGCGGCGCCAGGGCCAGCAGGTGAGGGCGCCCCAGCCGAGCGACGCGGCGAAGAGCACCACCAGCACCTCCGGCAACTGCACCGCGAAGAGCACCGGGAGGTAGCTCCAGGGGAGGTCGTTCGACCAGACCTCGCGCCCGTTCCAGAGCAGGGGACCGACCCACTGGAACTGGCTCGCCGCGCGGAGCGCCTCCAGCGGGATGGCCACCGGGCGCAGCAGCGCGGCCGGCCAGCAGACCAGCATGGCCGCCCAGGCGACGCCCCCGACCGCCAGCAGCGAGGCGGCCAGGCGCGGCGCGTGCGCCGTCAGGTCGCCCATCCGTCCCCCTCGGTGCTGGAGGGCGCCGCGAACGGCGAGGAGCAGCGCCAGGAGCAGCAGGTAGAGGAGGATCAGGGCCCCGCCGATCCGGACGCCCAGCGCCAGGCCGGTGACCAGCCCCAGCGCGAGGGTGGTCCCCGGGCGCGGCCTGGGGAACTCGCCGGCCCACCGCAGGCACAGGACCAGCGCCCAGGTGGTGGCCGCGGCGAAGGGGATGTCCTTGGCGTTGATGAACATGTGCCCGTACCAGGGCGCGCAGGCCGCCAGGAACAGCGCCGCCCAGGCGCCGGCCGCCCGCCCGCCGAGCCGGCCCGCCAGCGCCCAGCAGCCGGCGATCCCGGCCAGGCCGGCCAGCGCGTTGGCCAGGTGCCGGGTGTCGCGCGGCACCAGCGGGGAGAGGCCGACCAGCAGCTCGGCCGCGGCGTCGAAGGTGCCGCCGTAGAGGTAGAAGTTGTTGGTGGTCACCGCGGAGCGGTCCGCGCCCAGCGAGGCCAGGAAGCGCAGCACCGCCTGCCCGTACCAGCGGTTCTGCCAGCTCTCGTCCCAGGAGTAGCCGTAGTCGCGGAAGGTGGCGAGCACCAGCAGCCCGAGCAGGGCCGGGAGCAGCCAGCGGAGCCAGGCCGGCCGGGTCACGGCGGCGGCCCCGGCCGCTCGGCTCGGCGCAGCCGCCACCAGATCCGCACCATCTCCGCCAAGGTCGCGGCCACGTCGCGGCGCAGGCGCACCGCCGTGCCGTCGCCGGCCCGCCAGGTCACCGGCACCTCGACCACCCGGTACCCCCGGCGCACGGCCAGGGCCAGGCTCTCCATGTCGATGGCCCACCCGTCGGTGGTCGTCGCGGCCATGACCTCCCGGGCGACGACGCCGCGGAAGAGCTTGAAGCCGCAGTTGTAGTCGGCCAGCTCCACCCCGGTCATCGAGCGGCAGAGCCACAGGTACCCCGACCCCAGCGTCCGGCGCAGCCAGGGCTGCGGGCGCTCGATGCGCGCCGCCGGGCCGCGCCGGTCGCCGATCACCACGTCGGCCCCGCCGCGCAGGGCCGCCAGGAACGGGAGCAGGGTCTCCGGCGGCGTCGCCATGTCGGCGTCGCAGGTCAGGACCAGCTCGCCGGTGGTGGCGGCCACGCCGAGGCGGAGCGCCGCCCCCTTGCCGCGGTTGGCGGGCGACCGGACCACCCTGACCTTCGGGGAGCGGCCGAGCCTCTCGACCACCTCGGCGGTCCGATCGGTGCTGCCGTCGTCGACGACCAGCACCTCCCAGCCGCCGGCGTCGACCCGCTCCAGCACCGGCACCAGGCGGGCGAGGTGCACGGGGAGGGTCGCCTCCTCGTCGTAGGCCGGGATCACCACGCTGAGCATCCGGCGCATCATATGCCCCGTCGCACCCGCCCGGGGGCACCGCGAGCGGCCTGCGGCCGGGGCCGGCGCCGACACCTGTGATCCGGCTACTCGACGGTGAGCTCGGCCTGCTGCTGCGGCCGCTGGCGCCGGAGCAGGCCTCGCGGCGCCCCTGAGCCCCCGGCCGTGTGACATCTGCCCCGGGCCGCCACGATTCCGTTGCATCACCCCCGGCGGTGCGTGACACCCCGGCGACGAGGCGCGCTCCGGGACCAGCCGGCGCGCCACCCCGCCCATGCCCACGCCGCCCGCCAGCCCCCGCACCGCCGCCGCCCTGGAGGGCAGCGAGCTCCTCTGGCGGGCCGCCGAGTTCCTGGCGCTGTTCGCCGCGCTCCCCCTGGCGGTCCGCGCCGGCCTGATCCCGCTGCCCCGCCTGGTGATCCTGGGGCTGGTGGCGGCCGCGGCCGGCGCCGCGCTGCTGCGCGATCCCAGCTTCGAGGCCGGCGGGAGGTGGCTGGCCGGGCTGCGCTCCGAGGCCGGCGGCGTGGCGCTCCGCGCGGCCGCCGCGGCGCTGGTCATCGCGGGGCTGGTCCTCTGGCTCGCCCCCTCCAGCCTGCTGGTCCTGCCGCGCCGGGCCCCGCTCACCTGGGCGCTCGGGCTGGCGCTCTACCCGCTCCTGTCGGCCTGGCCGCAGGAGCTGCTCTACCGGGCCTTCTTCTTCCGCCGCTACGCGCCGCTCTTCCCCGGGCCGCGCGCCATGGTGGCCGCCAGCGGCGTGGCCTTCGCCCTGCTGCACCTGGTCTACCCCAACCTGGTGGCGCCGCTCCTCTCGCTGCCGGCCGGCCTGATCCTGGCCTGGCGGTACCAGCGCCACGGGCGGCTCGGGCCGGTCTGGCTGGAGCACTCCCTCTACGGCCTCCTGCTCTTCACCCTGGGGCTGGGCGACTTCTTCTACGACGGGCGCGGCTGAGCCGTTCGCCAGGGCGCCGCGCTGCTCAGCGCGCCGCCTGAGCCTTCCCGGTCCGGCAGGCGTCCCGCGCCGCGTCGAGGGCCAGCACCACCCTCCCCATGGCGCAGCGCAGCTCGGCCTCGTCCTGGAACAGGAACGGGGTGGAGAGCGCCTGCGGCTCCCGCACCACGTCGTGCAGCCCCACGCTAAAGAGCGCCGCCGCCTGGAGCTGGCCGATGCCGAGCTTGCGCACCATCTCGCCCTCGCTGCCCTGGGCGCCGCCCGGGTAGACGCGCACCTTCACCTCGCCACCCGATTCGGCCTCCCAGGCCTGGCCCAGCGCCTTGAGCAGGTCGTGCCAGGCCGAGCCGCTCGGGGCCAGGGTGGCCAGCTTCAGGGTCACCGCGGCCGGGGTGGGTCGCGGCGTTCCCGCGAGTGCCGCGAGCACCAGGGTGATCAGGAGGGAGCGGGGCATGCGCTCGGTGTCTCACGTGGTGCGCGCGCCCGCGTGGCGTCGCGGTGACGAATGTCGCCGTGATCCCGGGGGGCTGACCGGGCGCCCGGAGCCTGCGCAGCCCTTGCGCGCAAGGGCTGGCGCGCAGCCCTCCCAGGGCTTCGCAGCCCCCGGGGAGGGCACCGTGTCCACCGCACCCGAGAGGCCGCCTTCGTCACGCCGCCGTCACACGAGGTTGCTATAGGGTGCCCCTCGAGGTCCACCCCATGTCGACTCCCCGTGAAAAACTCTTCGCCTGCACCTTCACCACTCGTACGCGGACCATCCGCATGACCATCCGTGCCTGGGACGAGCGCCAGGCCGCCCTGATCTTCCGCGAGCTGCTCGACGACGACGGCGTGAGCCGGCGCGGGAGCATGGAGGTGGTCGATCCCCTCCACCGGCCGGTCCGCCGGCTCGAGCTGCACGCCGACCTCGGCTGACGCGCCACCGCTCCCGGACGAGGACGGCCGTCGGTCCGCGGGACCGACGGCCGCGCGCTTCGGTGCGTCGGGCCCAGCCTGGAGCCCCCGCGCCGCCTACTCCTCGGCGCGGCTCTTGGGGTGCCGCACGTCGGTGCCGCGCACCATGAAGATGACCATCTCGGCCAGGTTGGTGGCGTGGTCGCCGAAGCGCTCCAGGTGCTTGGCGACGAACATCAGCGAGGTGGCGCGCCGGATGGAGCGCGGGTCCTCCATCATCAGGCCCAGCAGCTCGTTGAAGATCTTGAGGTAGAGGGCGTCGAGGTGGTCGTCGCCCTTCAGCACCGCCTCGGCCTGGTCCACGTCGCCGGTCACGAAGGCGTCCAGCGCCAGCTTGAGCTGCGCCTCGGAGAGCTCGGCCAGCTTGACCAGGTCGTGCAGCGGCCGGAGCACCGGCGCCTGGGCCAGGTCGGCGGCCCGCTCCGAGATGTTGACCGCCAGGTCGCCCATGCGCTCCAGGTCGGTGACGATCTTGAGCGCGGTGGTGATGAAGCGCAGGTCGGAGGCGGCCGGCTGGCGCAGCGCCAGGATGCGGCGGCAGCTCTGGTCGATGGCCACCTCCATCCGGTTGACCACCCGGTCCTTCACCTTGACCTGCTCGGCCAGGGCGGCGTCGCGCTCCACCACCGC
This sequence comes from Anaeromyxobacter sp., assembly GCA_016718565.1. NCBI lineage: Bacteria > Pseudomonadati > Myxococcota > Myxococcia > Myxococcales > Anaeromyxobacteraceae > Anaeromyxobacter > Anaeromyxobacter sp. Next base: position 689,705 of record JADKCZ010000001.1, on the reverse strand, counting down.
GCGCACGCTGCCGGCGATGGCGGCCTCCACCAGGCCCCCCATCTCGAGCAGCTGCTCACGCAGGGACTTCAGCTCGGCCTCGTAGGCCTTGTCGGTGTGCGTCTTGGCCATGTGGTGTGCGCTCACGCCCGGGAGCCTACCCGAACTTCCCGGTGACGTAGTCCTCGGTCCGCGTCTCGCGCGGGTTGGTGAAGATCTGCTCGGTGGGGCCCACCTCGACCAGCTCGCCCATGTAGAAGAAGGCGGTCTGGTCGGAGACCCGGGCCGCCTGCTGCATGTTGTGGGTGACGATGGCGATGGTGTAGCGGTCCTTCAGCTCGTGGATCAGGTCCTCGATCTTGGCGGTGGCGATGGGGTCGAGGGCGCTGGCCGGCTCGTCCATCAGCAGCACCTCAGGCTCGATGGCCAGGGCGCGGGCGATGCACAGGCGCTGCTGCTGGCCGCCCGACAGCCCCATGGCGCTCTCGGCCAGCCGGTCCTTCACCTCGTCCCACAGGGCGGCGCCCCGCAGCGACCGCTCGACCCGCTCGTCGAGGAGCTTCCGGTCCTTCTGGCCGGCCACCCGCAGCCCGTAGGCCACGTTCTCGAAGATCGACTTGGGGAAGGGGTTGGACTTCTGGAAGACCATGCCGACCCGGCGGCGCAGCTCCACCACGTCGAGGCTCCCCTGCAGCACGCTCTCCCCGTCCAGCAGCACCTGGCCCTGCATGCTGGCGCCGGGGATGAGGTCGTTCATCCGGTTGAGGGCCCGCAGGAAGGTGGACTTGCCGCAGCCCGACGGCCCGATCAGCGCCGTGACCCGGTGCTCCGTCATGGCCAGGGTGACCCCCTTCACGGCCACCTTGGGGCCGTAGGAGATCTGGAGGTCGCGCGCCTCCATCTTGGCGCGGGGCGGGGGGACGGTCTCGGGGCTCATGGGATCTCAGTGACCGCTGGCGGCGGCGCGGCGGCTGCGGATGCGCAGCACGATGGCGACCAGGTTGAGGGTGAAGGTGAGCGTGAGCAGCACCAGCACCGTGGCGTAGAGCAGCGGCTTGGTGGCCTCCACGTCGGTGGACTGGGTGGCCAGCACGTAGACGTGGTAGCCGAGGTGCATGAACTGGGAGAAGAAGCTGGTGGGCAGGTCGGGCAGGAAGTAGGCCACCCCGGTGAAGAGGATGGGGGCCACCTCGCCCGCGCCCCGCGCCACCGCCAGGATGGCGCCGGTGAGGATGCCCGGCACCGCCGAGGGCAGGATGACCCGCGCCAGGGTCTGCGACTTGGTGGCGCCCAGCGCCAGCGAGGCGTCGCGCCACTCGCGCGGCACGGCCCGCAGCGCCTCCTCGGTGGAGACGATGACCACCGGCAGGGTCAGGATGGCCAGGGTCAGCGCCGCCCAGATGAGGGCCGGCTGGCCGTAGGTGAGGGCCCCCTCGGCGGAGAGCGCCCGGTCCATGCCTCGCCCGACGAACTGGATGAAGAAGCCCAGGCCGAAGAGGCCGAAGACGATGGAGGGCACCCCGGCCAGGTTCTGCACCGCGATGCGCACCAGCCCGGCCAGGCGGCCGCCCTTGGGGGCGTACTCGTGCAGGTAGATGGCGGTGAGCACGCCCACCGGCATGACCGCCACGGTCATGAGCAGGGTGAGGATGGCGGTGCCGTAGATGGCCGGGAAGATGCCGCCCTCGGTCATGCCCTGGCTGGGCGCCTGGGTGAGGAACTCGAGCGAGATGCGGGTCCAGCCGCCGGCCACCACGTCCCACAGGATGAAGCCCAGCATGACGACGATCAGGGCGGCGGCCGCCCCGGTCAGGCCGGTCAGGCCGGCCCCGACGGCCTTGCGCGCGGAGAGGCTCACGTGGCCGCCCCCGACATGCGGCGCACCAGCCGGCCCACGACGAGAGCGGCCAGGCTGTTGAGGACGAAGGTGAAGAGGAAGAGCTCGATGCCGATGAAGAACAGCACCGCGTAGTGCCCACCGCCGAAGACCACCTCGCCCATCTCGGCGGCGATGGTGGCCGGCAGGGTGCGGATGGAGTCGCCGAAGGACCAGGTGGTCTGGGCCGCGTTGCCCGAGGCCATCAGCACGATCATGGTCTCGCCGATGGCCCGGCCGAAGCCGAGCACCACCGCGGCCAGCACGCCCGGGGCGGCCGCCGGCAGCACCACGCGGAAGGCGGTCTCCCAGCGGGTGGCCCCCAGCGCCAGCGAGGCCTCGCGGTAGCTGCCCGGCACCGCCGTGAGGGCGTCCTCGCTCACGGTGTAGATGACCGGGATGATGGTGAGGGCCAGCGCCAGGCCGGCGGTGACGGCGTTGAGGCGGGAGGTGAAGCCGAAGGCGGACTGCAGCCAGGTGGCCAGGACCACCAGGGCGAAGAAGCCCAGGACCACCGAGGGGATGCCGGCCAGCAGCTCGATGACCGGCTTGAGGACCTCGCGCAGCTTCGGCGGGGCGAACTCGGAGGAGAAGACGGCCGCCGCGATCCCCACCGGCACCGCCACGCTCATGGCCACCAGGGTGACCTTGAGGGTGCCGACGAAGAGCGGGATCATCGAGTACTTGGGGATGGCGCCGACCGGCTGCCAGGTGTAGGTGGCGGCCCGCCCGGCCCGCCAGACCTGCGGCAGGAACATGCGGCCGAGGTCGGTCTCCTTGGCCAGCTCCGGGTTCGAGAAGAGCGGCAGCGCCTCGCGCGCCACGAAGACGAAGATCAGGACGACGGCGGCGATCCCGGTGAGGGCCACGAGCGTGACGCCGAGCTCGATGGCCCCCTCCCGGAACTGCCGCCGCCGGATGGTGCCGAGCGGGCTGGCCGCTCCATGCAGGGTCTTGGTCATGGCCGTCACGGGCGCGTGATCTCTCAGGTGGGGATGACGAGCCCGTGGCGGCCGTGTGACGGGACCGTGACGGCGTCACTTCACGGGGAAGTAGCCCACCGTGGTGACGACCGCCTGGCCCTCGGCGGAGAGGCAGTAGTCGATGAACTCCTTGGCCTCGCCGGACGGCTTGCCGCGGGTGTAGACGAAGAGCGCCCGGGAGAGCGGGTACTTGCCGCTCTTCACGTTCTCGGCGGTCGGCAGGTAGCCCTGGCCGTCCTTGCCGACGATCTTCACCTCCTTGACCCCCTTGGCGTAGGCGGCGCCGCCGTAGCCGATGCCGTTCTTCTCCTTGGAGACGGCGTTGACCACCGCCGCGGTGCCCGGGAGGGTCTGGGCGCTGGCGGCGAAGTCCTCGCCCTTGAGGACGTTGTCCTTGAAGAAGACGTAGGTGCCGGACGAGTTCTCACGGGAGTAGAGGACCACGGGGGCGTCGGCGCCGCCGACCTGCTTCCAGTTGGTGACGTCGCCCAGGTAGATCGACTCGAGCTGGGCCATGGTGAGCTGGGTCACGCCGTTCGACTCGTGCACGTAGACCGCCAGGCCGTCCTTGGCCACCGCGGTCTCGGTCGGCAGCACGTTGTAGCGGTCGCGCACCTTGGCAGACTCGTCGGCCTTGATGGGGCGGGAGGAGTTGGCCACGTCGGTGGTGCCGTTGACGAGCGCCGCGATGCCGGTGCCCGAGCCGCCGCCGGTCACCTGGACCTTCTTGCCGGCGTTCTTGTTCATGTAGGTCTCGGCCCAGCGCTGGGCCAGGATGACCATGGTGTCCGAGCCCTTGACGGTGACGGCCGCCTGGGCGAGCGCCGGCGCGAGGCTGAGGGCCGCGGCGAGGGCGAGAGCGATACGCTTCATGGGGGGTGTCTCCTGGTGCTTCGAGGTCGTGGGGTGGCTGGATCGTAGTGGTGGAGGAGGTGGCCGGGGCGCGCCATGCGGGGCGCGGCAGCACGCCCCGGTCACTCCCTGGCTAGAACTTGGCCTGGGCCTGCAGGATGAACTGGTCGGCCTTCGGGTCGGACGCGGCCGCCGCGCCCTTCTCGCCGTTCATGGGGTGGTAGTAGGCCGCCGAGAGCTTGTAGTTGCCGCCCAGGTAGGCGTGCAGGGCCACCTGCAGCTCCTTCTGCACCTTGACGGTCGCGCTGGTGGCGGCCGAGATGTCCACGGTGTGGTTCGGCATGTACTGCTCGTACTTGACCGCCAGCTGGTAGGGCTTGGCGATGTTCTGCACCACCATGGCGTAGAAGCCGGAGCCGGTGGCCACCGGGGCCGCCGAGGTCAGGTTGGGCAGGTTGCCGCCGGCGCCCAGGTTGCCGCTGTTGTTGCCGATGGTGGTGTGGCCCCACATGTACTCGCCCTTGAGGGCGGTGCCGCCGAAGGGCAGCAGGTCGAGGTAGAGCTGGGCGTCCACCGCCACGCGGTTGCGGTCGTACGCCTTGTCGTCGGCGCGGGCGTAGTTGATGGTCTTGCCGTACCAGCCGGAGAGGCCGGCGGTGACCACGCCCATGTCGACCCAGGCGCGGCCGATGACGTCCTTGAGCTGGTCGTTGTCGCGGCCCAGCTGGCCGGAGTTGACGCCGTTGCCGTTGAAGAGGCCGACCTTGAAGTTGACCAGCGAGAGCTTGCCCTTCAGCGCCACGCCCAGGTCGTACTCGCCGCCCAGGAAGGCGCTGGTGACGCGCGAGCGCTCCAGGGTGTCGAGGTCGGAGGAGGAGCGGGCGAAGACCTCGTAGCCGAACGGGAAGAGCTGCAGGCCGGCGTCGATGGCCATGCCCATGGGCAGCTTCACCGTGGCGTAGCCCTCCTTCATGGAGAGGCCGGAGGGGATGACGTCGATCTGGATGGTGTACTGCGACCAGTCGGCGTCGTAGACCGTCTTGAAGCGGCCGCGGCGGATGAAGAGGCCGTTGTTGGTCGGGGTGGTGGGGGCGGTGGCGCCGGCCGAGCCGTTGTAGCTGGCGGCCTCCAGCCAGGCGTAGCGGGCCTGGATGTAGCCCGAGAGCTTGAGCCGCTTCATGCTGAGGACGTCGTTCTTGGTCTCGGCGTACTGCTCGGCCAGCGAGTCGACCTTGCCCTCGAGGGCGGTGGGGTCGAACACGACGGCCTCGTCGGCGGCGAAGGCGGCTGGCGCGAGCGCCAGCGCGGCGGTGAGAGCGATGAAGCGGGTGGTCATGACGGGACGGCCCCTTGTCTGGTGGTGGGAGCGAGCGCTTGCTCGGATGGCGGGGGTTTTAGGAGGGGGCCGTGGCGCCGCGGGGGCGGCCGCGTGACGACTCGGTGAAGGCGTCACCGACGAGGCGGCGGAGGCCGGCCCGTGTGGCGGGACGGTGACGGGCGGGGCCGCTGCGGTCCCCTGCGCACGGGGGGTCGCCGCCGCGCCGGGCGGCCACCCGGATCAGCGCCCGGCCGGCACGCCCGGCAGGCGGACCTCGAAGCGGGTGCCCGCCGCGCCGCTGCTCACCGTGATCTCGCCCGCCATGCCCTGCACCAGGTGCTTGGCGATGGCCAGCCCCAGGCCGGTGCCGCCCGCCTCGCGGGCCCGACCTGGATCGACGCGGTAGAACCGCTCGAAGAGGCGGGCCAGGTGGTGCGGCTCGATGCCCGGGCCGGTGTCGCTGACCGTGAGGAGCACGTCCTCGCCCCGCGTCGCCGCGGCCAGGGTGACGCCGCCGGTCAGCGTGTACTTGACCGCGTTGTCCACCAGGTTGACCACCACCTGCTCCAGCGCCCTGGGGTCGCCCAGCGCGCACAGCCCCTCGGGCACCTCGGCGCCCAGCGCCAGCCCCTTCTTCTGGGCCGCCGGCGCGTGCAGCTCCACGGCGGTGCGGGCCAGCGTGGCCAGGTCCACCGGCGCCACGTCGAAGCGCCACTGCCGCGACTCCAGGCGCGACAGGTCCAGCAGGTCCTGGGTGAGGCGCGACAGCCGCTCGGCCTGGCGGTGCACCATCTCCACGAAGTGCCGGGCCGCCTCCGGCTGCTCCAGCGCGCCGCCCAGCAGGGTCTCGGCGGCGCCGCGGATGGCCGCCACCGGGGTGCGCAGCTCGTGCGAGGCGTTGGCCACGAAGTCGCGCCGGGTGGCGGCGGCGCGCCGCTCCTCGGTGGTGTCGCGCAGCAGCACCAGCACCTCGCCGCGCAGCAGCGGGGTGAGCTGCGCCGAGAAGGAGCGGCGCGGCAGGTCGAGATCGAGGCGCCGGGCCGTCCCCTCCAGCGCCCGCTTCACCGCCTCGGCCAGCTCGGCGCTGCGCGTCACCTCGAGCGGGGTCATGCCGGCGGCCCGCCCGCCGGCCGCCAGCGCGTCGAAGGCGGCGTTGCAGGCCTTGACCCGGCCGTCCTTGGACACCACCGCGGCGGCGTCCGGCAGGGAGGAGAGCAGCTCCTGCTCGGCCGGGTCGCGCACCGTGGCGAAGCGGCGCAGCTCGCGCTCCAGCAGCAGCGCCGCCAGCTCGGTCACGTCGTTGCCGAGGTCGGCGCGCGGCCCGCCGTGCAGCTCGGTGCGCAGCGCCTTCAGGGCCGCCGACAGCGGCGTGTGGCCGATGGAGGCCACCTACCCCTGCCCCTGCTCGCCCGGATCCACCAGCCGGTAGCCCACGCCGCGCACCGTCTCGAGCAGGTCGCGGCCGCTGCCCAGCTTCTCGCGCAGCCGCTTCACGTGGGTGTCCACGGTGCGCGTCTCCACCTCCGGCGACATCTCCCAGACGTCCTCCAGCAGCTGCTCGCGCGACTGCACCCGGCCCAGCCGCGCCATGAAGGTGCCGAGCAGCTTGAACTCCAGCGGGGTGAGCGTCACCTCGGCGCCGTCCACGAAGACCCGGTGGGCGTCCACGTCCACCTTGATGGGCCCGACCTGCTCGCGCGGCCGCTCCGCCACCCGCCCGCCGGCGGCGCGGCGCAGGATGGCCTTGAGCCGCAGCGTCAGCTCCCGCACCGAGAAGGGCTTGGTGACGTAGTCGTCGGCCCCCAGCTCGAAGCCCACCACCCGGTCGACCTCCTCGCCCTTGGCGGTGAGCATGACCACCGGCACGTGGCGGGTGCGCGGGTCGGCCTTGATGCGGCGGCAGACCTCGGTGCCCGGGATGTCCGGCAGCATGAGGTCGAGCAGCACCAGGTCGGGCAGGCGGCGGCGCAGCGCCAGCAGCGCCTCCTCGCCGCGCGTGGCCAGGATGGTCTCGAACCCCGCGGCGCGCAGGTTGAAGTCCAGGACGGAGAGGAGATCGCGCTCGTCGTCGACGAGGAGGACGGTGGTCACGGGGTGCCTTTAGGCCACGTCACCGTGACAGGCGGGGGGAGCGCGTGCAACGGAAGGGTGACGGCGTCACCGGGACAGGCCCCGAAGGGGTCACCCGGCGGCCGGAACCCGGGGTACGATGGAGGGCCATGCTCCGACTCCCCGCCGTCCTGCTCCTCCTCGCCGCGGCCTGCGCCGCCGCGCCACCGGTCCGGGACCCCGCCCCCCGCCCGGACGGCCTGGTGCTGCGCGAGGCCGAGCTGGCGCGGGTCCGCTGCCTCGTCCTGGCGCCGCTGGAGAGCGGCTCGGACGCGCCGCGCGCCGCCGCCGCCGCCACCGCCGCCCTGGCCGGCGCGGTGGACCAGGGCCGCACCCGCCTCCTGCCGCCCGACGACCTGCGCGCCCTCTTCGACGGCACGCCGCTCGAGCTGCCGGAGGGGCTCTCGGCCTCGAGCGCCCTCGAGCTGGCCGAGCTGCTCGGCGCCGACGCGGCGCTCTACGGGGCGCTGGAGGGGCGGAGCCGCGAGACCGACCCCGACCTGGTGCTGACGCTCCGGCTCACGCTGGCCGGCCAGCGCGACCTGCTCTTCGCCGCCTCGGCGCACCTGCGGCCGGCGCCGGGCGAGCGGGTGGAGGCCGCGGCGCGGCGCACCGCCCTGGAGCTGGCCAGGCCGGTGCTGGCGCGGCTGGGCGCGCCCGGCCGCCACGCCTGCTTCGGGGTGGAGCGGCGCGAGGCCCTGCGCGCGGCGGCGGTGGCCCTGGGCCAGGGCGCCACGGCCGCGCCCCCCGCGCCGGCGCCGGCGCCGGTCGTCCGGCCGCCCGCACCGCCGGCCGGCGCCGCACCCTCCGCCCGCGCCCTGCGCACCCAGCGGCAGCGCGACTGGGCCCGCGCCCTGGGCGCCGGCGGGCGCCTCCTCCTGGAGGAGGTCACCTTCGAGGGCCGCTCGGCCGCCCTGGCCCGCGACGCCGGCCTGGCCGACCTGGCGGTGGTGCTGGCCGCCTCGCCCGGGCTGACGCTCCGGCTGGAGGGCTTCGTGGACGCCTCGGGCGACGCCGCCGCCGACCTGCGCCTCTCGGCCGCCATGGCGCAGGCCGCCGCCCAGCGGCTCCTCGACCTGGGCGTCGAGGCCAGCCGCGTGGGCATGGCCGGGCGCGGCTCCACCAGCCCCCGCCTCCCCAGCTTCACCGCCCGCGGCCGCGCCGCCAACCGCCGCGTCGAGGTGGTTGCGCCACGCTGACCGACGCTTGACATCCCACCCGCCGGTGGCGTGTCTGGAGCGACCCCGACCCCGACCCCGACCCCGTGCCCGCCGACCCGCCACCCACCTCGCCGCTCTTCGCCCTGCCGGATCCGGCGGGGCTGGGGCCGCTGACGCACCTGGCGGTGGTGGCGCTGGCGATCCTCACCATCCTGGGGCTGGCGGTGGGCGACGTGCTCACCGGCACCGAGGCCAGCTTCACGCTGCTCTACCTGGCCCCCATCGCCTTCGCGACCTGGTTCGTGGGGCTGCGCACCGGCATCGCGCTCTCGCTGGTGGCGGCCGTGGCCTCCACCGCCGCCGACCTGGTGGTCCGCCAGGGCGTGCCCAGCCCGGGCGCGCTGCTGGCCTGGAACCTGGTGGTCCAGCTGGGCGTCTACCTGGCGCTGGTGCTGCTGCTGGCCGGCTTCCGGGCCCGCCTGGAGGTGGAGCAGCAGCTGGCCCGCACCGACCCGCTCACCGAGGTGGCCAACCGGCGCGCCTTCATCGAGGCGGCCGAGCTCGAGCTGGAGCGGGCCCGCCGCAGCGCCCGCCCGCTCACCCTGGCGTACCTGGACTGCGACGGCTTCAAGCGCATCAACGACCAGCTGGGACACGCCGAGGGCGACGCCCTGCTGGTGGCGGTGGCCCAGACCCTGCGCGGCTCGACCCGCGCGGTGGACGCGGTGGCGCGCCTGGGCGGCGACGAGTTCGGCCTGCTGCTGCCCGAGACCGACGGCCCCACCGCCCAGGCGCTGCTGGGGCGCCTGCGCACCGCGCTGCAGGCCGTCATGGACCAGAACGGCTGGCCGGTCGGGTTCTCCACCGGGGCCGCCACCTACCTCGAGCCGGCCGGGTCGGTGGACGAGATGATGGCGCGCGCCGACGAGCTCATGTACGAAGCCAAGCGGACCGCCGCTGGCTCGATGCGGTTCGAGGTGATCGGCGGTCCACCACAGGCTCCGGTGGGGCCGGCCCTCACCCCCTCCCCTGGCCCATATGGCGGCGCCTGATGCGCTTCTTCGCGACCTGCTCCCGCGGCACCGACGGCGCGCTGCGCGCCGAGCTGGCCGCCCTGAAGCTGCCCGCCGTCCGGGGGGGGCGCGGCGGCGTCCACTTCGAGGGGCAGCTGCACCACGGGGCCAAGGCCTGCCTGCACACCCGCACCGGCATGCGGGTGCTGCTGGAGCTGGCCACCTTCCCGGTGACCGGCCCCGAGGACCTGTACGAGGGCGCGCGCACGGTGGACTGGTCGCTCTGGCTCACCGAGAAGACCACCCTAGCGGTGGAGACCACCGGCTCCACCGAGGGGCTGACCCACTCCGGCTTCGCCGCGCTCAAGGTCAAGGACGCGGTGGTGGACGTGCTGCGCGAGAAGCTGGGCGCCCGGCCGGACGTGGACACCAAGGACCCGGACGTCCCCATCGTGCTGCACCTCGAGCCCGGGCAGGCCACCCTGTCGCTGGACCTGGCCGGCGCGCCGCTGCACAAGCGCGGCTGGCGCACCACCACCACGGTGGCGCCGCTCAAGGAGACGCTGGCCGCGGCGGTGCTGCTGCTGGGCCGCATCGAGCCCGACGAGCCCTTCGTGGACCCGCTGTGCGGCTCGGGCACCCTGCCCATCGAGCAGGCGCTGCGGGCCCGCCACATCGCCCCCGGGCTGGACCGGGCCTTCGCCTTCCAGCGCTGGCCCTGCTACCGCAGCGAGCTGCAGTCGCGCTGGGACAAGCTGAAGGCCCAGGCCCGCGCCGAGGTGCTGCCGACGGCGCCGGCGCCCATCCTGGCGGTGGACCTGCACCCCAAGGCCATCGACGCCTGCCGGCGCAACGCCCACCTGGCCGGCGTCTCGGCCGACCTGATCATCGAGCAGGGCGACGCGCGCGACCTGGCCCCCCGCTTCGCCCCCGGCATGCTCTGCATGAACCCGCCCTACGGCGAGCGGCTCATGGACGAGGAGGGCGCCAGCGGCGACCGCGCCGCGGCCCGCACCAAGGAGCGCAAGCTGGAGGGCTTCTACCGCGGGCTGGCCGAGATGCTGGAGCGGCACGAGGGCTGGAGCGCGGTGCTGCTGTCGGGCAACCCCATCCTGCAGAAGGTGATGGGCCGGAAGCCCGAGATCGACCACCGGCTCTGGAACGGCCCGCTCGAGATCCACCTGCTGCGCTACCGGCTGTGAGGGCCGGCCGGGCGGCCGCTCAGCCCGCTCAGCCCTGCCCCGGCGGCGGGGTCGGCCTCGCCTCCGCCAGCCGCTCGGCGCAGTCGCCGCACAGCCCGTGGGTGAACTGGGTCTCGGCCCGCTCCTGCAGGTAGCGGTCGATGGGCTGCCAGTGCTGCTGCTCGTCCTTGATCCGCTTGCACCAGGCGCAGATGGGCAGGAGGCCAGAGAGGCTGTGGCCCAGCCGGCGCTGCATCTCCTCGTACCCCGCCACCAGCTCGGCCACCTCGCGGGGGGCCTGGCGCCCCACCGGCAGGGGCTCGGGCCGCGCGCCGTCCAGGAAGGCCCCCACCGCCGCCTGCAGCCTGGTGAGGGGCCGCGTCAGCCGGCCGGCCAGGACCACCGCCAGCGCCAGCGCCGCCACCAGCCCGGCGGCCAGCGTGACGGTCATGGTCAGCACGAACCGGTCGGTGGCGCGCCGCACGTCGGCCACCCGCTGGCGGGCCACCACGTGCCACCCGCGGCCGGTGGTGGTCACCGCGATGCGCGACGGCACGCCGCGCTCCAGGTACTCGGCCACCCCCTGGGCGGCCCCCTGGAGGGCGAGGCCGAGCGGCCCGCCGGCCACCGCGTCGAGCGGCCGCTGCCCCGAGCCCGGCGTGGCGAACGCCACCCGGTCGGCCGGATCGAGCACGATCACGTCCACCGGGCTCACGGTGGCCACCTCGCCGGACAGCGGGAAGCCACGCAGGTCGAGCGAGCCCTCCACGATGCCCACCCGGCGCCCGCCGATGGTGACGGGGGCGCTGATGGCCACGATGGGGTCGCTGCCGAAGCCGCGCCCCTCGAAGACCTCGGAGACGTAGGGCTGGCCGGTCTCCATGGCGTGGCGGAAGTAGGGCCGATCGTCGAGCGGGCGCGGCGAGACCCGCAGCTGCCAGCGCTCGGTCTCGTTCATGGGGTGCCCGGCCAGCATCAGGCCGGCCTGGTCCGCCGCCAGCATGGTGATGAACCCGGGGTAGAGGGCGTGGAACCCGGCCACCAGCGGCTGGGCCGTGGCGGTCTCCAGGTGGCCGGTCGACTCGACCGCCAGGGCGAGGCTGCGCACCGCCGAGACGTGCGCCGCCAGGTAGGCCTCCACCTGGACGGCCGCGCTGGCGCTGATGGTGGTCAGGCCGCGGACCGACCCGAGCTCTTCCCGGGCGGCCAGGAGCCGCACGCCCACCACCGCGGCCACCAGCAGCGGCAGCCCCACCGCCAGCGCCAGGGTCAGCGACAGCTGGGTGCGCAGGCTGCGCCGGCGCGGCGGCGGGCCGGAGGGCGGCGGGCCGGAGGGCGGCGGGCCGGAGGGCGGCGGCGGCGCCTCGGCCGCCTGCCCTGCAGGGGAGGTGGTCACGGGCGGACGGTGCCACGCCGGCGGGGAGCGCCACAAGGACCGACCCTGGATGACACCGGGCGGCGGCGTGAGGGCCGGCCGGATCCGGCGGCGCCGGGTGCGGGCCGGGGGCGCGCTCGCGTACACTCGCCCGCCGTGACCTCCCGCTACATCCACGGCACCGATCCCGTCGAGCAGGCCCGCCTGTCGCTGCTCAACGACCTCCTCAACGCGGCCTGCCTGGGCGCGGTGGCGCCTCGGCCGGGCGAGGCGCTGCTCGACGTGGGCGCCGGCCTCGGCCAGCTCACCCGGGCCCTGGCCCGGGCCACCGGCGGGCGCGCCGTCGGGGTGGAGCGGAGCGAGGCGCAGCGGGAGCGGGCGCTGGCCCTGGCGGCCGCGGCCGGCGAGCAGGACCTGCTGGACCTGCGGGCCGGCGACGCGCTGGCGCTGCCGCTGGCGGACGACGAGTGGGGCACCTTCGATCTCGTCCACGCCCGCTTCCTGCTGGAGCACGTCCCGGCGCCGGCGCAGGTGGTGGCGCAGATGGTCCGGGCGGCCCGCCCCGGCGGCCGCATCGTCCTGATGGACGACGACCACTCGCTGATGCGGCTGGCACCGGCGCCGGCCCGCTTCGAGGCGGTCTGGGCGGCCTTCTGCCGGAGCTACGACCGGAACGGCAACGACCCGTACGTCGGCCGGCGGCTGGTGCAGCTGCTGGCGGGCGCCGGCGCCGCGCCGCGCCGCGCCACCTGGATCCCCTACGCCGCCTGCGCCGCCGAGCCGGCCTTCGCGGGGCTGGTCGCCAACCTGGCCGGCAACCTGGCCGGCGCCCGCGACGCCATCGCGGCCGGCGGCGCGGTGTCGCTGGCCGACGTGGACGAGGTGGTGGCCGACCTGGCCCGCTTCGCCCGCCGGCCCGACGCCTCGCTGGGCTACGCCTTCCCGTGGGCCGAGGGGGTGCGCGTCACGGGGTGAGCGGCGCCCGCCCGGCCCCGGGGCGATATCGGTCCAGTCGACTGGACTGCGCCGCGGAGGGAGGGCGCCGGGTGCTGCCTCATGGAACGACCGGCGCCGCGTCGAAGTTCCCGGCGCGGTGAGCCTGGTCACCTCGGAGGGGTCGGGGTCGGGCCCGGGGTCAGGGTCGGGGTCGGGGCCGGGGTCCACTGCGCCAGCAGCTTCTTCGCCCTGGCCAGGTGCCCCTTGGGCCGCACCGCCTCCGGCAGCCCCTCGCCGTGCAGGATGGCGGCCTCGAGCGCCTGCAGCGCCTCCGGCTCCCGCCCGAGCGCCTTCAGCGCCTGGGCCTCCACGGTCATGATCCGCACCTTGCGCGGCCCCTCGGCCAGCGGCACGGCCAGCCGCGCCGCGGCCAGCGCCTCGTCGGCCAGCCCGGCCTCCAGGGCGCAGACCGCCACGTAGCTCTGCGCGAAGTACTCGCGCGGCAGCGCCGCCGCCGAGGCGCGCAGCGCCGGCAGGGCCCGCGCCGGCTCGCCGAGCGCCATCGCCGCCGAGAGCCGGCCGCCGTCGAGGGCCGAGCGGGCCAGGGGGTCCCTGGTCCTCCTCGACTGGTCCTCCACGAAGGCCAGCCACTCGCGGGCCGCCCGCCGTGCCCCCGGCTCGTCGCCCTGCGCCTGGCGCGCCTGGTGGAGCAGGCCGAACAGCCCGAGCCGGTCGTCGGCCAGCACGCCCTTCTGGCCGAGCGCCAGGCGGACCTGCGGCTCCAGCGCCCGGATGGCGGGCTCCCTGGACCCCTCCGGCTCGATCTCGAGCGCGCAGCCCAGCCCGGCGCCGGCCACCCTGGCGAAGGAGGAGCCGTGGGGCAGCCTGGGCAGGAGCTCGCCCGCCGCGCCCGCGCAGGCCTGCGGGTCGCCGGCCAGGGAGAGCGCCTGCACCAGGGCGTCGGCCGTCCGGGCCCGCTCGCTCCAGGCCGGGCCGCCGGCCGTCAGCGCCTCGGAGAAGGCCTGGGCCGCCTCGGCGTGGCGCCGCCCGGCCGCCGAGGCCGCGCCGCGCGCCGCGGCCTCGGCGGCCGCGCCGGCCTGCTCCTTGCGGAAGGTCCGCTCGGCGTCACCCAGCAGCGCCGAGAGCTCGGGCGCCGTGGCCGCGCCCATCCAGCGCAGCAGCACCTGCTCGGTGGCCGGGTCGATGACGTAGACGGTCGGCCAGGCCTCGATGGGGAACCGCTCCACGAAGGCGAAGTTGACCGGCTTCTCGGTGTCGAGGTCGAGCCAGGCGAACCGCCCGGCCAGCTTCACCAGGCGCGCGTCGGTGAAGACGCTGGCCCGCATGAAGCGACAGCTGGGTCACCAGGGGGCCCAGACGTCCACCACCAGGGGGACGTTCCGGGCGCGTGCGTCGGCCAGGGCCTTGGCGTAGTCGTCGGCCACGAAGGGGAGGCGCCCGGCGGCGGCCGCGGCCGGCAGGGCCAGGGCGAGCGCGAGGGCGGCGGCGAGGGAGCGCATGGTCCCCCTTCTAACCACGTCCGAGCGCCCGGCGCACCTCGGCGAAGGCCGCCTCGTCGAGCCACAGCTCCACCGCGCCGTCCGGCAGGAGGAGCCGCGCCGGCGTGCGCCCCACCCCGCCGCGCGGCGGCGGCGGCACCAGCCCGGTGATGGCGGCGCCCGGCACCGCCAGCGCGGCCCGCCCGGCCCGCCGCGCCGCCTCCACCCCGGCGGCGTCGAGCGGCTGGGCCAGCTGGTGCCTGAGCCGCACCGGCCTGGACAGCCAGTAGACCGCCTGCAGCGCCGCCGCCCCCCACATCGCCGCCTGGCTCTGCCACTGCACCACGTTCACCGCCAGCAGCAGCAGCGAGGCCACCAGCGCCCCCACCGCCAGCCGGTCCAGCAGCGCCTCGCCCGCGGTGGGGCGCAGCACCACCACCTCGGCCGGCGAGACGTAGAGCTGACCCTTGACGGCGCTGCGCTCCACCACCCGGCCGTCGGCGGTGGCCAGCAGCGCCAGCACCTGGCCGAGGGCCGCGGGGTCGGAGGGGGGGCGGGTGGTCATGCTGGTCTCCCGTGGGTGCCGGCCACTCAGCCGCGCCGCTTCAGCGAGAGCCCCATGGTGAAGCGGGCCACCGCCTCGTCGCCGTACTTCTCGGGCACGGTGGCGGTCACCTGCACCGGGAGCGTGACCCGCTCGCCGCTGGCGTCGGCCTGCCGCACCGCCGCGGCCACCGCGTAGCCGTCGTCGCAGGTGAAGAGGGTGTCGCCGTCGGCGCGCTTGAGGAACTCGGCCTTGAGGTCGGCGAACACCAGGCTCACCCGCTTGTGCTTCTCCCAGATGAGCCGCGCCGCCGGCAGCCCGCCGGCCAGGTCGGCCCCGGCGCAGAGCGCGCCGAAGTACATCGAGCCCACGTGGTTCCTCGAGCGCCAGCCGAAGGGGATGGTGACGGCGCACCCCTTCTCGTCGAGCCGCTGCACCCGCGGCCCGAGGAAGAGCAGCACCGGGATCTTGAGCCCCAGCAGGCGGACGGCGGCGGTCTCCTTGAGCAGCATGTGGGGTCTCCGATCGCGGGGCGGGGGCGGCGGGTGTCCTAGCCGGCCGCCGACGGCGGCGCAGGGCGGTAGTGCCGGGCCACCTGCCGGAAGGCGAGGGCGGCGGCCAGCATGAGCGTGGCGAAGAAGGCGAAGTAGGCGGCGCCGGACAGCTTGACGAACTGGACCAGGAAGGTGAGCAGGTTGCCCAGGAACACCGTGAGGAACCAGATCGACATGATGGTGGAGCGCATCGAGCGGGGCGCCTGCGTGTAGCTGAACTCCAGGCCGGTCACCGAGACCAGCACCTCGGCGGCGGTGAGGAGCAGGTACTGCGGGACCTGCCAGGCCAGGTGCGGCGGGCGGCCGGCGTCCACCAGGTACTGGACCACCGCGGCGGCCACGAAGGAGCCCACCGCCAGGAACATGCCGGCGGCCATCTTGGCGAGCGGCGCCAGCGCCACCCCGCGCCGCTGCAGCGCCGGGAAGATCCCCCAGGTGAAGAGCGGGATGAGCGCCAGCACCAGGAAGGGGTTGAGGGCCTGCAGCTGGACGGCGTCGAGCTTCACGCCCGGCAGCCCCACCGCGTCGAGCGAGCTGCCCAGCTGCCTGCCTTGCAGCACCCAGGACGAGCCGGTCTGGTCGAAGAGCGCCCAGAAGACGGTGACCGCGGCGAAGACGCCCACCACCCGGAGGACCGCCTTGGCCCCCTCCACCGCGTCGGCCGGATGCAGCGCCCGGGCCGGGTCGAGCCAGTGCTCGCCGGGGCGGGCCGTGCCGAGCCTCCGCAGCGCCGCCCCGACCACCCGGAGGAAGCCGTGCGGCTTGGGGCCGGAGGGCGGCGCCCGCACGTAGTGCCGGGTGCCGGCCCAGAAGAGCCAGGTGGCCACCGCCATGAGCGCGCCCGGGACGGCGAAGGCCACGGCCGGCCCGTAGGCCCGCAGCGTCCAGGGGATGAGCAGGTTCGCAGAGGCCGAGCCGAGGTTGATGACCCAGTAGAACCAGCCGTAGACCCGCTCCAGCAGCAGCCGCTGCTCGGGGCGGAACTGGTCGCCGACGAAGGCCGAGACGCAGGGCTTGATGCCGCCCGAGCCGCAGGCGATGAGCCCGAGCCCCACCAGCAGCCCGGTGCGCGAGTCCCACAGCGCCAGGGTGGCGTGGCCGCCCACGTAGAAGAGCGAGACCCACAGGATGACCGGGTAGCGCCCGAAGTACCGGTCGGCCAGCCAGCCGCCCACCAGCGGCGTCAGGTAGGTCAGCATCATGAACGCGTGGTACCAGGCCTTGGCCTCGTCGTCCGGGAAGAGCAGGAAGCCGGTCATGTAGACGACCAGCACGCTCCGCATGCCGTAGAACGAGAAGCGCTCGCAGGCCTCGTTCCCCACGATGTACTTGACCTGCGGTGGAGCGCGCCGGTCGGCGGTCGCGGACATGGACCCGGACTCTCGCATGGGGCGGCCGGCTTGGGGTGGGTCGAACGGTGCGCTGCCGCGACCGCCGCGCGCCCCGGCGGTAGAGTGGTGGGGCATGCCCGAACCCCACGCCACCGCGCTGCTCCTCACGGCCGCGGGGCTGCTGGTCGCCACCGGGGTGCTGGTGAGCCGGACCTCCGGCCGGCTCGGGGTGCCGGCCGCCCTGCTCTTCCTGGCGGTCGGCATGCTGGCCGGCTCGGAGGGGCTGGGCCGCATCACCTTCGAGGACTACGCCCTCACCTTCCGGCTGGGCACGGTGGCGCTGGTCCTGATCCTCTTCGACGGCGGCCTCAACACCCCGTGGTCGAGCGTGCGGCGGGCCTTCGCCCCGGCGGCGGCGCTGGCCACCGCGGGCGTGCTCGGCACCGCGGCGCTGGCCGCCCTGGGCGCCTGGTGGCTCGGCCTGCCGCCGCCGCTGGCGCTGCTCTTCGGGGCGGTGGTCTCGTCCACCGACGCCGCCTCGGTCTTCTCGGTGCTGCGCGGCGGCGGGGTGGAGCTCAGGCGGCGGGTCGGCACGGTGCTGGAGCTGGAGTCCGGGCTCAACGACCCGATGGCGGTGATCCTCACGCTGGCCTTCACCGCCCTCTCGGTGGGCGGCCAGGCGCCCGGCTGGCGCCTCGGGCTGGAGGCGCTGCTGCAGCTGGCGGTCGGCCTGGGCGGCGGCGTGGGGCTGGGGTACCTGGGCCGCTGGCTGCTGGTGCGGGCCCGCCTCTCGGCGGCGGGCCTCTACCCGGTGCTGACGCTGGCGCTGGCGCTGGTGGCCTTCGGGCTCCCCTCGCTGCTGTGGGGCTCCGGCTTCCTGGCGGTCTACGCCGCCGCGGTGGTGATGGGGAACGGACCGCTCCCCTACCTGACCGGGCTGCGCCGCGTGCACGACGCCCTGGCCTGGTTCAGCCAGGTGGCCATGTTCCTCCTGCTGGGCCTGCTGGCCTTCCCCAGCCGCCTGGCGGCGCAGTGGTCCACCGGGGTGGAGCTGGCGCTGCTGCTGGTCTTCGTGGCCCGGCCGCTGGTGGTGGCCGCCTGCCTGGCCCCCTTCGGCTTCGCCTGGCGCGAGGTGCTCTTCATCGGCTGGGTCGGCCTGCGCGGCGCGGTGCCCATCATCCTGGCCACCTTCCCGGTGCTGGCCGGGGTGCCCGGCGCCACCGGCGTCTTCGACCTGGTCTTCTTCGTGGTGCTGGTCTCCACCGCGCTGCAGGGCTCCACCGCCGGCTGGCTGGCCACCCGCCTCGGCCTGGAGCGGGCCGGCCCGCCCGCGCCGCGGGCCACCCTGGAGATCGTCTCCACCCGCGACCTCTCGGGCCAGGTGCTGACCTACTTCGTGGAGGCGGCCAGCGCGGTGGCCGGCAGCCGCATCGCCGACCTGCCCTTCCCGGAGAACGCCGCCGTCATGCTGGTGCTGCGCGGGCGCCAGCTGGTGGCGGCGCGGGGGCGCACCGTGCTCCAGCCCGGCGACCACGTCTACGTCTTCGCCGCGCCGGAGGACGTGCCGCTGGTGCGGCTCCTCTTCGGGCGCGAGGAGGAGCGGTGAGGCGTGGGTCGGGCTAGGCGCCGCCCTTGAGCGCCGCCAGCGCCAGCAGCACCCAGCCCACGATGAAGGCCACGCCGCCGAAGGGGGTCACGATCCCCAGCCAGCGCACCCCGGTCACCGCCAGCAGGTAGAGCGAGCCGCTGAAGAGGACGGTGCCGAGCAGCAGGAGCCAGCCGCCCGCGGCGGCGCGCCCGCCCAGGTGCGGGGCCGCCAGCGCCGCCGCCAGCATGCCCAGGGCGTGGAAGAGCTGGTAGCGGGCCCCGGTCTCGAAGACGGCCAGCAGGTCGGGGCCGAGCCGGGCCTTGAGGCCGTGCGCGGCGAAGGCGCCCGCGCCCACGCCCAGGGCGGCGGAGAGGGCGCCGGCGGCGAAGAGGAGTCGATCCATGGGGTGGCCAAGGTAGCGCCGCGGCGGGCGACGCGCACGCCGAAGATTGCTATCGTGCCCCGCCATGCCCGCCCCCGACGTCGCCCTGCGCGCCGAGCTGCTCGAGCGGACCCAGTGGGCCCACGAGTTCTCCTTCCTGGAGATCGAGACGCTGGCCGAGTACCTCCAGTCCCGCCAGGTGAAGAAGGGGCTGCTGGTCTTCCGCGAGGGCGACCGCGACGGCACGCTCTTCGTCATCGCCGAGGGCAAGGTCGGCATCATCAAGTCCGGGGCCAAGAAGCAGGACCACCCCATCGCCACCATCGGCATGGGCCACACCCTGGGGGAGATGGCGCTCATCGACGGCCAGCCGCGCTCGGCCGGCGCGGTGGCGGTGGAGGACCTGATCCTGCTGGCCATCTCCCGGGCCGACCTCGACCGGCTCTCCAACGAGCACCCCCGCCTGGCGGTGAAGCTGGTGCTGAAGGTGGCCAAGCTCCTGTCGCAGCGGCTCCGCCAGACCACCAGCAACCTGGCCGACCGCCTGGGCTGACTGGACCCCGGCGGGACCCCGCCGGCCGCCCCGCCCCGCCCCGCCCCGACCTGGCCGTGCGCCGCGCCGGTCGCCGCCGCAAGGTTCCCGCATGTCCGACCCCACCCCGCTGGTCGAGCGGCGCTGCCAGGCCTGCCGGGGCGGCCTGCCCCGCCTCTCCCCCGAAGCCCTGGCCCTCGGCCTCCGGCAGCTGCCGGGCTGGAGCGTGGGCCAGCAGGGCACCCGGCTGGCGCGCACCTTCACCTTCCGTGACTTCGCCGCGGCCATGTCCTTCGTGGTGGCGCTGGCGGCGGTGGCCGAGCGTGAGGATCACCACCCGGACTTCGCGGTCCACTGGAACACGGTGGAGGTGACCCTCTGGACCCACGACGCCGGCGGCCTCACCGAGAACGACCTGGTGCTGGCGGCGCTGGTGAGCGCGCGCCCGGAGGCCCAGGCCGCCCCGGCTGAATAGGGCGGCGGGCCCCTCCGTCCCTCCTGCGAGAGGGAAACACCACCGGAGGACCACATGACGACCTTCAGCCGCCTCATCGCCGCCGCCACCCTGATCAGCGCCACCACCTTCGCCCCGTCGCTGGCCGCCGCCGACGGGCGGCAGGACGGATCCAGCCGCCGCGACCAGGCCGGCCAGCGGTTCGAGGACCGCGACCAGCGCCGCGACGACGACCGCGTCGACGACCGCCGCGACGACCGCCGCGACGGCCGGCCGGTGGCGGCCCACGTGCACGACCGCAGCTGCGGCCACGACCCCCGCCTGCTCCCGCCCGCCCCGGCGCCCGCCTGGGACACCCGCGACGACCTGCGCTGGAACGGGCGCAGCTGGGTGCAGGCCGGCTGGAGCCGGCGCGACGCCCGGGAGCGGGTCGCCCAGGCCCGCTTCGTCCGGGTGGAGCTGCGCCAGCTCGACCAGGAGCGCGCCGCCTACCACGCCCGCTTCGCCTTCCACCCGCGCAAGCTGGCCCGCTTCGACGCCCGCTACTTCGACCGCCGCGCCTCCCTGGAGCGCCGCCTGCAGACCCTGACCTGGTACGCCTCGCGGTAGCGGCGCCTCGCCGCGGCAGCCACGGTCCGCAGTTCCGCCGCCCCGCCCGCGGCGCCGGCCGCTCCGGACGCGCCGGCGCCCACGGCGGGGCGGCTCCGTCTCGGCGCCGGGCGGGTCGGTCCGGGCCACGCCGGGCCGCCGCCCCCGGCCGGTCAGGGCGCGGGCGCCGGCGAGAGGCGCACCACCCGCCCCGGCAGCACCGCCGCGTAGACGTCGCCGTCCGGCCCCACCCGCAGCGACACCGGGGCGCCGCCGGAGATCCGGTGCACCTCGCGCCGCGAGCCCGCCACCACCCCGGTGCGGGCCGCGTCCACGTCCAGCGTCCAGAGCCGGCCGTTGGCGTTGTCGGCGAAGAGGTAGCGGCCCCGCCAGGGCGCGGGCCAGCGCGGGCCAGGCAGGAAGACGCCCCCGGTGATGGAGGTGCAGTCGCCGTCCACGCCGCCGGCGGCCGCCCCGTGGCGGCAGGTGTAGGCCGGCTCGACGCAGTCCCCGGCGTCCGGCGTGGTCTCGCGGCACTTCGAGCGGGGCCAGCCCGCCGCCCCCTCGCGCCAGGGCCAGCCGTGGTGGCGCCCGGCCTCGACCAGCGTGACCTCCTCGTAGGTCACCTCCCCCACGTCGCCCACCCAGAGCCGCCCGCCGTCCGGGTCGAAGGCCAGGCGCCACGGGTTGCGGAACCCCCAGGCGTAGATCTCGCGGCGCGGCGCGGCCAGCCCGGCCGGCGCGTCGCCGCAGCCGGCCCCGCAGGCGGTGGCGGCGGCCACCGAGGCCAGCGGGTTGCCGGCCGGGACGGCGCCGTCGAGCGCCACCCGCAGGATCTTGCCGTTGGCGTTGCCGAGGCAGGTCGCGAAGTGGTTGGTGGGCGTGGCCGGCGGCTCGGGTGGGCGGCCGCTGTTGCAGCCGGTGTCCCCCACCCCGACGTAGAGCAGGCCGTCCGGCCCGACGGCCAGGCCGCCGCCATCGTGGTTGGCGGGCCCGCGCAGGCCGGAGAGCAGCACCGCGCGGGCGGCCAGGTCGAGCGTCCCCGCGGCGGTGAGCGGCACCGAGACCACCCGGTGGCGGTCGAGGTCGGTACCGCCGTCGGCGTCGGCCAGCGAGAGGTAGAAGACCAGGCGCCGGGTGGTCTCGAAGGCCGGGTCCACCACCACGCCGAGCAGCCCCTTCTCGCTGCGCGCGTCCACCCGGAAGGTGCCGGCCGTGGTGAGCGCGCCGTCGGCGCCGCGCAGCCGCACGGCGCCGGTCTTCTCCACCAGCACCAGCCGGCCGTCGGGCAGGAAGGCGAGGTCGGTGACGGGGCCGAGCCCGGTGACGAGGTCGGTGGCGACCACCGCGGTGCCGGGGGGCGGAGGGGGGGCGGCGTCGGCGCCGGGGCCGCAGCCGAGCAGGAGGAGGGCCAGGCCCAGCGGGCGGTGGAGGCGCATCGGACGGATCTCCCGGCCCCGCCGCGCCGCGGCCAGCGCCGGACGGGGCGGGCCCCGGCGGAGCCGCGCCGTCCAGGCCCTCGCGGCGCCGGGACGCTGGCGGCCCCCCCGCTCCAGGGTTAGAAGGGGCGCGTGGCTCGCCCGCTCTCCTTCCTGCTCTTCTTCGCCGTGGCGCTCGCCGTCCTGGGCGGCATGCACGGCTACCTGTGGCTCCGGCTGGTGCGCGACACCGGGCTGCCCGAGCCCTGGCGCCGCCTCGCCACCTGGGCGCTGGTGCTGGCGGCGCTGCTGGTGCCGGCCGGCATGTTCGCGGCGCGGCTGGCCGGGCAGCACATCAGCAGGGTCCTCCCGCTGGCCGCCTTCGTCTGGATGGGGCTCTCCTTCCTGATCTTCGCCGCCCTGCTGGTGGCCGACGCCGGGCGGCTGCTGGCCTGGGGCGCCACCCAGCTGGGCGACTGGGTGCGGAACGCGCCGGACGCGCCGCCGGATCCGGCCCGGCGCCAGCTGCTGGCCCGGGCGGTGGCGGGCGGGGCGCTGGTGGCGGCGGGCGCCGCCGGGGCGGCCTCCCTGCGCAGCGCCGCCGGCCCGGCGGTGATCGAGGAGGTGCCGGTGCGGCTGGCCCGGCTGCCACGAGCGCTCTCCGGCTTCACCCTGGCGCAGGTCACCGACCTGCACGTCGGCCCCACCATCCGCGAGCGGGAGGTGCGCCGCGTGGTGGAGCAGGTCAACGGGCTCCGGCCCGACGCGGTGGTCATCACCGGCGACCTGGTGGACGGCAGCACGCGCGAGCTCGGGCCCATCGTGGCCGAGCTGGGCCGGCTGTCGGCGCGCCACGGCGTCTACTTCGTCACCGGCAACCACGAGTACTACTCGGGCGTCGAGGCCTGGGCGGACTTCCTGGCCGGGCTGGGCGTCCGCGTGCTCCGCAACCAGCGGGTGGCCCTGGGCGACGGGGCGCCCGGCGGCGCCACCTTCGACCTGGCCGGGGTGAACGACTGGAGCGCCGGACCGGCCGGCACGCCGCACGGCATGGACCTCCCGCGGGCGCTCGCGGGGCGGGATCCGGAGCGCAGCCTGGTGCTGCTGGCGCACCAGCCGCGCGGGGTGGACGAGGCGGTGCGGCAGGGCGTGGAGCTGCAGGTCTCCGGGCACACCCACGGCGGCCAGCTCTTCCCGTGGAACTTCGCGGTGCGCGCCGCCTTCCCCTACGTGAAGGGGCTCTACCGGGCCCAGGGCGCCCCCGAGGGGCAGGTCTACGTGTCGCGCGGCACCGGCTACTGGGGGCCGCCCATGCGGCTCGGATCGCCGCCGGAGATCACCCGGCTGGTGCTGACGTCGTAGGCTGGGAGCGGGGGCGACGACATGGTGGTGGACCTGATGGGCGGCGCCGACCGGGCGCGGGCGCGAGCCTTCGTCGAGGCGCAGGGCCTGCGCTTCGAGGAGCCGCTCGACGACCTCATGGGCGCCTTCGAGGACGGGGCGCTGGTGGCCACCGGCGCGCGGACCGGCGACGTGCTGAAGCTCATCGCCCTCGATCCGGCCCACCAGGGGGCCGGCCTGCTGGGCGAGGTGGTGGGCGCGCTGGTGACGCGCGGCCTGGCCGCCGGCCACCAGGGGCTCTTCGTCTTCACCAGGCCGGAGCACGCCCAGAGCTTCGAGGCCCTCACCTTCTCGCTGCTGGCCAGCCACGCCACGGTGGCGCTGCTGGAGTACGGGCGGCGCTTCGAGGCCTGGCTGGCGGCCTGCGGCCCGCTGCGGCGCCCGCCCGCGCCGGGCGGCGCCGGCGCGGTGGTGATGAACTGCAACCCCTTCACCCTGGGCCACCAGTGGCTGGTGGAGCAGGCGGCGGCGCGGGTGGAGACGCTCTACCTCTTCGTGGTCCGGGAGGATCGCTCGGCCTTCCCGTTCGAGGTGCGCGACCGGCTGGTGCGGGCCGGGACCCGCCACCTGCCGAACGTGGTGGTGCTCGACACCTCCCGCTACGCGGTGAGCGCGCTCACCTTCCCCTCCTACTTCCTCGCCAAGGGCGCGCCGGTGGAGGCCATCCAGCTGGAGCTGGACCTGGCCCTCTTCGGGCAGCGCGTCGCCCCGGCCTTCGGGGTGACCCGCCGCTTCTTCGGCAGCGAGCCCACCTGCCCGACCACACGCGCCTACAACGGCGCCATGCTGCGCCTGCTGCCGGTCTACGGGGTCGAGCCGGTCGAGCTGCCGCGGCTGGAGGCGGGCGGCGGCCCCATCAGCGCCTCCACCGTCCGGGCGGCGCTGCTGCGCGGCGACGACGCGGCGCTGAAGGTCCTCGTACCCGGGACCACCCTGGCCTATCTTCGGTCGCCCGAGGGGCGCGCCCTGGCGGCGCGGCTCGGGCACACGCAGGGGAGCACGGGATGAACATCACGAAGAAGGCGCAGGCCGGCACCATGCAGTCGAGCGACCTGATGGTGGCGCTCGAGCCGGCCGAGGCGCTCACGGTGGAGATCGAGTCCACCGTCAAGAAGCAGTTCGAGCACCTCATCCGCCAGGTGGCGGACGGGGTGCTGGCCGCCCACGGCGTCACCGCCGGGCGGGTCCGCATCACCGACCGCGGGGCGCTCGACTACGCCATCCAGGCGCGGCTCGAGACGGCGCTGCGTCGCGCCTCGGAGGGGTAGGGCGATGGACGGCTACTGGTTCAAGCAGGTGGAGCAGGGGCGGCGCTTCGTCCTCAAGATCAAGCCGGGCGAGCCGCTGCAGCAGCGGCTGCTGGAGTTCGCCCGGGCCGTCGAGCTGCGCCACGCGGTGGTGGTCTCGGCGGTGGGGTCCATCCAGGACCTGGAGTTCCGCGGCATCAAGGCCGGCGCCCGGCTGCCCATGACCCCGGCGCGCATGCACCTGCACCTGGTGGAGGGGCCGCTCGAGCTCCTGGGGCTGACCGGAAACATCCTGCCGGACGAGCAGGGCCAGCTCGACTGCCACCTGCACGTCATGGCGGCCCGCTCCTCCGGCGACGTGCTGGGCGGGCACCTCTTCTCGGCGCGCGTCTTCGCCACCTGCGAGGTGGTGCTCTCCGAGCTCAACGCCGAGGGGCTGGAGCGCCACCTGTCGCGCACCGGCGGCGTGCCCACCGTCTTCATCGAGGAGGGCTGACCATGGGCTCCCTGCACCACCGCGAGGCCTCGCTGGGCCACCTGAAGCGGGACCCGGCCGTCGCGGGCGCCTCCCGGCTGCGCCGCTCGCTCCTCTACGTGCCGGGCAACATGCCCAGCATGCTGCAGAACATCCCCATCTTCGCCGCCGACGCGGTCATCATCGACCTCGAGGACGCCGTGCCGCTCGGCGAGAAGGACGCGGCCCGCCGCCTGGTGCGGCGCTTCCTGGAGACCTACCTCGACCGGCGCCAGGAGGTGCTGGTGCGCATCAACCCGCTCGACACCACCTGGGGCGCCCAGGACCTGGCCGAGGTGCTGCCGGCGCTGCCCGACGGCATCCGCCTGCCCAAGGCCGACACGCCCGAGATCGTGGAGCGGCTCGACACCCTGCTGACCGAGCACGAGGAGGCGCTGGGGCTGGAGGTGGGGCGCTTCCGGGTGCTGCCCTCCATCGAGAGCGCGCTCGGGGTCATCAACTGCATCGACATCGCCGCCACCTCGCCCCGCATCCTGGGGCTGGCCTTCGGAGCCGAGGACTACACCGCGTCGATGGAGATCGAGCGCTCCAAGGGCGGCGAGGAGCTCTTCAACGCCCGCTCCCGCGTGGTCTGGGCCGCCAAGGCGGCCGGGGTGCAGGCCATCGACAGCATCTTCGCCGACGTCAAGGACATGGACGGCTTCCGGCGCGAGACCGAGCTGGTCAAGGCGCTCGGCTACACCGGCAAGTCGCTGGTCAACCCGCGGCAGATCGAGGCGGTGCACGAGGTGTTCGCGCCCAAGGCCGAGGAGATCGAGTACGCCCTGGCGGTGGTCGACGCCATCCAGCGGGCCCGCCAGATGGGCACCGGCGTCATCTCGCTGGGGGGCAAGATGGTGGACGCGCCGGTGGTGAAGCGCGCCATGCGGGTGCTGCGCACGGCGCACGCCCAGGGGCTGGTGGACACGGCCCCGGACGAGGCGGTGCTGCATGGCTAGGAACGCGCTGGGCCGCGAGCTGCCGGCCACCTTCGACGGCAAGGTGGTGGTCCCCTACCGCGATCCGTGGTCGGTGCGGCCCACCGGCGACCGGGCCACCCGGGCGCTGAAGCGGGTGGACCCGGGCCAGTCGAAGGTCTGCCAGAACCTGCAGGAGGCCATCGAGCGCTGCGGCCTGCGAGACGGCATGACCATCGCCACGCACCACCACCTGCGCAACGGCGACTTCCTGCTCAACCACGTGGTCCGCATGATCGACCACATGGGGCTCAAGGACATCACCATCGCCTCGTCGTCGGTCCACCCGGTGCACGCCGAGCTGATCCCGCTCATCCGCGAGGGCGTCGTCGGCCGGCTGGAGTGCGGCGTCAACGGGCTCATCGGCGAGCTCTGCTCCAAGGGCGAGCTGCGCTGCCCCATCACGGTGCGCTCCCACGGCGGGCGGGTCCGCTCCATCGTCACCGGGCAGGTGCCCATCGACGTGGCCTTCATCGCCGCCCCCTGCTGCGACGAGTACGGCAACATGAGCGGGGCGCTCGGCCCCTCGGCCTTCGGCAGCCTGGGCTACGCCCACACCGACGCGGAGTACGCCCGCCACGTCATCGCCGTCACCGACAACCTGGTCCCCTTCCCCGCCACCCCCATCTCCATCGGCCAGGCCAGCGTGGACTGGGTGGTCAGGATGGAGCGGCTGGGCGATCCCAAGAAGATCGTCTCCACCACCACCCGCGTCACCACCGACCCGGTGGGCCTGCAGATCGCCCGCTACGCCACCCAGGTGATCGAGGCCTCCGGCTACCTGCGCGACGGCTTCGCCTTCCAGACCGGCTCGGGCGGCACCTCGCTGGCGGTGGCCGAGAACGTCCGCAACCTGATGCGGCGCCAGAAGATCAAGGGCAGCTTCGGCTGCGGCGGCATCACCGGCTACTTCGTCGACATGCTGGAGGAGGGGCTCTTCCAGGCGCTCTTCGACGTGCAGTGCTTCGACCTCAACGCCGTCGAGTCGATCCGGAGGAACCGCAACCACCTCGAGATCAGCGCCGACACCTACGCCAACCCCTTCAACTCGGGCGCCGTGGTCAACAAGCTCGACGTGGTGATCCTGGGGGCCACCGAGGTGGACGTGGACTTCAACGTCAACGCCAACACCGAGTCCAACGGCTACCTGCTGCACAACACCGGCGGCCACAGCGACACCGCCGCCGGGGCCAAGCTGGCCATCATCGTGGCCCCCTCCATGCGCGGGCGGCTCCCCATCGTGCGCGACGCCGTCACCACCATCACCACCCCGGGCGCCACGGTGGGCGCGGTGGTCACCGAGCGCGGCATCGCGGTGAACGACCGCTACCCCGAGCTGAAGGCCGAGCTCCTGCGCCGCCAGGCGCCGGTCAAGGACATCCGCCAGCTGCAGCGCGAGATCCAGGCGGTCACCGGGGCGCCCCGCCCGCTCGAGTTCGAGGACGAGGTGGTGGCGCTCATCGAGTACCGCGACGGCACCATCATCGACGCGGTCCGGCGGGTGAGGGGCTGACCGTGGCGGGCCAGGCGGGCCCCGGCGCGGCGCTGCTGGCGGCCCGCGACGCGCGGCAGGCGCTGCTGGCGGCGCACCGCCCTCCCGCCGGGGAGGTGCTGGTGGCGGTGGCGCTCAACGTCCCCGGGCCGGAGAAGGAGCCGCCGGGCGCGCTCGAGCTGCAGGCCTGGGCCCTGGCCCAGCTGGCGGGCGCCCTGCCCGGCGCGCGGCCGGTCCACTCCGGCGGCGACGCGCTCGGCCCCTTCGCCCTGCTGGCCGTGCCGGGCCAGGCCGCGGCGGTGAAGCGGGCCTGCCTCGACGTGGAGGAGCGGCGCCCGGCGGCGCGGCTGGTGGACCTGGACGTGTACGACCCCGCCGGGCGGCAGCTGGACCGGGCCGCCCTCGGCCTGGCGCCGCGCGCCTGCCTGCTGTGCCCCGCCCCGGCCGTGGAGTGCATCCGGCTGGGGCGCCACCCGCTGCCGGAGGTGCTCGACCGTGTCCGAGGCCTGCTCGGCGAGGCCTGATCCGGCCGCCGGGCTGGCGCGGCTGGCCGGCGCGCTCGAGTGGGGCCTGCGCCACGAGCTCTGGCTCACGCCCAAGCCCGGCCTGGTGGACCGCCGCGACGCCGGGTCCCACCCGGACCTGACCTTCGAGCTGATGGAGCGCTCGGTGACGCTGGTGGGCGGCTACCTGCGCGCGGTGGCGGCCTCGCTGGCGGGCGGCGAGCCGCTCGACGCGCAGGTGGCGCTCGGGCGGGCGGCCGAGGCGCGCATGCTGGCCGCCATGGGCGCCAACACCCACCGCGGCGCCATCTTCCTGGGCGGACTCACCCTGGTGGCGCGCCACCGCGCCGGGCCCAGCCAGCCCGCCCGGCCAGGCGAGCCGGGCGGGGCGCCGGGGACCGAGGAGGCGGCCCTGCGCGCCGCCATGGGCGAGGCGGCCCGCGCCCTCCAGCAGGAGCACCGGGCGCCGCGGAGCCACGGCGAGGCGGCCAGGCGCGCCTTCGGCGTGGGGGGCGTGCTCGGCGAGGCGCGGGCCGGGCTCCCCTCGGTCTTCACGGCGGCGCTGCCGGCCTGGCGCGCCGCCCGGGCGCGCGGCCGCGACCAGGAGACCGCCGCCTTCGCGGCGCTGGCGGCCCTCATGCTGGTGGTGGAGGACACCACCGCGCTCCACCGCGGCGGCGCGGCCGGCCTGGCGCGGCTGCGCCGCGACGGCCGGGAGCTCTCGCGCCGCCTCGAGGCCGGCCAGGACCACCTGGTCTTCCTGGCCGAGGCCAACGTGGCCTGGCGGGCCGCGCGGCTCACCATGGGCGGGGTGGCGGACCTCCTGGGCGTGGCGCTGGGGTTGCTGGTGGAGACCGGGGAGCTTGGGGCGCACCCCACCCGGACGCGTGCCCCCGATCCCGGCCGGCGCTAGGAAGGGGCGGTCCTCCAGGAGAACAGCCCATGCCCACCGTGAAGTCCTACGCCGCCCTCGCCGCCGGTTCCCCCCTCGTGCCCCACGACCTCTCGCGCCGCGAGCCGGGGGCGCGCGACGTGGTGCTGGACGTCCTCTTCTGCGGCGTCTGCCACTCCGACATCCACCAGGCCCGGGACGAGTGGGGCAACGGCACCTTCCCCATGGTGCCGGGCCACGAGATCGTCGGCCGGGTCACCCGGGTGGGCGCCCAGGTGACCGGCTTCAGGCCGGGCGACCTGGCCGGGGTGGGCTGCCTGGTGGACTCCTGCCGCACCTGCCCGAGCTGCCAGCGGGACCTGGAGCAGTTCTGCCAGCAGGGCGCGGCCTGGTCCTACAACTCCACCGAGATGGACCGGAAGACGCCCACCTACGGGGGCTACTCCAGGTCCTACGTCTGCGACGAGGCCTTCACCCTCAAGATCTCGCCGGCGCTCGACCTCGCCGGCGCCGCGCCGCTGCTCTGCGCCGGCATCACCACCTGGTCGCCGCTGCGCCACTGGAAGGTCGGGAAGGGCACCCGCGTCGGCGTGGTGGGGCTCGGCGGCCTCGGCCACATGGCGGTCAAGCTCGGCGCCGCGCTGGGCGCCGAGGTGACCATGCTCTCCACCTCCAAGGCCAAGGAGGCCGACGCCCGCCGCCTCGGCGCCCACGAGTTCGGCCTCACCTCCGACCGGTCCACCTTCAAGCGGCTGGCCGGGCGCTTCGACGTCATCATCGACACCATCTCGGCGCCGCACGACTACAACGCCTACCTCGGCATGGTGGCGGTGGACGGCGCCATGGTGCTGCTGGGCGTGCCGCCCGCGCCCACCCCGGTGCACGCCTTCTCGCTCATCCCGGGGCGCAAGAGCCTGGCCGGGTCGCTGGTCGGCGGCATCCGGGAGACCCAGGAGATGCTCGACTTCTGCGCCGAGCGGAAGATCGTGGCCGACGTGGAGGTCATCCCGATGGCCGGGATCAACGAGGCCTACGAGCGGATGATGAAGGGCGACGTGCGGTACCGGTTCTCCATCGACCTGGCCACGCTGTAGGGGCGCCGGCCGGGTGGCGTGGCGCGGAGCGACGCCCGGCCGCACCCGCGGGCGTGACGCCGGGCGGCGCACCCCTTCGGAGGTGATCGGCTCGAGGGGCGGCGATCCGCTTGCGGCCTCCCATCCGCCACGTCATGACGAAGGTGATGTGGACCTGGCTCGCCGGCTACGCGGTGATGACCGCCCTGCTCCTCGGGTGGCGGGTGCTCCTGGTCACCGGCGGCCGGTCGCGGGCCCGGGTGACCCGCAAGGCCGGGGCCGCCACGCTGCGGCCGCCGCGCGGGCGCAACTTCATGTTCGCCGGCCTGGCGCTGGCGCCGACCCTGGTGCTGCTGGGGGTGCTCTTCAAGATCGGGCGGGGTCGGGGCGAGGGTGACCTCGGCCTGGCGCTGGCCTTCACGCTGCTGGCCTTCGGCGGCTGGCTGGTGCTGTGGCTCATGGCCGCCGAGTTCCGCCAGCACCTCACGGTGGACGCCGCCACCATCGAGCGGGTCTTCGTGATCACCACGCTCAAGGTGAAGTGGTCGGAGGTGGAGCGGATCACCTGGAACCCGGCCTCGCACTGGTTCTTCATCGTGGCCGCCGGCGCCTGGCTCTGGGTGCCGGTGGAGTTCGACGGCATCGCCGACTTCGCCGAGCTGGCGCTGGGCAGCCTGCCGCCGGCCGTGCTGCAGCAGTCGCACGAGGTGCGCCACGAGCTGGAGGCGCTGGCCCGCATCCCGGCCCCGCCGCCCTCGCCTCGGGGCTGAGCGCGGCGGCGACCACCCCTCCCCGAGCCGGAGCCCCCCCTGGACCTGCCCCTGCGCCACCTCGCCCTCGCCGCCCTGCTCCTCGCCGCCTGGCCCGCCGCCGCGCACGTGCGGCTGGTGACGCCGGCCTCCCGCTATGGCGACGAGATGAAGTTCGGCCCCTGCGGGCGCCTCGGCGGGGCCCGCACCCTCACGCCGACCACCTTCGCTCCCGGCCAGGTGATCACGGTCACCTTCGACGAGTTCATCAACCACCCGGGGTTCTACCGCATCGCCTTCGACCCCGCGGGCCATGACGACCTGGCCCCGCCCAGCTACGACGCCGCCAGCCTGGCCTGGACCAGCCCGGCCGGCGTCCAGGTCCTGGCCGATCGGATCCCCGACGCCGCGGTCGGCCTGACCCACGGCGAGGTGGTGGTCACGCTGCCCGAGGTCGAGTGCGACGGCTGCACGCTCCAGCTCATCCAGGTGATGACCGACAAGCCGCCCTTCGACGGGGGCGACGACCTCTACTACCAGTGCGCCGACCTGGTGCTCGCCCGCACCCCCGGCGTCGACCCTCCGCCAGCGCCGGTGGCGCCCGAGCCAGCCGGAGGGTGTGCCAGCGGCGGCGGCGGCGGGGTCCTGGCCCTCCTGGGCCTCCTGGCCCTGGTCGGGGCGCACCAGGCGCGCAGGCGCGACGCCCAGCCGAGGGTCGGGTAGGTCCCGCCAGGGAGGACCGTCTCCCCTCCCCTCTCGCGCCTCGCCTGGAGCGCCTCGCCGGAGGCCGTGGTGAGGCCCTCCAGCCGCCGGCCACCTTCCGACCCTCGGAGCGGGGGCCAGGCCCGGGGTCGGGGGCCGCCCTCGACCGCCCCAGCGCCACGGACTACCCTCCGGCCGCCCCTTCGAGAGGAACGCTCCATGCGCCGTCCCGCCGTCCTGGTCCTCGCCGCCGTCCTCCTGGCCGCCCTGGGGGTCACGCTCTGGCTGGTCCGCGAGCTTCGCACCGCCGCCGACTCCAGCGACGTGGCGCTCGTCCCGCCCTCGCAGCGGCAGGCCCCGCCCGCCCTCGCGCCGGAGGGCGCCGCCGACCACCTGCCCAGCCGGGCCACCGCCACCCCGGGCGCCCCAGGGCGCGTCGAGGGCCTGGTGGCCGACCCGGCCGGCGTGCCGCTGGCCGGCGTCCGCGTGGCGCTCTCGTCGCGCGCCGACGGCGCGCTGGGGCTGCCCCCGGTGGAGGTCCGCTCCGGGTTCGACGGGCGCTACGCCTTCGACGGCGTCGAGCCCGGCCGCGCCGTGCTGCTGGCGGCGCAGGACGGCGTGGCGCTCGGCACCTCCCGCGCCGTGCAGGTGGCGGCGGGACGGCCTGCCCAGGTCGACCTGGCGCTGTCCGCGCCGGGCACGCTCTCGGGCCGCGTCTCCGACGCCAGCGGTCCCACCGTGGTGGTGGTGGTCCCGCTGCACGCCGGCCCCGGCGCCGGGCAGGTGGCGCGCGCCCCGGTGGCCCCCGATGGCGCCTACTCGCTCGCGCTGCCCGCCGGGCAGTACCGCGTGCACGCCGCCCCCGCCAGCTCCCCGCGGCTCGACCTGCGGGTGGCCCCGGCCTTCGCCGCGGTGGCGGCCGCCCGCATCACGCGGCTCGACCTGGTGGCCAGCCCGGCCACGGCCGAGGCGGGCGTGGCGGTGAAGGTGCTGGAGCCGGGGGGCGCGCCGTCCGGGGGCGCGGCGGTCACCGTCTCGCGCGCCGGCGAGGCGCGGGTGGCCTTCGCCGCCAGCACCGGCGAGGACGGCGTGCTGGTGCTGGCCAGCCAGATGGGCATGGCCGGGCAGCCGGTCACGCTGGCGGCGCGCAACGGCGGCCGCACCGGCACCTTCACCGGCTCCCTGCCGGCCAGCGGCGAGGTGGTGGTGCCGCTCGCCCCGGGGGGCGCGGTGGAGGGCCGGCTCAGCGGCGGCGGGCCGGTGGGCGCCTTCACCCTCACCGTCTCCACCGAGCCCTCGCCGGGCGGCTGGCGCATCGTCGAGGCGCAGCGCCTGGTCGGCGACCGCTTCGATCTGGGCGACCTCCCGCCCGAGGTGGTCCGCCTCGCGGTCCGCACCGAGGACGGCCGCGCCGGCCAGCTGGAGGTGCGGCTCTCGCCCGGCCAGGTGGCCCAGGCCACCGTGGTGCTGCGCCCGGTGGCTCCCACCCAGGCCCCGCCAGCCCGCTGACGGCCCGGCCCGGCCCGGTTAGGGGAAGGCGTCATGTCCCTCCCAGTCTTCGGCAAGGCCCACGAGGCCCAGGCCACCTCGCAGGGCTTCACCTGGTTCGTCTACGGCTCCTCGCTCGACCGCGCCGCGTTCGCCGAGTGGGCCAGCTCCCACGGCTACGCCGTGCCGCCCTTCACCGGGGCGGTGCCGGCCCGCCTGGCAGGCTACCGCCTGGCCTTCGACGTGGTGTCGCGCCACTGGGGCGGGGCGGTGGCCAGCCTGGCCGAGGCGCCGGGCGACTGGGTGGAGGGGCTGGCGGTGCCGCTGGCGGGCGCGGCGCGCGGCCTGGTGGAGCACAAGGAGGGGGCCGTGTCGGGCCTCTACACCGGGTTCCAGGTGTCGCTCACCCCGGTGGCCGGGGGCGCGGCGCTGCCGGCGGAGGCCTTCCGCGCCGCCGAGGGCCGCCGCCTGCCCGCCGAGGCGCCGCCGTCGGCCGCCTACCTGGACGTGATGCTCAGGGGCGCCCGGGCCAGCGGCCTCTCAGCCGAGTGGGTGGCGCGGCTGGTCCGGCTCTCGCCCCCGACCTAGCGCCCACACCGGTCGGGGCTGGCGGCCGGCCCGACCCATCGGCATCATCGCCGCGTGAGCCGGGCGCCGCGCCGACCAACCCATCCCACGCCGGCGGCGGCCCCGGTCCTCCTGGCCCTGGCGCTCGTCCTCTCGGCCCTGCCCGGCCCCGTGGCCGCCCAGGCGCCGCTGGCGCCGGCCCCCGGACCGCCCAGCGCCGTGCCCGAGCCCGAGCCGACGCCGGTGCCCGCCCCCCGCCCCGTCAGCGACGACGAGGAGGACGACCCGTCGCTCTACCAGGGCTGGGCCACTCCCGCCGAGGCGGAGCCGCCGCCGGCCCGCCAGCCCATCACCCTGCTTCTCGACCTGGGCGCGTACTACTCCAGCGCCGGCCTCTACCTGCCCCTCGGCGGCGCCGCTCCGCCTGCCGAGGGCGAGCGCGGCGAGGTGGAGATCTACGCCTCGCTCCTCTCGCGGGCGCTGGTGCCGCGCGTGCTGGTGCTGGAGGCCAGCGTCAACCCGGCGCCCTGCCTGGGCCTGCTGGCCCGCCGCTGGGACGCGGGGTACCAGGCGGCCCAGGTGAACGGCGACTTCAACCTGCTGCGGGCCCTCACCGCCGGCTTCGAGGAGCCCTTCGCCCTGTCGCTCTTCCTGGGCAACGTGGCCGACTTCTCGGTGAAGGGGCGCGGCGACGTGCGCGGCCGCGGCTACCTCGGCCTGGTGGCCTCGGGCGGCCTGGGCCACATCAAGGACAACCGGCTGGTCGACGACCAGTGGCTCGAGCTGGAGGTGAAGCTCAAGGGCGACCGGAGCTCCGAGGTGAAGCAGCTCTCCTGGAGCTTCCGGGCCGGCGTGAAGCTGCACTCCAACCAGCTGGTCACCGACCTGGCCTTCTTCGGGGTGCGGCGCAGCCGGGTGGACTACCAGGCGGAGTCGCTGCTGGTCGCCAACTCGGGCCTGGAGTACCGCTTCGACCTGGGGCTCGACGGCACGCCGCTGCGCCACTTCCTCCTGGTGGACAAGAAGTGGCCGCTCGGCAGCGGCCGGCTGGCGCTGGTCTTCGGCGTGGGCGTCCTGTGGGAGTCGGGCGCCGCCTACACCGGGGCGCTGGCCGAGCGGCGCGGCGAGGCCCTCCAGCTCCTCCTCCGCCCCAACCTGGTCTTCTAGCCTGGCCCGCCGCCGCGCCCGCCAGGGGGCGCTCAGGGGGCCAGCGCCGCCGCGATCCCCGGCAGCCGCTCGACCGCGCTGCCCTGGGCGAAGAAGCCGCGGCGGCTGCGCCAGGCCAGCTCGGCGAACGGGTTCTCCTCCGGGTTCACGTCCACCAGGGCGGCGCCGCGCCGCCAGCAGAGCTCGCCGATCTGCATGGGCAGGTTGGTGGCGCCGCTGGTGCCCACCACCAGGAGCAGGTCGGCCGCGCCGGCGGCGCGCAGCGCCGACTGCATCGAGTAGTTCTCCTCGTCGTAGCACTCGTCGAACCAGAGCACGTGCGGCCTGAGCCAGCCGCCGCAGCGCGGGCAGGTCAGGCGCGCCCGGTCGGCGAGGGAGAGCGGCGCGGTGGCGTCGCGCGGCCCCAGGTCCGGCTGGTCGAGGCGGGGCTGGCCGCACTCGCCGGCGCAGCGCACCCAGGCCGCGTCGCCGTGGATGGTGAAGACCCGCCGGGAGCCGGCGCGCCGGTGCAGCCCGTCGATGTTCTGGGTCACCAGCGTGAAGCGGTCCCCCAGCGCCGCCTCCAGCGCCACCAGCGCCCGGTGGCCGGCGTTGGGCTGGGCCTCGCGGCACAGGCCGAAGCGGTGGAGGTACCAGCGCCACACCTCGTCCGGCCGCCGGTCGAACATCTCCCGGGTCGCCATCTCCTGCGGCATGTAGTTCCGCGAGCCGACCACCCAGTAGCCCTCGCTGCCGCGGAAGGTGGGGATGCCGCTCTCGGCCGAGATGCCCGCCCCGGTGAGCGCCAGCACCCGGCCGCGCGCCGCCCGCACCTCGCCGAGGAGCTCCGCCAGCTTCGGTTCCATGGCGCGAGTATGGCCGGTCCCGGGGCCGGCGCTACCCCTGCAGGTCGCCGCGGGAGGCGGGCCGGCGGCGCCCCGTCACGGCGGCCAGCAGCGCCGTCAGCCCCAGCCCGGCGCACATGGCCAGGGCCGGGCGGAGCATCACGGTGTACTGCGGCCACTTGGTGGGCCAGACGAGCAGGAAGACCAGCCCCACCGCCGCCCAGGCCACCAGCACCGGGCGGCGCGCCAGGGCCGCCGGCGCGGAGAGGACCGCCGCCACCAGGATGAGCCGGTCCTGGAAGGCCAGCGGGAAGACCCCCGGGTGCCACTCGGCCGGCTTGGCCTGCGTCAGCCAGGCGAGCGGCTGCCACCAGGGCAGGCCGGCCTTCCGCACGTGGTCGTTCACCGCGTAGCCGAAGTGGTAGGTCACCGAGTTCCAGAGCCGGTCCACCGGGTGGACCCACAGGTACGGGTCGGCCGCCACGAAGACCGCCAGCCCGACCAGCGCGTAGGCCAGCCGCAGCCCGGGCCGCGCGCGGGTGTGGTGCACCAGGAACGGCAGGATGGTGAGCCCCGCCACCAGGCCGAAGGGGTACTTGGAGGCGGTGGCCAGGGCCAGCATCGCCGCCGAGAGCAGGAGCGGCAGCGGCGCCGGCGCCGCCACCCTGGGGAGCAGGCCGCTCGGCTCGCGGCCGCGCAGCGAGCGCTCGAAGAGGAGCACCGCCAGCAGGGCGAAGAGCCCGGCCAGGCCCTCCAGGTAGGCCTGCGCGGTGAACTTGGCGTGGTAGGTGTCGAAGGCCAGCCAGAGGCCGCCCGGCACCGACACCAGCGCGGTCAGCCCGACCTGCAGCACCCCGGCCACCGCCGAGAGCGTCCGGGTGACGAGGTAGGCGGGCCGCGCCTCCGGCGGCATGGGCTTGCCGACCTCCACCCGCTGCCAGTCGGGCTCGGGCGCGCCGCTCAGGCGCAGCACCACGCCGTACAGCACCTTCACCAGCGGCGGATGCTCGGGGTTCTGCAGCACCTCCGTCAGCTCGCCCCACCGCCCGGGCTCCAGCCGCTCGGCGTAGCGGTGGCCCAGCCGGATGTAGTCGTACTCGTCGAAGTCGGGAGGGAGGTCGCGCACCGCCCCGGCGCGGATCCAGGCCGCCGCGGCCATGACCAGCAGCACGGCCAGCAGGGCGGCGCCGGGGCGCGAGGGGCGAGGTGCGTTCATGCGGGCGGCCCTTCCACCGTCCGCCAGGCCCGGGCGGGTGATGCGGGATCCGGGGCGGCGGCCATACCCGCACGCCTAGCGCGATCCGCGCGCCAGGGCCAGCTTCCGGCCGGCGCCGAGGGTCCCCGGCGGGCCCGGACGACCCCAGGCCGGCTGGCACGCGGTCGCCGCCCCGGTTACCCTCCCGGCATGTCGAGCGCCGTCACCGAGGGGATCCGCGTCGAGGTGAAGAGCGACTACCGGGCCGACCGGTCGGAGCCGCAGCGGCGGCGCTGGCTCTTCACCTACACCGTCACCATCTCCAACCAGGGGGACGCGCCGGCGCAGCTCCAGACGCGCCACTGGATCATCCTGGACGGCAACGGCCACCGCGAGGACGTGCAGGGCGACGGCGTGGTGGGGCACCAGCCGCGGCTCGAGCCCGGGCAGGCGTTCGAGTACACCAGCTTCTGCGTGCTGCAGACCAGCCACGGCTCGATGCGCGGCAGCTACCAGATGGTGCGCGACGACGGCGCCCGGTTCGACGCGGAGATCGCGCCCTTCCCGCTGGTGGTGCCCGGGCTGGTCAACTGACCGCGGCGCCCGGCGGGCGGCGCGGCGGCCGCCTCACCAGTACTTCTCCACGTGGACCTGGCCGGGCACGGTCTTCTCGTGCAGCCGGAACCCCTCGCCCCCCAGGATGGCCTGCATCCCCTCGGTCATGGCCGGGCTGCCGCACAGGAAGACGTGGGTGTCGGCGGCGGTGGGCTTGAAGCCCCAGGCCTTCTCCAGCGCGCCGCCGGTCCAGAGCGACTGCACGTGGCCGGTGGCGCCCGCCCAGGGCGTCGGCTCCTCGGACGGCCGGCTCACGATGGGCAGGAAGGCGAACTCCGGGATGAGCCGCTGCATGGTGCGCAGCTCGGCCGAGTAGCCGATGTCCCAGCTGTGGCGGGCGCCCACCAGCACCGCCACCCGCCGCGTGCCGCCGGCCTGCAGCCGGGTCCGCAGCATCGACATGTACGGCGCCAGGCCGGTGCCGGTGGCCACCAGCACCAGGTGCTGGTCCTCCGGCACCTCGGCCAGGGTGAAGAGGCCGGTGAACCTGGGTCCGACCCAGAGCCGTGCGCCGGGCTGGAGGGCGAAGAGGCGCGGGGTCAGCTCGCCGGAGCGGACCAGCGTGACGAAGAGCTCGAGGTGGTGGCCGGGCAGCGAGGGCGAGGCGATGGAGTAGGCGCGGCGGATCAGCTTGTCCGGGTCGATGCCCGGGGCCGGTGGATCGGCCGGGTCGGAGAGCGGCGTGCGGGGCGCGCTGGCCGGCAGCCCCACCACCGCGAACTGGCCGGGCTCGAAGGCCGGCAGGTCCCACTGGTCCGGGGCGACGCGCAGCACCATGAGGCCCGAGGCCACGTCGATGCGCTGGCTGACGATGGCGTTGAGTGCTGGCTGGGCCACGGGCTTCCTCCTGGCAGGCGGTACCCCAGTCTGACCGCCGCGCTGCGTCGTCGGCCACGGTCCCGGAGAGGGCGGATCGTCACGCCGCGAGGGCGCGCCGGCGCCGTGGCACGTCGTCGCACCGTCCGGATCCGGCGGGATCCGGTGCCTGGGGGCCACGCCACCGGCCAGGGACGGGACGGCACGCCGGGCGCCGCGCAGCGTCACCTCGTCGGCGCGAACGGGGTTTCCGAAGCCCGCTCGCCCGCTCAGCCCCTGGAGAGCTCGTCGAGCAGCTCCGCCTCGGAGACCAGCTTCTTCCGGAGCAGCAGCCGGAGGAGCGCAGCCGCCAGGCGAGCCGGCCTGACGGGCGAGGCGGGGTCCTCGACGCCGGCCGCCAGGTGCTCCAGGGCGTCCAGGATGGCCACGTCCTTCGCCGAGAGCTCGCGGATGGGCACCCGCCCCTCCACCATCTCCTCCTCGGCGAGGGACTCGAGGGTGAGCGCCTCGCCCTCCTCGAGCGGCGTCGGCGTCAGCTCCTCCACCGGCTCCCCGGGCGAGAAGCCACCCCGCGGGATGGCGCCGAGGAGCGCATCGCGGGCGGCGTCGAGCGCCGCCTGGGCGGGGCGCACGCCGGCGGGTGGGACCGGGGAGGGCTGGAGGAGCGGCGCGGCGGGCTCCGGCGACGGGGCCGGGGCGGCGGGCTGCGCCGGGCGCGGGGCGGCCGGAGCGGCGCCCGGCACCACCTGGTGGAGGCCGGAGGGCGCAGGCGACGCGACGCGCGGCGCGGCGGGGGCGCCGGGCACCGTGGCGTGCTGGCCGGACGGCGCGGGGCGTGGCGCCGCGGCCGCCGGGGCGCCCGGCACCACCGGGTGGAGGCCGGAGGGCGCAGGCGGCGCGACGCGCGGCGCGGCAGGGGCGCCGGGCACCGTGGCGTGCAGGCCGGACGGCGCGGCGGGGGCGCCGCCAGGTGGCCGCGCCACGGGGACGGCGGTGGTGGGAGGGCGGCCGACCACGGGCGGCACGGCGCCGGGCGGCTGGGGCGCCGCGGCGCGGGCCGGCGCCACCGCGGGGGCGGCCGAGGGCACCGCCGGCGAGGGCGGGCGGACCGCCTGGCGCGGCGCCGCCGGCGCCGCGGAGGCGACCGGCGGCGGCGGCACGGGGCGCGCCGAGGCCCGGTGCGCCGGCTCGAGCATGGCCCGCATGTCCTCGGTGGAGCCGCCCTCGAAGGGCTCGGTCAGCGCCAGCCCCTCCCCGGTGTTCTCCAGGTCGAGCGCGATGGACGCGGGCGCCTTGTCGTCGGCGCCGTAGTGGAAGCGGATGGCCTCGGCGATCTCCCGATCGCCCCCGATGGCCACCTTGATGCGCCGCCCGGTGCGGAAGCGCAGCTCGTCGGTGACCGAGAGGTTGGTCGGGTCGGACATCGCCACGGTGAGGGTGGCCGTGTCGGCCGCCATGGGGAAGCAGTTGGTGCGCTGCGCCAGCTCGAGCGGCACCAGCTTGAGCGCCTGCGCCAGCGCGTAGGCCTCCAGGTCGGCGAGCCGCGCCACCTCGAAGCCCGACTTGCGGGCCAGCGTCTCCACCAGCACGGCCTCGGAGATCATCTTCAGGTCCAGCAGGGCCTGGCCCAGCCGGCCACCCCAGCGCCGCTGGTGGCCGAGCGCGCTCTGCAGCATGGCGTCGTCGATGACGCCGGCCTCGATCAGGAGCTCGCCGATGCGCTTCTTGGGGGACATGCCCTGCGGACGATACTGCCGGCCACCAGCCCGGTCGAGTCGCCGGCCGCCGGCCCCACCCGCCGGGGGGGGCCGGGGCTCGATATCGGCGCCCGCCGACCCACACCCTGGGTCCAGATACGGACGGAGCGTCTCCGCCGGCGGCGCGCCGGCCCGCCGCGGACGCTCAGAGGCCGGCCCCCCCGCCGCGCCCCCCCGCCCCGCCCCCCCCCCCCCCCCCCCCCCCCCCCCGGCCCCCCCCCCCCGCGGGGGGGCGCCACCCCGGCCGCGCCCCCCCCCCCCCCCCCCCGCCCCCGCCCCGGGGGGGTTTCTCCCCCCCCCCTCGCTCCGCCTCGGCCCGGGTGGCGATGGCCAGGCGGGTCAGCCCGAGCGTGCGCGCCAGGTTCATCACCCCCACCACCTTGCCGTGCGCCACGCCCTCGTCGGCCTGCACCAGCAGCACCGTGTCGGCGCTGCGGGCGTGCGCCTCGGTCAGCAGGGCGCGCAGCTCGGCCTCGTCCACCACCTTGCCGCCGCTCACCACGCGGCCGTCCGCCAGGATGGCCACCGACAGGTCGCGCGGCGCGCCGGCGTCGCCCTTGCCGGTGCGCGGCAGCGAGACCTTGAAGCCCCCCTTCTCCACCGCCTGCTCGGCGATGGCGG
Organism: Anaeromyxobacter sp.; assembly: GCA_016718565.1. NCBI lineage: Bacteria > Pseudomonadati > Myxococcota > Myxococcia > Myxococcales > Anaeromyxobacteraceae > Anaeromyxobacter > Anaeromyxobacter sp. The sequence goes on along the minus strand of JADKCZ010000001.1, from coordinate 649,433 downwards.
TGGTGGTCACCATGAAGATGATGAGCAGCACCAGGAAGATGTCGGTGAGCGGCGTGATGTTGATGTCGGCGAAGAGGCCGCCCTCGCCGTCCGCCTCCTCGCCGCTCGGCCCGCCCAGCGCCACGCTCAGCCCTCCCCGGCGCTGCTGCGGCCGGCCGGCGGCGCGGCGCGCAGGGTGGGCAGGAGCTCCTTGACCAGCTCCAGGTACTCCTCGGTGAGGAGGCGGAGCTGCAGGGTGAGCCGCTGGGTCCAGGTGTTGAGCGCGTTGAAGAGCACCACCGCCAGCACCGCCACCGCGATGCCGGCCGCGGTGGTGATGAGCGCCTCGGAGATGCCGGCCGCCACCACCGCGAAGCCACCCTGCCCGGTGGCCGCCATCTGCTGGAAGGCGGCCATGATGCCCACCACGGTGCCGAACAGGCCGACGAAGGGGGCGGTGGCGCCGATGGTGGCCAGCACCCACAGCCCGCGGCGCAGCCGGAGCACGGTGCGCTGCCGCTCCCGCTCCACCGCCGCCGCCAGCTTCTCGTAGCCCGGCTCCGGCGCGGGCCGGCCGGCCAGCGGGGTGGCGCGCGGCGCCAGCGCCACCAGCGCCGCCAGGAAGACGTCGGCCGCCGCCGAGGGGGAGCGCTCGCACTGGGCGCGGGCGTCGTCCAGATCGCCGCGGAAGAGGGCCCGGCCGACCGCGTCGGCCAGGGCGCGGGCCCGGTCGCCGAAGGCCCACAGGGCGAAGGCCCGCTCGATGGCGGCGGCCACCGCCAGCACCGAGCAGGCGGCGATGACCCAGAGCGAGACGCTGGTCTTGAGCAGGCTGGCGAGGTTCTGGTCCACGGTGGCTCCGGGCGCGGGGCGTGATCCTTCAGGGGGCGGTGGCGTCGAGGTCCACGACGCGCGCGCCGTCGGGCGGGGCGAGGCGGAAGAGGGCGGGGTCGAGGGGCGCGTTCACCTCCAGCGACTTCCAGCGCAGGGTCAGGGCGGTGCGCTGCAGCGGGGCGCGGGCCGCCAGCTGGGTCGGCAGGGCGGCCCCGCCGAGGGGCCGGTGGCCGGTGAGGTCGAGCTCCAGCGACACCGCGCCCAGGCGGCTCAGGCGCGCCCGCAGCACCGCCGCGCCGGCGCCCACGTCGAGCCGCTGGGCCTCGTCGCCGCGCTTGAGCGTCAGCCGCAGCGCCCCGTCCACCGGCGAGGCGTCCAGCGGGAGGCCGTCCAGGACGGGCGCCGACCCGCACAGCACGGTCACCAGGTCGGCCGGCGGCAGCGCCACCGGCACCAGGCGCGCCACGTTGGCGGCGCTGGCGGCGCCCCGGTAGAGGACCCGCTCGCGGGCGTCGTAGAGGAAGAGCTCGGGGCCGTCCACGGCCAGCACCGAGAGGACGTTGCCGAAGAAGTCGTGGCTCTCGACGCGCAGCCGCCCCGGCTTCTCGGCCGCCAGGAACTGGTCCACCCCGCCGCTGCCCTGCGGCCCCTCCACCACCACGCGGGCCTCGCCCTGCACCGTCTGGACGCGCGCCTGGGCGGCGCGCACCTCCGCCAGCAGCGCCGCCGGGTCGAGCGGCAGCTCCGGCGGCGGCGGGCGCAGCCGGGGCAGGCAGGCGGAGAGGAGGAGCAGCCCGAGCGCCAGGGCGGCGGCCCCGGGCGGGCGCCGGGCCGGGGTGGCGGCGCGGCCGGGTCGCGCCGGACGCCGGCCCTGGCTCACGCCTTCCCCAGCGCCTGGGTCAGGTCGGCGAGCAGGTCGTCGCGGTCCTCCAGCCCCACCGACAGCCTGAGCAGCCCGCGGTCGATGCCCTGCGCGGCCAGCTCGGCCGGCGTGGCGTTGCGGTGGGAGGAGATGACCGGGATCGACGCCAGGCTCTCCACGCCGCCCAGCGAGGAGGCGCGCGCCACGATGCGGAGCGCGTCGTGCACCCGGGCGCAGGCCTGGTAGCCGCCCTTCACCGAGAGCGAGAGGACGCCGCCGCCGCCGCGCAGCAGGCGGCGCGCCAGGGCGTGGTCCGGGTGGGAGGCCAGGAAGGGGTAGTGCACCCGCTCCACCGCGGGGTGGCGCTCCAGCGCCTCGGCCAGGGAGAGGGCGGTGGCGTTCTGCCGCTCCACCCGCACCTCCAGGGTCTTCATGCCGCGGATGAGGTCGTAGGCCACCGCCGGATCCATGTTCCCGCCGGCCGTCCGGCGCACCTCGAAGACCGGCGCCAGCACCCGCCTATTCCCCGCCACCACGCCGGCCAGGTGGTCGCAGTGGCCGTTCAGGTACTTGGTGGCGCTGTGCAGCACCAGGTCCACGCCGAGCAGCGCCGGCCGCAGGTTGATGGGGGTGGCGAAGGTGGCGTCGAGCAGCGAGAGGATGCCGCGCGCCCGGCAGGCGGCCGCCACCGCCCCCACGTCCACCACCCGCATGGTCGGGTTGGTGGGGGTCTCGAAGAGCAGCACCTTCACGTTGGAGGGGGCGGTGCGGGCCGCCTCGGCCAGCTCGGAGAGCGGGGCCTCCAGCACCTGGACGCCGAAGCGCGCGAGCAGGGTGCGGGCCAGGCGGGTGGTCTGGCCGTAGATGGTGTCGGCCACCAGCAGGGCGTCACCGGCCGAGAGGTGGCCCACCAGCGCCGCGTGGATGGCGGCCATGCCGGAGGCGAAGCAGCAGGCCAGCTCGGTCCCCTCCAGCAGCGCCACCTTCCGCTCGGCGGCCAGGACGGTGGGGTTCTCCAGCCGCGAGTAGAGCCACTTCCCCTCCGGCGCGTCGAGGTAGGCGGCGGCGTCCGCGGCCGTGTCGAAGCGGTAGGTGGTGGTCTGGTAGACCGGGGTGTTGACGGAGGGGACGCACAGCACCTGGTCCTCGCCGCCGTGCACCGCCAGGGTGCCCAGCTTGTCGCTCGCCATGTGGATCGCTCCGGCGACCGGCCCGTGGGCGCCGGCGCGTCAGGGGCTTAGAACAGGCTGGCCCGCTTGTCGAGGAGCGCCCGGGCGCGCCGCTGCGCCAGCAGGAGCTCCGGCGCGCGGTCCGGATCGGCCTGCGGCACGCCGGCCAGCACCTCGGCGAGCAGCCGGTCGAAGGCCGCCCCGTCCTGCAGCAGCACCGTCAGCGTGGCGGCCTCCGCCACGCGGCGCCAGGGCTCGTCGCCGAAGCGCGCCGCGGCCCGCTCGAAGTGGGCGCGCGCCCCGGCCGCCCCGCCGCCCGCCGCCACCGGGAGCATGGCCTGCCAGGCGCCCAGGGCGCGCAGCGGCCCGCCGCGCTCCACCTGCTCGTCGAGCGCGGCGGCGCGGGCCATGAGCGCCAGCGCGTGGTCCTTCACCGCCAGCACGGCGGCGTGGCCGGTGGCCTGCGCCACCCCCATGCGGCCGAGCGCCAGCCAGTAGAGCGGCTCGGCGCCGGCCGGCCCGATCAGGCCGACCGCCTCGGCGGGTGCGGTCCCGGAGCGGAGGGCCTCGGCGAAGGCCGGGGCGGCCAGGGCCAGGGCGCGCTCGGCGGCGCGCGAGGAGGCCTCGTGGGCCTCGCGGGCCTCGGCGGGAGCGGCGGCGGCCAGGGCCCGGAAGCCCTCGGCGCGGGCCAGGCGGAGCTCGAGGGTGGCGTCCGCCGGGCGCGCCGCGGCCGCCCGGCGGTAGGCGGCCAGCCCGGCGGCCAGCTGCGCGGGCTCGGCGCGACCCGGCCAGGCGGCGTCGCCCTCCGCCAGCGCGACGGCGGCGGGATCCGGCGCCTGCGGAGGGGTCCGCCCGGCGCCCGGCGGGGCGCAGGCGGCCAGCGCGAGCGCCGCGGCCAGGAGCAGGACCGCGCCGCGCCAGGCCCCCCGGGAGGGGAGCGCGCTGGTCGCCGGGTGGGTCCGGGACACGGCTACTTCTTCTTCCCGCCGGCCTTCTTCGTGGTGGGCCGGCTGGCCCTGGGCGGCGCCTTGGCCGGCTTCTTCGGCGGCGGCTTCCTGGTGGCCGCGGCCGGCCTGGCCGGCGCCTGGCGAGCGGCGACCTTGGCCGGTCGCGGGGGCGCCTTGGCCGGCGACCCCTTCTTCGGCGGGGCGGATGGCTTCGGCGGGGCGGCCTTCTGCGCGGCCGGCCTGGCGGGGGGGACCTTGGCCGCGGTCGGCGCCGGCCTGGCGGGCGGCGCCGGGGGCCTCGGCGGCACGGCCGGGCGGGCCTGGGGCGGCGGGACCAGCCGGAGGGCGGAGGCCTGGCCCGGCGCCTTGGGGGGCGCGGGCGGCGGGGGCGCCGCCAGGGGACGGGCCGGCTGCATGGGGCGGGGCGGGACCACCGGGCGCGGCGGCTGGGCGCGCGACAGGCGGGCCAGCCGGGCCTCCTCCTCCTCCAGCGTGGTCACCAGCGGCGGCTGGCCAGCGCGCTGCCGCGCCTCGTCCTCGGCCGAGTAGTAGAGCTGGAAGGTGGCCAGGCCACGCGTCACCAGCTCGCCGCGCTGGTTCTCGGCCCACACCTCGATGTCGATGCCGTAGGCGCCGCCCGGCTCGAAGCGCCGGTCGGAGACCCGGCCGCGCACCGTCAGCACGTCGTTGGGCCAGACGATCTTGACGAAGCGGCTCTGGAAGCGGCGCAGCCGCGCGCCCCGCACCCAGTCGGTGGCCAGCTCGCCCAGGAAGCCCATGCCCAGCATCCCGGGCGCGAAGGCGCTGGGGAAGCCGGCGGTCCTGGCGTGCGGCTCGTCGATGTAGAGCGGGTTCCAGTCCTGCGCCGCCCCGACGTAGCGCGCGACCTGCAGCCGGTCCACCGGCGGCTTCACCAGCGGCGGCAGCTCGTCGCCGACCTTGACCGCCTCGAAGTAGAGCTGGCGTGCCGTGATGGTCATCTGATCGTTACCCCCGCCGCAGGATGAAGGTGGCGCGCGCCTTGAAGACCAGTCCGCCCTTCTCGTCCCGGCCCTCGTCCTCGATCACCAGGACGTCCATGGGCCCGCTGGCCCCGGCGCGCTCCTGCACGTCCGCCACCCGGCTCTTCACGGTGAGGCGGTCGCCCGCCACGATGGGGCGCAGGTACTCGAAGGACTGGTCGCCGTGCAGCATGGAGCGGGTGCCCAGGTCGAGCGAGTGGCGGAAGCGATCGTTCCACCCGAGCGTCACCGCGAAGGTGGGCGGGGCCACCAGGCTGGCGTGGCCCGCGGCGCGGGCCGCCGCCTCGTCGAGCGCCAGCGGGTTGGGGTCGCCGAGGGCCTCGGCGAAGCGCCGGATGGCCCCCTTCTCCACCTCCACCACGGCGGGCTCGCTCTCGCGGCCGATGAGCGTCTTGTCGAGCATGTGGTTCCCCAGGCCCCTAGCGTCCGGCCGGCAGGTCGAGCACCGAGACCAGGCCGCGGCGCTCGGTCACGGCCAGCGCCGCGTGGATGACTGCGTTGACGGTGGCCGCCTCGCCCGGGATGCCCCCGGGCACCACCGCGCGCAGCGGCGGGTCGGCGTCCAGCTCCACCTCGTCGCGCGGGTGGTCCACGCCGAGGGCGAAGATCAGCTCGAGGCGCACCACCTCGCGCCCCTCGGAGAAGGCGCGCGCCACCTGCTGCATCCCGGCCACCTGGCCCACCTGGACGCCGTGGGCGGCCTCCTCGGCCAGCAGCGGCGAGAGCTCCTCCTCCACCTCGTCCACCTCGAGGCCGCAGCCGGCCGCGGCCAGCGCCGCCGACTCGGCCAGGCCGACGTGGCCCACCTCGCCCCGCTCGTCGGCCAGCTGGAAGGCGGCCTCGCTCAGGCCCACGCCCGCCTTCTTGCGCAGGGCGTCGCGGCGCGAGGCGAGGTCCACCACCCGCAGGCCGCGCACGTGGCGCACCTCGCCCATCACCTGGGCCAGGAAGGCCGGGAGCCGGTCCAGCGCGAAGCCCGGGTTCACGCCGGTGCCCACCACCGCCACGTCGTGCTTCTCGCAGAGCGCGTCGAGCGCCTCGGCGGCGGCCTCGTGGTTGAGCCACGGCCAGGCCAGCTCCTCGCAGGTGGAGACCACCGAGCAGCCCGCGCGGACCGCCTGCTGGATCTGGGGCAGCGCCTTCTCGAAGGAGGAGGTGGTCGCCATGATGGCGACGCCGCCCTTGGCCATCAGGAGCGCGGCGGCGGCGTCCGACCCGACCGAGAGCCCTTTCGCCGGCGCTCCGAGCAGGGCGTCGAGCGGGCGGCCGGCGATCCCGGCGCCGCTGTCCACCGCGCCGACCAGATCGAGGTCAGGGTGGGCGAGGACGCGGCGGGTGATGGCCCGGCCGACCTCGCCGAGCCCCAGGACCACGACAGGAATGCCACCGTCAGCCACGCGCCCTCCGGAGGGGCCTTCGAAAATGCCGATTCTTCCGGGATCTCCGAAGGTTCACGCGCCTTTATAGGTCAGGGCGGAAACCCCCATCAAGAACTCGCGGTGGGACGACCCGGCGGGACCGGAGGCCCCCCCCGGCCGATGCCAGCCGATATCGGATGGCCGTCGTAGCGGCCAACCGACCGACATGTTTGATGTTTATGCCACCTGCGGACCGCGCGTCAGCCCGGGATCAGCGCTTCCAGGTATTTTCGCGTCGCCGGGGTGGACCAGTCGATGTCGCCCACCACCAGCGCCACGATCCGACCATCCCGGTCCACGATGTAGGTCTCCGGGAACTTCACGTCCTCCGGCCGGCACGCCCCTCGACCGCCGCAGTAGTAGCCGCGGGTCACGTCGCCGGCGCCGGGCTCGAGCGCCACGACCACGTCCTTCGGCAGGCCTCGGTACGGCGGCGCCGCGAAGAACTTCGCCACCGCGTCCGGCGCCTCGTCGACCGAGACGGCCACCAGCCGGAACTTGCCCGGGTGGGCGCGCGCCAGGTCCTGGCCCAGCTTCACCATGCTGGGCATCTCCTTGGCGCAGGGCGGGCACCAGGTGGCCCAGAAGTTCACCATCACCACCTGCCCCCTGGCCGCGGCGAGCGAGAAGCGCCCGCCGTCAGCGGTGGGCAGCTCGATGGATGGGGCCAGGACCGGCACCGGCGCGGTGACCAGCTCGTTGTAGGGGATGTCAGGGGGCGGCGGCGGGCCGGCCGGCGCGGGGGCGGCGCGCGGCGCGGCGGCTGGCGTTGGCGGCGCGGAGGCGAGCCGGCGGGAGCGCTCGGTGACGTCCCAGGCCTTCCAGGCCAGGGCGGCGACGAGCGCGGCGGCGGCGAAGGCCGCCAGGGCGAGGAGCGGCCGCGGGCCGCGCCTGGAGGGGTCGGAAGGGGCCATGGCGGCGGGTATAGCGCACCTCCGGCCGGCGTGACGACCTTGCCGCCACCTGCCATCCGCGCCACACTCGGCGGCCGATGCGCGGCCTGATGGGCAGCTTCGCGGTCCTCCCGCTCCCCGACCTGCTCGACCTGCTCGGCCGGCGGCGGCTCGATGGCTCGCTCACCTGCGAGCGCGGCACGGTGCGCAAGACCCTCCACCTCAGCGCTGGCGCCGCGGTGGGCGCCGCCTCCAACGACCCGCGCGAGTACCTCGGGCAGCTCCTCATCAACTTCGGCCACCTCTCCGAGGAGCAGCTCCAGAAGGCCTTCCAGACCCAGGAGGAGACCAAGGTCCGCCTCGGCAAGGTGCTCACCATGGTCGGGCTGGTGACGGCCGAGACGGTCAAGGAGGTCCTGGCCATCAAGATCCGCGAGACCATCCTGGACGTCTTCCTGTGGGACTCGGGGCTGTTCTCCTTCGACGACGGGCAGCACCTCCCGGTGGACGAGCTGGACGCCGTGGTGCCGCTGACCGACGTCCTCCGCGAGGCCGAGTTCCGGACCACCGCCTGGAACGCCTTCCGCGGCGAGTTCCCCACCGGCGCCGCCGCGCTGGTGGTGGAGGAGGCCCGCGTGCCGAAGGCCCTGGGGGCCGACACGCTGGACGGGCGGCTGCTGGCGCTGGCCCGCGAGGGCAAGAGCATCGACGAGATCGGCCTGGCGCTGCACGCCACCGACTTCCACCTCTACCAGCGCCTCTACTCCCTGGCGCGGCAGGGGCTGCTGCGGGCGGCGCCGGCCCGACCCGGCCCGGCGGAGCTCGCCGAGGGGGAGGTGGCCGCGGCGGCCGACCTGCTGGACCAGGCCCGGGACCTGCTGGCGGACGGGCTGACCGGTGACGCCGAGCTCCTGGCGGCGCGGGCGGTGGTGATGTCGCCGGGGTCGGAGCAGGCGCGGGCGGTGCTGGCGGAGGCCGAGGCCCGGCTGCTCGATCGGCTGCGCGCCGAGCTGGTCGACGCGCCGCGGGTGCCGGTGCTGCTGGTGAAGGCCGCCGACATCGCCCAGCTCCGGCTCTCCAGCCCGGACAAGTACCTGCTGAGCCGCTGCGACGGACAGCGAACGGTCCGGCAGATCATGTTGATCGCACCGCTCAAGGAGCTGGAGGTCCTGAAGGCGCTGCGACGCTTCGCCGACGGCGAGGTGGTGCGGCTGCGCGACGCGGCGGGGTGAGGCGGCAGGCCGGGGCCGACGGCGCCCCGGCGGTGGCCAGGGCCCGACCCCGGGTCGGGCCTCAGCGCCCGCGGCGAGCCAGCCGCACCGGCCCGGCCGACCGGGCCACCTGCGCCACCTGGTCGGCGAAGTAGGCGACCAGGGCCTCGCGGGCCACCCACGGGGCTCGCACCCGCCAGAGCGGTCCGTTCACGATCACCGTGGCCACCACCACCCGCGGCTCGTCGGCCGGCGCGAAGCCGACGAACCAGCTGTGATCGCGGAAGGGGGAGCGCTCGTTGAGGGAGCCGGTCTTGCCCGCCACGGCCACGCCTCGCAGCTCGCGGGGCGGCCGGGCGAAGACCCGGGTGGCGGTGCCGCGCCGCACCGTCTCGCGCATCATGGCGGCCAGCTGCTCGGCCACGCGCTCGTCGATGACGCGGATGGGCTCGAGGGAGGGGAGCGCCTCGCCGCCCTCCACCAGCTCGACCAGCCAGGGCGGCACCAGCACCCCCTTGTTGGCCACCACCGCCCCCAGCAGCGCCGCGTGCAGCGCCGAGAGCCGGACGTCCCCGAAGCCGGCGGCGGCGCTGGCGAGGCCGAAGCGGTCGTCCGGGATGGCTGCGCGGGAGGGCTCCACCGGGGTGGCGAAGGGGATGGGCGAGTTGAAGAGGAACCGCGCGGCCTGGCCGCGCAGGCGGTCGGCGCTGAGGCCGCGGTCGGCCAGCTTGGCGAACACCACGTTGGCGGAGTGGCCGAAGGCCGCCGTCAGGGGCAGGCAGGCGCGGTCCCGGCGGGCGTCGTCGGCCAGGAGCTTGGGGGCCAGCCGGTGGCGGCCGCCGTGGTAGCAGACCGGCTCATCCGGCGAGTAGCCCTCCTCCAGCAGCGCCGCGGCCGTGACGATCTTGAAGATGGAGGCCGCCGGGGCCACCGCGCGCAGCGCCAGGCCGTCGGTCCGCTCCGGCTCCGCCCTGGAGTACTCCGCCATCGCCAGGATCCGGCCGGTGCGCGGGTCGAGGAGGACCGTGGCGGCGTAGGGCGAGTTGGAGTCGACCAGCGTCTTCTGGAGGCGCCGCTGGAGGCGCGGGTCGAAGGTGAGGAGCGCCTGCCCGCTGCCGTACGCCGCCACGTAGCGACCCGACTCCGGATCGAGCCGGCGCGGGCCGAGGACCCGGCCCGCCGGATCCTGCGCGCGCGCCAGCCCCGGCGCGGCGAGCGCCAGGGCGACCAGGAGTGCCAGCGTCGGATGGGAGGGGCGGTGCATGCGATGGGCGGAGGCGACGACCGCTGCAGTGTGCACGAAGCACCGCGTCGGATCAAAAAACGGTGTCGCACCCCGTCGCACCCGACCCAGGGTCGCTGGTCGGATCGGAGCGACCGGGCGTCGCGCCCGACCTCCAGGGTCCCCACCGGCCTGGAGATCGGCGGGGCCCGGCGCGGCCGGGGCGGCTCAGATACGCATCACCTCGAGCCGGGCCTCGTCGGCCAGCGGCGCCACGCTGAGCAGCTCGACCGCGCCGTCGGCGTCGCGCCACTCGATCTCCACCGCGGCCTCGTCCTTCCCCTTGCCGTAGCGGGCGACGATGGCGGCGGCGAGCTGGCGCTCCTCCCAGGTGGGCGTGCCGTCGACCAGGCCGACCGGCCCGGTGTGCCGGGTCGCCATGAGCCGATCGTACCCGTCGGCGTAGGTCTGCAGCGTGCCGTTCTCCACCTCCGTGCGCCCCACCATCAGCTTGGTGGTCGGCGAGAGCCGGAAGTGGCGGCCGGTGGTGAGCAGCACCACGTCGTGCTGGTCGATGGTCCGCGGCTCGCCGGCCACCTCGCGCTGCCCGAGGATGTCGAAGAACTTCTTCGAGAAGGACTCGTCGGTCAGGAAGCAGCAGCCGCCGGCCGGCTGGGGCCACTCCACCAGCCCCATCTCCCGGGCCATCGCGATCTGGCGGGTCCGGCCCCTCCCGCTGAGGTCGCCCAGCCGGGACCGGTCGAGGATCCCCTCCTGCTCCGGGATGGACGGCGGCAGGAGCCTGGCCGAGAGCGGCCGCACCAGCCTGCCCTTCAGCCCCGCCTCGCGCTCGATGACCCACAGGGTGTCGCGCCGCTGGCTCTTGGGGCGCTGCCCCAGCACCTCGCCGGTGAAGATGAAGTCGGCCCCCTCGGCCTCCATGATCTCCTTGGCCTTCCTCATCATGAAGATGCGGCAGTCGACGCACGGGTTGGCGTTGGCGCCGTACCCGTAGCGCGGCTCGAGGAGCATCTTCATGTAGGCGTCGCCCGAGATGTCGACGTACTCGATGTCCACGTCGAGGTCCGCCGCGGCCTTCAGGACCTCGTTCTCCGGCACCGTGCCGTCCTGCCGCCCGCCCTTGCGCCGCTGGGTCTCGGTGATGCAGAAGCCGGTGTAGAAGTTGATGGCCTTCACCGCCACGCCCTGGGCGCGGATCATGGCCACCGCCAGCGTCGAGTCGAGCCCGCCGGAGATCATCGCGATCGCCTTGCCCTGCTTCGCCATCAGCCCCGCCCTCGCTTGCGCACGTAGCTCTTCCAGCTCGGCCCGTCGCGGAAGGTCGCGAGGTGCTCGTGGCGCGTGGCGCGGCACCACAGGGGCATGTCGGTGGCGATGCCCGGATCGGTGGCGATCACCAGCAGCACGGCGCCCACCTCGAGCCCCCGCACCGCCGCCGCCGTCCTGACGATCGGGATGGGGCAGAGGAGCCCCGAGGTGTCGAGGGTGAGCGCGGGCGCGGGGAGCGGGGACGGCTGAAGCACGGCGCCCCCATAGCGGCTCCCCGGTGTGGGGGCAACCCGCGGGCGTCGCGGGCGCCGCCTTGCCCCCTCCGAGGGTGCAAGGGTAGTCTCCTCCCCCCGTGCGCACCCTCGCCCTCATCGCAGCGGGCGCGCTGGCCTTGGCCCTGCCCTCCCGGGCCCCCGCCCAGCTCGCCCCCTCCGGCGCCCCCTCGGGCGTCCCCACCGGCCTGGCCCTGGCGGGATCGCTCGCAGGCGGCGTGGAGGCCGGGCTCTCGACCGGCAGCGCCGGCGTGCTGGAGCTCGAGCTGCTGGCCGGCTGGGAGATCCCGTCCTCGGCCGCCCAGACCGGCCTCACCATCCGCCCCGAGCTGGCCTTCGGCCTGGGCCTCGCCCCGGACCTGCACGTGGCGCTGCGGCCTGGCGTCCGCGTCTCCGTCCCAGGCACGCCGCTCTGGCTCCGCGTCGCCGGCGACTGGGCCAACGCCCGCGGCCGGGAGCCGCACTGGCGCTGGCTCCTGCTGGGCGTCGCCTGGGAGACCCGCCTCACCAGCGTGCTCGGCCTCTCCATCGAGGCCGACACCGGCCTGCCGCTCGGCGACTCGACCGGCCTGCCGCTGCTCCTGCGCGCCGCCGCCACCTTCCGTCCCTGAGCCACCCCCCTGGCGGACGGCCCCGCGCCGCCCCGCCGCCGCGAACACGCCGTCGAAGGAGGAGTCGTCATGAAGCAGGTCAGCTGGATCCTGGCGCTGGTGGTGGGCATCGCGGTCGGCTACTTCGCACGCGGCGCGCTGGTGGGCGGCGGACAGCCGGCCCGCCCGGGCGCCGCGCTCGCCGCGGCGGGAGCGCCCGCCGCGCCCCGCCCGGCCCGCCCCCAGGAGGATCCCAAGGCCGTCTACCGGATCCCGCTGGACGACTCGCCCGTCAAGGGCCCGGCCGACGCGCTGGTCACCGTGGTGGAGTCCTCGGACTTCGAGTGCCCCTTCTGCAAGCGGGTGGGCCCCACGCTCAAGCAGCTGGAGCAGGCCTACCCGGGCAAGCTGCGCTTCGCCTTCAAGCACAACCCGCTGGCCTTCCACCAGAGCGCGCTGCCGGCGGCGCTGGCGACCGAGGAGGCGCGCGTGCAGAAGGGCGACGCCGGCTTCTGGGCCATGCACGACGCCCTCTTCGACTCGGCCCCGGCCCTCGACGCCGCGGCGCTGGAGCGGGCCGCCGCGCAGGTGGGGCTGGACCTGCCCCGCTTCCGGGCCGCGCTGGCGCAGAAGACCCATGAGCCGCGCATCCGCCGCGACCAGGCGCTGGTCACCTCGGTGGGCGCCACCGGCACCCCGGCCTTCTTCGTCAACGGCCGCAAGCTCTCGGGCGCCCAGCCCTTCGAGAGCTTCCGCGCCCTGGTGGAGGAGGAGCTCAAGAAGGCCGAGGCGCTGGTGGCCTCCGGCACGCCGGCGTCCCGCGTCTACGCCGCGCTCATCGAGAAGGGCGCCGCGGCCCCGGTGATGGTGGCCGGCGCCGCCCCGGCCCAGCCCGCCGCCGCCCCGCCCGCGCCCGCCACCGTCTACAAGAAGGTGCCGCTGCGGCCCGACGACCCGTCGCGCGGCCCGGCCGACGCCGCGCTCACGGTGGTGGTCTTCTCCGACTTCCAGTGCCCCTTCTGCTCGCGCGTCGAGCCCACCCTCAAGGAGCTGGAGCAGGCCTTCCCCGGCCAGGTCCGGGTGGTCTGGAAGCACCAGCCGCTCGGCTTCCACCCCAACGCCCGCCCGGCCGCCCTGGCCGCCGAGGCGGCCCGCGAGCAGGGCAAGTTCTGGCCCATGCACGACAAGATGTTCGCGGCGCAGCAGGAGCTCTCGCCGGCCGCCTACGAGCGCTGGGCCCGGGAGATCGGCCTCGACCTGCCCCGCTTCAAGGCCTCCGTGGCGGCCAGCCGGGGTGAGCCGCGCGTCGCCGAGGACCAGGCGCTGGCCCAGCAGGTGGGCGCCAACGGCACCCCCACCATGTTCTTCAACTGCCGCCAGGTGGTGGGCGCGCTGCCCATCGCCATGATGCGCCCGGTGGCCGAGGAGGAGCTCAAGAAGGTCGAGGCGCTCCTCGCCAAGGGGGCCAGGCGTGGCCCCGCCCTCCACGGGCTGGCCTGCGACGCCAACCTGGCCGCCGCCCCCGCCGCCCCGGCCCCGGCCGCCGCGGTCGAGGCGCCCGCCCCGGGCGCGCCGGCCAAGGTCGACCTGCGGCCCGACGACCCGGTCAAGGGCAACCCCAGGGCCCCGGTCACGGTGGTGGTCTTCTCCGACTTCCAGTGCCCCTTCTGCTCGCGCGTCGAGCCGACGCTCAAGCAGGTGGAGGCGGCCTACGGCGACAAGGTCCGCATCGCCTGGAAGCACAAGCCGCTGCCCTTCCACCCGCACGCGTTGCCGGCGGCCGAGGCGGCCGAGGCGGCCCGCGAGCAGGGCAAGTTCTGGCCCATGCACGACAAGATGTTCGCGGCGCAGCAGGAGCTCTCGCCGGCCGCCTACGAGCGCTGGGCCCGGGAGATCGGCCTCGACCTCCCCCGCTTCAAGGCCTCGCTGGCCTCGGGCCGCAACAAGGCCCGCATCCAGGAGGACGACGCGCAGGCCTCCCGGCTGGGCATCGACGGCACCCCCACCATGGTGGTGAACGGGGAGAAGGTGGTGGGGGCGGTGCCCTTCGAGAACCTGAAGCAGGTCATCGACCGCCAGCTGGCCGCGGCCAAGCGCTAGGGCTGGCCGCCCTTGAGCCAGCGCTGCCCCAGGGCGGCGGCCAGGGCCACCGGGCCGCCGGCCGGGGCGCACAGCTCCCACACGGTCACGCCGCCCAGCCCCTTGAAGGCGGCCTGGCCGACGCGGCGGAAGAGCTCGGCCACCCGGCCGTCGGGGTGGAAGCAGACCACCAGCGACTGCGCCTCGCGGCCGAACCAGAAGAAGGCCCGCAGCGGCTCCGGCACGTCCTCCGGCAGCAGCTCGACGCGCCGCACCAGCCGCTGGTCGGCCACCTCGGCCAGGAAGGCCTCCAGGGCCTCCTCCGAGAGGGCCGCCCCGCTGTTGTAGATGTCGCCGGGCCGCTCGCCCGGGGACCGCGTGGCCGCCTCCAGCGCCTCGCGCACCGGCCCGGCCAGCGCCCGCATGGCGCCCGCCAGGTCGCCGGCGCGCGCCGCCTCCAGCGCCCGGGCCTCGGCGTCGGCCCCCACCGGCAGCTGCAGCGGCTGGCCGATGAAGACGCTCCAGGCGTGCTGCAGGTGCGGGCTGAGGCGGGCGGTCCGCTCGGCCGCCAGCTCGGCGTCGGCGCGGAAGCGGGCCGGGGCGGCGCGCGCCGTGCCGCGGGCCGACTCGTTGATCTTGTCGGCGATGGCCACCCGGTTCTGCCCGAAGACCTCGTCCTCGATGGCCACCACCAGCGGGGCCGCGCCGAAGCTGATGAAGACGCCGGCCTCCAGCCCCTCGCCGCGGGCCCGCGCCAGCGCCCGCTCGCGCGCCTCCACCGCGCCGGCCTGCTGCGCCACCACCCGCGCCACCCGGGCGCGCAGCGCCGTCGCCCGCTGCGCCGACGCGGCGGTCGCCGGCCCGGCGGCGGCCGCCTCCGCCTCCAGCAGCGCCGCCTCGGCGGCCAGGCGGTCCTGCCCGGCCGCCTCCACCGCCGCGTCGTGCTCCTGGGCCATGGCCGCCAGCTGCCGCTGCACCACCTCGCCCGACACCTCGCGCCCCAGCCGCGTGGCGTAGGCGGCGAAGGCCCGCCGGATGTCCTGGGCCAGCTCCACCATGGCCTCGATGCGGCCGGAGAAGCTGATGGCGTCGCCCAGCAGGTTGTTGAGCTGCACGCCCCCGCGGTCGGCCAGGTGGCGCATCCCGCTGAAGTGCTCCTTGGCCGCCACCAGGATGGGCAGGTAGAACTCGCGCCGCAGGAACTCGGCCATGGAGGCCTGCCCCAGCAGCGCGGTGCGCCGGGTGAAGTCCTTCACGTCGGCGAAGAGGTGGGCCACCGGCCGCTCCTCGGCGGTGCGCAGCAGCGGCCCGGGGCGCGCCGAGAGGCGGTACAGCCGCCCCGCCTCGTACTCCGCGTCGGCGCCGCCCTCGGCCTCGCGGCCGGTGCGGAAGCTCAGGGCGCGCCGGGCGGGCTGGGCCAGCCGCTCCAGGGCCAGGTCGGCGCACAGCCCCAGGGCGGCCTGCGCGTAGTCGGCCCGGGCCCGCTCGCGCGCCAGCCCGAAGACCGCCGCCGGCTCGCGCGGTCGCCAGTCGCGCAGCGCCCGCGCGGCCCGCTCGAGCTGCGCCCCGGGCTCGCCCGCGGGCATGGCCTGCGCCAGCAGCCTGGAGAGGGCCTGGCGCGGCGCCACGTCGGCGGCCCCGGCCCCCAGCGCCCCGGGCGCGCAGAGCAGCTCGCGCAGCGGCGCCACCCGCGCCTCCTGCCCCTGCCCCTCGGCCAGCAGCACCGCGGCCACGACGGCATCGCGCAGCCGCGCCACCGCCACCGCCTGCTCGGCCCGCCCGGCCAGCGCCTCGTCGGCCGCCAGGGCCGCCGCCAGCTCGGCCCGCAGCGGACCCTCCTCGGCGCCGCCCAGCAGCCGCGCCACCAGGTCGTCGGCCCGCGGCACCCCGGCCAGCAGCTCCAGCCCGTAGAGCGTGGAGCCGTTGCCGGCCGCGGCCTGGCGCCCGCCCAGCAGCGCCGCCGGGGAGAGCGCCACCTCGGCCTTCAGCAGCAGCGGGTCGTCGGCGGCGCGGCCGGCGTCGCGGAAGGCGCGCGTCAGCCCGGTGCGGCCCGCCACCCAGAGCGCGGTCATGGCGGCGGCGCGCAGGTAGCGGTCGGCGGAGGTGGGCGGCAGGGCGGCGCTGACGACGCCCTCGGCGGCCGCGGTCTCGGCCGCCAGGGCCAGCGCCACGATGAGCGGGGTCTCCTCGCCGCGGGCCGCCGGCGCCTCCTCCAGCGCCCGGCGGGTCAGCTCGATCCAGAGCCCCACCAGCGAGCGGCCCTTGCCGCCCTTGCCGAGCCAGGCGCCGGCCAGCCCGCCGGGCAGCGCCGGGTGGCAGGCGAAGCACAGCCCGGCGGCGGCGCGCAGGTCGGGGCCGCCGGCCGCCGGGGCCAGGGTGGGCGGCACCACCGGCAGGGCGGCGGCGTCCTCCCGCAGCAGCAGGCGGTCGAGCTCGTCCGGCGGGACCAGCCGCTTGTGGTGGGTGGCCAGCAGGAGCGCCACCTCGGCGGCGGCGCCGCGCACGATGGCGCGGGCGTCGGCGGCCAGCTCCACCGGCACGGCCAGGTCGGCCAGCGAGGTGCCCAGCGAGAAGCGCAGCCGGCCGGGCTCGAACCGCAGGAAGGCCTGCGGGTCGTGGCGGGCGGCCGCCATCAGCGCGAGGCGGCGGGCGGCGACCGGGGAGGACACGGGCGGTCTTTACCCCACGGGGCCGGGTGCCACAATCGGACACGCCGCGCCCGGCCTGCTAGCGTCGGACCCGATGCCCCACCGCGCCGACAGCGACACCGACCTGGCGCCCGCCGCGGGCGCGCCGCCGGAGCGGCCGGCGCTCCGGGTGGTGGCCTTCGGCGTCCTCTACTTCGCCCTGTGCCGCCTGGGCGACGAGCTGACCGCCACCCAGGGCGATTTCGCCACCTTCTGGCCGGCCAGCGGCCTGCTCCTGGCGGTGCTGCTGCTGTCGCCTGGCCCGCGGTGGCGCTGGTACCTCGCCGCCGTGCTGGCCGCCGAGGTGGTGGCCGGCGCGGTCGTCGACCGGAGGCCCCACCTGGCCGTCGCCTTCGGGCTGGCCGACGTGGTGGAGGGGGTGGTGGGCGCCGCCCTGGTGCGCCGGGTGGCCGGGGGCCGGGCGCTGGTGCGCCGGCCGCTGCGCGACACGCTGGCGCTGGTGGTGCTGGGGTCGGGGCTGGGCGCCGCGCTGAGCTCCCTCCTGGGGACCGCGGCGCTCCTGCTGACCTACGGCTCGCCCAAGGTGGCCTTCGCCACCAACTGGGTGCAGTGGTGGGCCGGCAACGCCCTGGGCGTCCTGGTGCTGGCGCCCGCCATCCTGGCCTGGAACGCGCCGAGCCGGCTCTGGCTCCCCTGGACGGCGCGCCGGGTGGCCGAGGCCGCCCTGCTGGTCCTGGGCGGCGGGCTGGCGGCCTACGCGGTCTTCGGCACCGGCCACTCGCTGCACCTGGAGCGCGGCTACCTGCTCCTGCCGGTGCTGGGGTGGGCCGCCATCCGCTTCGGCCTGCGCGGGGCCTCGCTGCTGGGGGCGGCGGTGGCCTTCCTCTCGGCCTGGAGCACCGCCAGCGGCCTCGAGCTGGTCGGCCCGCCGCAGGGGCCGCTGGCCACCCGCTACGAGGTGCAGCTCCTCCTCGGCGTCAGCCTCACGGCCGCGCTGCTCTTCGCGGCGGCGCTGGAGGAGCGCGAGCGGGCCGACGCCGCCCGGCGCCAGACCGAGGCGCTGGTGGACGCCTTCCTGGTGCACAGCCCGGCCGCCCTCTTCCTCCTCGACGCCCGGCAGCGCCTCCGCGCCGCCAGCCGCTCCTTCGAGCGCATGATGGGGCGCCCCGGCCCCGACCTCCTCGGCGAGACGCCCACGCAGGCCCTGCCCGGCGCCGCGGGCCAGGCCGCCACCGCCGAGAACGACCACATCCTGGCCACCGGCGAGAGCATGCGGGGCGACCTGCGCCGGGCCGGCCGGACCCACGACGTGGTGAAGTTCCGCATCCCACGCCCGGGGCGGCAGCCGCTGGTGGGCGGCGTGGCCGTGGACGTGACCGAGCAGCGCCTGGCCACCCGCTCGCTGCGGCTGGCCCAGGTGGCGCTGGACCGGAACTTCACGGCGGTCCTCTTCATCGAGCCGAGCGGGCTCGTCACCTACGCCAACGAGGCGGCGGGCCGCCTGCTGGAGCGGACCACCGCCGAGCTGCTGGGCCACTCGCTGTGGGAGCTGGACGGCGCCTTCGAGGAGGCCGGCTGGGGCGGGGCCTGGGCCCGGCTGCGGGCGGAGGGCGCCCTGGTGCTCGACGGGCGGCTGGCGCGCCCGGACGGGCGGCGGGTGGAGGCCGAGGTCGGGCTCACCCTGGTGGCCCACGACGGGCTGGAGGTGGGCGTCTACGCCGCGCGCGACCTGACCGAGCGGCGCCGCGCCGAGACCGCCCAGCGGCTGGCCTCGGTGGGCACGCTGGCGGCCGGGATGGCCCACGAGATCAACAACCCGCTCACCTTCGTGGCCGCCAACCTGGCCTTCGCCCTCGACCGGGTGGGGCCGCTGCGCGGTGACCCGCGCGCCGAGGAGGTGGCCAGGGCCCTGGAGGACGCCGAGGAGGGGACCCGCCGGGTGGCGCGCGTGGTGCGGGACCTGAAGGCCGTCTCGCGCGTGGAGGTCGAGGAGCGCCGCCCGGTGGACGTCCTGGCCGAGGTGGAGACGGCCCTCAAGCTGGCGCAGCACGAGCTGCGCCACCGCGCCGCGCTGGTGGTGGCGCTCGGGCCGGTGCCGGCGGTGCGGGCGCCGGAGTTCCAGCTCGGCCAGGTCTTCCTCAACCTGCTGGTCAACGCCGGACAGGCGGTGGGCGACGCCGGCGCCGACCGCCACACGGTGCGCGTCACCAGCCGGACGGCGCCCGACGGCTGGGCGGTGGTGGAGGTGGCCGACGACGGCCCGGGCATCCCGGAGGCCGCGCGGGCGCGCATCTTCGAGCCCTTCTTCACCACCAAGCCGGTCGGCGCCGGCACCGGCCTGGGGCTCTCGGTGTGCCACGGCATCGTCACCGCGCTGGGCGGGCGCATCGAGGTGGAGAGCGTGGAGGGCCAGGGCGCGCGCTTCAGCGTGCACCTGCCCCCGGCCGAGGGGCTGGAGGCGCCTCCGGCAGCCGCCCCGGACCCAGGTCCTGCCCCTGCCCCTGCCCCTGCGCCCGGGCCGGCCCGCGCCCGCCTGCTGGTGATCGACGACGAGCCGCTGATCGGCTCCACCATCCGCCGGCTGCTCTCGGCCCACGAGGTGGTGGCGCTGTCCGACCCGCGCCAGGCGCTGGCCCGGCTGCAGGCCGGCGAGGCCTTCGACCTGGTGCTGTGCGACCTGATGATGCCGCAGCTCTCCGGCATGGAGCTGTGGGAGGCCCTGTCGCTGGCGCGGCCGGCGCTGGCCCGCCGGGTGGTCTTCATGACCGGCGGGGCCTTCACCGATCGGGCCCGGGAGTTCCTGGCGCAGGTCGGCCAGCCCCAGCTCGGCAAGCCCTTCCAGCCCCAGGACCTGCGCGAGGCGGTGCGCGGCTGGCTGGCCACCCCAGGCGCCCTTGCGGGGCCGGGGCCGCCCGGGTAAGAAAGGAGTCCCCATGCGCCGGACCTTCTTCAAGTCCAAGATCCACCGGGCCACGGTGACGCACGCCGACCTCGACTACGAGGGCTCGGTGTCCATCGACGAGGACCTCCTCGAGGCCGCCGGCATCTGGGAGTACGAGGCGGTCCACGTCTGGAACATCACCCGCGGGACCCGCCTGCAGACCTACGCCATCAAGGGGCAGCGCGGCAGCGGCGTCATCTGCATCAACGGGGCGGCCGCCCACCTCAACAAGCCGGGCGACCTGGTGATCCTGGCCACCTTCGCCGAGCTGGAGGAGGCGGAGGCCCAGGGCTTCAAGCCCACCGTGGTGCTGGTGGACCGGCAGAACCGGATCGTGTCGCGCGACGTGGTGGAGATCGCAGGGCCTGCACGCCGGGTGACGGCGTGACGGTGTTTCTTTGGCGCTGACGTGCGCCCCCAGCCTGACCTCCCGACCTTCCTGAAGCTCTGCCGTCCCGGCCGCGCCGTCCCGGTGCGCGTGGAGGTGGACGCCGACACCGAGACCCCGGTCTCGGCCTTCCTCAAGCTGTCCCGCGGCCAGCGCCACGCCTTCCTGCTCGAGTCGGTGGAGGGAGGGGAGCGGAGCGCCCGGTTCAGCTTCCTGGGGGCCGGCCCGCGCCGGGTGCTGCGCTGGAAGCTGGGCGACCCCTCCGATCCCATCGACGCCATCCGCGCCGCCCTGGTGGGCCACACCGCGGTGCGCGTCCCGGGCACGCCGCGCTTCTCCGGCGGCCTGGTGGGCCACGTGTCCTACGACGCGGTCCGCCTCTTCGAGCCCCGCGTGCCCATCAGCACGCCCGACGAGCTGGGCTTCCCGGACGTGCTGCTGGGCGACTACGACGAGGTGGTGGCCTTCGACAACGTCCGCCACTCGCTGCACCTCATCCAGGAGGTGCGCTGCGACTTCGGCGACGACCCGCAGGCCCTCTACCAGCGGGCGGTGGCCCGCCTGGCGGCCCGCCTCAGGGCGCTGGCCCGACCCCTGGTCGATCGGCGCGTCCGCTCCAGCGCCCGCCCCGCCGTGCTGCGGCCGCGCGTCTCCAAGCAGGCCTACCTGGCCGCGGTGGAGCGGGCCAAGGAGTACATCCGGGCCGGCGACTGCCAGCAGATCGTGCTGGCCCAGCGCTTCCAGGCCGAGGTCTCGGTGCCCCCCTTCGAGATCTACCGGGCGCTCCGCCGGGTCAACCCCTCGCCCTACCTCTTCTTCCTCAAGGACGGCGACCAGGCGCTGGTGGGCTCCTCGCCCGAGACCCTCATCAAGCTGGAGGAGGGCGAGGTGACCCTGCGCCCCATCGCCGGCACCCGCCGGCGCGGCGCCACGCCGGCGGAGGACGCGGCGCTGGAGGCTGAGCTGCGCGCCGACCCCAAGGAGAACGCCGAGCACGTCATGCTGGTGGACCTGGGGCGCAACGACGTGGGGCGCGTCTCGGCGGTGGGCTCGGTCAAGGTGACGGCCCTGAAGACGGTGGAGCGGTACTCCCACGTCATGCACCTGGTCTCGGAGGTGAAGGGGCGCCTGGCCCCTGGCCTCTCGGCGGTCGACGTCCTGCAGGCCGGCTTCCCCGCCGGCACCGTCTCCGGCTCGCCCAAGGTGCGGGCCATGCAGATCATCGACGAGCTCGAGCCCTCGCGGCGCGGCCCCTACGCCGGCGCGGTGGGCTACTTCGACCGGGGCGGCAACATGGAGCTGTGCATCGCCATCCGCACGCTCATGGCCAGCGGTCGCACCGTGTCGGTGCAGGCCGGCGGCGGCCTGGTCTACGACTCGGTGCCGGAGGCCGAGTACCAGGAGACCGTGAGCAAGTCGCGGGCGGTCTTCACCGCGGTGGCCCAGGCCGAGGCGCGGGTGCTCGACGCGGTGGCGAGGCCGCCCGCCCAGCGGCCGGCCGCCAGGGTGAAGGGCCCGTCGAAGCCGGGGTCGAAGCCGGGGTCGAAGTCGGGGTCGAAGCCGGGGTCGAAGCCGGGGTCGAAGCCGGGGTCGAAGCCGGGGTCGAAGCCGGGGTCGAAGCCGGGGTCGAAGCCGGGGTCGAAGTCGGGGTCGAAGTCGAAGCCGGGGTCGCGGTCCGGGTCCAGGTCGGGAGGCCGCTCATGAGCGCCCCTCGCGTGCTGATGATCGACAACTACGACTCCTTCACCTGGAACCTGGTCCAGTACCTGGGCGAGCTGGGCGCCGACGTGAAGGTCTTCCGCAACGACCAGATCGACGTGCCCGGCATCCGCGCCTTCGGGCCGGACGGGCTGGTGCTGTCGCCCGGCCCCTGCACCCCGGACGAGGCCGGCTGCACCCTGGCCGCCATCCGCGAGCTCTCCGGCGACCTGCCCATCCTGGGGGTGTGCCTGGGCCACCAGGCCATCGGCCAGGCCTTCGGCGGCAAGGTGATCCGCAACGCCCGCATCGTGCACGGCAAGGCCAGCCCGGTGCACCACGGGGGCGCCGGCCTCTACGCCGGCCTGCCCGCGCCCTTCCAGGCCGGCCGCTACCACTCGCTGGTGGTGGAGCGCGCCACCCTGCCGCCGCAGCTCCAGGTGACCAGCTGGACCGCCGAGGGGGAGATCATGGGCCTGCGCCACGCCACCCTCGAGGTGGAGGGCGTGCAGTTCCACCCCGAGTCGATCCTGACCGAGGCCGGCAAGCCGCTGCTGGCCAACTGGCTGGCCCGCCTGACCGGCGGGGGGCGCCCGTGATCCAGCAGGCCCTGCCGCGCCTCCTCGACGCCCAGTCCCTCTCGCGCGCCGAGATGGCCGCGGTCATGTCGGAGATCGCCGACGGCGCCGCCACCCC